>JAUNVL010000172.1 GCA_030537675.1 Propionibacteriaceae bacterium | reverse complement strand
TCCGGCGCTCCTGCGTCGCTTATTTCCTCCACACGCTTTTTCCTGTCTTGCCCTGCTGGTAGACAGGGCTCCGTCGGCCACAGCTACGCCATGCTTCGCCAGCAACTAAAAAACAACGGGGAAAGGGATGGGCAGTTGGCAACGTTACACGGCCCACTCACCCCACCCCTTGCACAAGGAGCAAAGAACCATGAACGACATTCAGAGTCTGGAATTGCTGGACCCCGCCACGTTGACCGTGGACACCAACGTTCGCAAGGACGCGGCACTGACGCCGGAGTTTGTGGCTTCGATCAAGGAACACGGCGTGCTGGTTCCCGTCGTCGGCCACCGTGCCGAGGATGGCACGGTGCACGTGCTGATGGGCCAGCGCCGCACCCTCGCCGCCGTCGACGTCGGATTGGCCAGCATCGCCGTTCACGTCGTGGCGAGACCGGAGGAAGCGGACCGGCTGGCCACCGAAGTGGTGGAGAACGACCACCGCCGAGCGCTGACGGATAACGACCGCGCCGAGGCGTATCACCAGCTGTCCTTGTTGGGAGTCTCGCCGTCGAAGATCGCCAGAAGAATGGGAGCGAAGAAGGCGCTGGTGGAGACAGCGTTGAGGGTGAAGGGAAACGACAGGGCAGCGGCTGCACTGGCGGCGGGAATCACTTTGGAACAATCCGCTGTGATCGAGGAATTTAGCGACGACGCGGAGGGTGCAGCGAAGCTTGAAGCGATCGCCACGGAGAACCCCGGGAATTTCGCCCATTGGGCGCAGCGGATGAGAGATGACCGGGAGCGGGCTGCACTGGTGGCCGAGGCCACCGCTGAGGCCGTGGAAGCTGGATTGATCGTGGTCAGTGAAGACCCGAACGGGTGGGGATACAGCGGCCCCGCAGCGAGCCTGTATGATCTCACCACCGCAGACGGTGAGAAGCTGACCGAGTTCGACGCGGACGGGGTTTTTACCTCTGGACTGGTTACAGCGGAGTGAACAAGGCAATGGTGGTTACGGACTGGAAAGCGAGGGGTCTGCGCAAGGGAGGGAAAGCACCGGCAGGGGGATGACCGAGGACGAGAAAGCGGAGAGAAGACAAACGATCGAGAATAACGAGGCAGCCGATTGTGCCGAGGTGGTCAGAAGAGAATTCATTGCTGGTTTGTTGTCCAGGAAGACGGCACCGAAGAACGCGGCAGTCTTCGTCGCGCACACGCTGACATACTCGGATTACATCGTGAGCAAGGGCTTCAACAAGATGGACCTGACAGCCCAACTGTTGGGAACCAGTGGCGGCCGGGACGCACGTCAAAGCGCACTTGGACAGGTCAGGCGTGAAGGGCGACATGGTGTCACTGGCCATCATGTTCACCGCCTACGAAAGTTCGTTGATTCGCACGAGCTGGCGACACAAGAACGCGGACCACCGCTACTACTTGAACCAGTTGGTGGCGTGGGGATATGTTGACCGGACTAAGTGGGTTAGCCTCGGACTACCAACGGACCATTGGAGTCACCGCCATGGGCACAGGCCAGCAGGATTCTTCCAATAATGTACGCACTGCAGGGAAGATCAGATCGATCCAGACTGCTCCTTACTGGCAAGTCCTGGCGCCTGATGGCAGTCCCATACTCAGCGTAGAGCACTATCTGCAGGATTTCTGGGCACGTGGAATGAGCACATCTAGCGTGAAGTCTTATGGGCGAGACCTGCTGCGATGGTTCAGATTTCTCTGGGGCTTTGATAAGGAATGGAACAAAGCAGGCCGCGACGATGTCCGGGCCTTTGTGATAACCCTGCGTGAAGCCTCAAAAGACTCACGCGGTCGGAGTCGGTCGCTGCCAGCCGTCAACGAAGTTTCTGGCAAGCCGTACCTAACTGATAAATACTCTCCACGAACCATCAACCACAATCTCGCGGTCCTCTCCTCGTTTTACGATTACCACCGCAGAGCGCTGACCGGACCTCTTCTCAACCCAGTGCCGGAACGAACCGGCGCCGGCGGTCGTTTCGGCGCTCATCACAATCCTGAAAATGGCTACCGCCAAGGTCCTCGGGCCGAGTACCGACAAAAAGTCCCAGTTCAGGCGCCCCGTTCCATCCCCGATAAGGCCTTCGAGGACCTCTTTACCGTGCTCGGAACAGACAGAGACAGGGCATTAGTTTCCTTCTACGTCTCCAGCGGGGCCCGGCCTTCTGAGCTTGTAGGACTAACTAATGGGATGGTCGATGTTGGGCAGCAATGCATCTCAGTAATACGCAAAGGTTCCGGGGCGGTCCAACGGATCCCCGCGTCGCAAGAGGCCTTCCAATGGTTCAGGCTGTATCAGGAGTCTCTGCCCGAGGAACTCACCCGGCCGGAAGTCGCCGCCTGGTGGACCCTGAGAAAGCCCTACCGGCCGCTGAACTATGAAGCGACGCGCGGCATTCTCCGCCGGATAAACACAATTTTGGGAGCCAACTGGACCCTCCACGACTTTAGACACACAGCTGCCGTTCGCCTGGCACGGGACCCCAACGTCTCTCTCACAGACATTCAGTCTCTTCTCGGCCATGCCCACATCACCACAACCGAAACATATCTAAATCTCCGCGACGATGAAGTAATCCAGCGGGTAAACCAACACTTCGCTTCGCGCGCTGCAGCCAAAGAAGCGCCGGAGACAGCAAAGGAACACCCCTCCCCATATTCCGCCGCTGACATGACCGAACTGTTCGGAGGATCGAAATGGCAATAGTCCGGGACTATGTCCCCTCCCTTCCCGCCACTGAAGCACCAGCTCGGCCAGCAACTGAAACTCAAGACTCCGTCCCTCACCTTTCTTCACTGCCGCAGAGCGAACTGGTCGAACGCGCTGAGGGCCTGGACGGCGCCACCGACGTGTCACTCCGAGGACTGAGCGTCATTTTGGAGGCATTGAGTTTGTTCGAGGGCCAGTCCTGGCAGCAGCGATGGCAGAACGCTGGCTGCCAAGACCCTGGACATGACTGGAAAGACCGACTCGGCGACCCATGGCAGGGCATGTACTTGAACCGGGCCGCCTTTGAATCGGCGAATGGAATCGCTGACCTCATAGCCATGGACGTGATCAGACCAAGCTATACCTGGCTTCGAAAAGCCAAGCCGCGATTCCACCGAATCCGCTTGAACAGGGAACCTGAATTCTTCGCTCGAATGACCGAACACGGAACCTCACTACAAGTCAGGCCACCGAACTTCGATAACGGCCTCACCGTCATGACAAAAGTCCTGGCACACAACGGTGTGCCGGTAAATGACCTACGCCCGGAACATCTGCTCGGATATCGGGAGTATCAAACAAACAGAGGTCAAAAGCCTGACGGGCTTACCTATGTCTGGTCAATGCTCAAAGACTTCGGGATATTCGACAACTCAATACCCGGACTACTAGAGCTCGTCGCGGTCAAGCGGCCAAATATTGATGAAATGGTCGATTCTTATGGGATCCGAAGCCAGCGAGTCCGCGACATGTTGGTGCGTTATCTCAAGATCAGAGAACCCGGCGTGGACTACTCCACCCTTCGGTGGATGGTTTACGAGCTGGTCAAGAATTTCTGGCTCGACATCGAAGCCCACAACCCTGAAGCGCAAAACTGAGGTGTACTAATGATGTGAGACAGTTCCTGAAAGGATTGTTCCCATGTCTT
>JAUNVL010000171.1 GCA_030537675.1 Propionibacteriaceae bacterium | reverse complement strand
GCGCATCCAGCACAAGATCTTTTCCTGCCCCGGAAAGTGTCTCCACTCATCGCGTGGTTGGATCGCTGACTTTGGTCAAAACGACGGCGCTGCTCGGTTGCTCCGCGAACACCACCTTTTCGCACGGGGCGCGAGCACACGGAAGGAGACCTCGCACTGCGTGGCCCAGCGACAGTTGTCAGGGGGTCATGACAGAGTTGGATCCAGTTCAGGAGGTGGGCAACGTGTGGGTGTTTCTGGCACAGGCGGCGATTGTGGCTGCGTGCTTCGCTCTCGCGGTTTTTGCGGGAACGCCCGTGGTGCGGCGGCTGCTCGTACGAATAGAGAACCGGGAGGCACTGCCGCCTCCTGAGACGGTGCCTGAACTCACGGTGGGAGGCGAGCCACTCTCGGTGGTCGAGGAGCAGCCACGCGCGGGCATTCCCGGACTCAAGGAGGCAGGGGAGGAACTCAAGGGCGGGTGCTGGATCGGTCTGCTCGAGCGTGCCGCTTTGTTCGCGTGCGTGCTCAGCGGCTTCCCCGGCGGTATCGCCGTCGTGCTGGGGGTGAAAGGACTGGGCCGCTATCCGGAACTGCGCACACCCACCGGCAGCAAGGGCGAACTGTTCATCATCGGCACGTTCTCCAGCATGCTCTGGGCCGCACTCTGGGCCGGTCTGGCGTGGGGCTTGGTGCGGCTGTGGTGACCCCGGACACACGTGGACTCCTGCCCGGCGACGTCCGCGAAGAACTCCTGAGGCGTTGGTCCGAGCCGCATCGGCACTACCACGGCATCAGCCACCTCGTGGATGGTCTGGCGGCGCTCGATGCCCTTGGTGGTTCGACTCTGGAACGCATCGCTTTCTGGTTCCACGACGCCGTCCACTCCAACACCACCCCCGACGATGAGCGTGCCTCTGCCGCATTGGTGGTGGACCTGCTGGAAGGCCAGCGGAGTCCCGCCGACATCGCGGAGATCCAGCGGCTGGTGCTGCTCACCGCCGGGCACGTCACCGGGCAGGGCGATTCGTCAGGGCAACGCATCTGCGACGCAGACCTGAGCGCGCTGGGGGCCGACGATGAAGTCTATCGGCGCAACGTCCGGGGGATTCGCGCGGAGTTGCCGCACCTCAGCGACGCCGAATGGGTGCTGGGCCGAAGCGCATTCCTGAGCGGCTTCCTGGACCGCGACCACTTCTTCGCGACTGTGTTCGGACGCCAAATCTGGGAGATTCAGGCCCGTGCCAACATGCGCAGAGAGCTGCAAGAACTCCGGGCCGCATGCACCGATGACGTGCCCAAGCCTTGAATTGACCCGCTGACGCGACAGTATGGACGGATGACCGCTACAGACAGCATCAGTGTTTCCCGCCGTATCGACGCCTCTGCCAAGGACATCTTCGCCGTCCTGACCCTCCCGTCGCGCCATGCCGAGATCGATGGCTCCGGCTTCATCCGTTCCGTTGACCACGGTGATCGCATCCAGGAGACCGGCACCACGTTCACCATGAACATGGAGGGCCCCCACATGGGTGGCGAGTACCAGACCGACAACGTGGTCAGCGCCTATTCGGAGAACCAGATGGTCGGATGGAAGACGGCACCCGCAGGACAGGAGCCCCCCGGCTGGGAGTGGCTCTGGGAGCTCAAGGCCGACGGTTCTGACGCCACCGACGTGACGCTGACCTACGACTGGTCCAAGGTGACTGACCAGAAGCTCCTCGACAAGCTCCACTTCCCGCTCGTGAAGGAAGAGGAACTGGAGCAGTCGCTCGCCAACCTCGCCTCCGCCGTCTCCAACTGAGGCACGACAACACAAGAGGGGCGCCCACCAGATCGGTGGGCGCCCCTTGTGCATGTCGTCGTTTCAGTCTTTCTTGGCGCTGCGGCGATCCTTCGCGCGGTCGTTCGCGTTCAGGTTCACCTTGCGAATTCGCACCACTGCCGGGGTGACCTCAAGGCACTCGTCGGCGCTGCAGAACTCCAGCGCCTCCTCCATGGACAGGTTCCTGGCCGGGATGAGCCGCTCCAGTTCTTCGCTGGTGGAGACGCGGATGTTGTTGAGCTTTTTCTCCTTGGTGATGTTCACGTCCATGTCCTCGGCACGCGGGTTCTCACCCACCACCATGCCTTCGTAGACGTCTGCGCCGGGTGCTGCGAACAGTGTGCCCCGCTCCTGGATGTTGAACGACGCGAACGAGGTGACGACGCCGGTTCGGTCGGCAACCAGCGAGCCGGTGGGGCGGGTGCGGAAGCTCCCTGCCCATGGCGCGTAGCCCTCGGCCTCGTGGTTCATGAGTCCAGTGCCGCGCGTCTCCGTGAGGAACTCGGTGCGGAATCCGATGAGGCCACGTGCGGGGACGAGGAACTCCAGGCGCACCCAACCGGTTCCGTGGTTGACCATCACTTCCATGCGGCCTCGTCGCAGCCCCATCAGCTGGGTGACGGTGCCCACATGCTCCTCGGGGATGTCGATGGTCAGGCGCTCGATGGGCTCGTGCACCTTGCCATCGATGATCTTGGTGACCACCTGCGGCTTGCCGACGGTGAGCTCGAAGCCCTCACGTCGCATCATCTCCACGAGAATCGCGAGTTGCAGCTCACCTCGGCCCTGTACCTCCCAGGTATCTGGGCGCTCGGTGTCGGAGACCTTGATGGACACGTTGCCGATCAGTTCCGCGTCCAGGCGGTTCTTGACGAGGCGGGCCGTCAACTTCTTGCCGGAGCGGCCGGCCAGAGGAGAGGTGTTGATGCCGATGGTCATCGAGATCGACGGCTGGTCGATGTGGATCAGCGGCAGAGGCTTCGGATCGTTGGGGTCAGACAGTGTCTCGCCGATGGTGATGTTGGGAATGCCTGCAATGGCGATGATGTCGCCGGGGCCAGCCCAGTCCGCAGGCACGCGGTCGAGCGCCTTGGTGGTGAGCATCTCGGTGAGCTTGACCGTGGTGATGGACCCGTCTGCGCGGCACCAGGCCACCATCTGCCCGCGGTGCATCTCGCCGGCAACGACGCGGCACAGTGCGAGGCGGCCGAGGTACGGGGACGCGTCCAGGTTCGTGACGTGCGCCTGAAGGGTGGCGCCCTCCACGTAGGTGGGCGCAGGAACGTGCTTCATGATGGTGTCGAACAGGGCTTCGAGGGTGGTTTCCTCGGGCATCGTGCCGTCTGCTGGCTGCGTCAGCGATGCGCGGCCAGCCTTGGCCGAGGCGTAGACGATGGGAAAGTTCAGGACGTCGGTGCTCTCATCGTCGATGAGATCCATGAACAGGTCATAGGTTTCCTCGACCACCTCGCTGATGCGCGCGTCCGGGCGGTCCACCTTGTTCACCACCACGATCAGCGGCAGCTTCTTGGCCAGCGCCTTGCGCAGGACGAAGCGGGTCTGTGGGAGGGGGCCCTCGGAGGCGTCCACCAGCAGCACCACGCCGTCGACCATCTCGAGGCCACGTTCCACCTCACCACCGAAGTCGGCGTGGCCGGGGGTGTCGATGATGTTGACGGTGACCTCGGTGCCGTCAGGCCGCTTGTGCTGCACGGCGGTGTTCTTCGCGAGGATCGTGATGCCCTTCTCGCGCTCCAGATCCATGGAGTCCATGACTTGTGTCTTCACGTCGGAGCCGATGCGGAACGCGCCTGACTGCCAGAGCATGGCGTCGACGAGCGTCGTCTTGCCATGATCGACGTGGGCGACGATGGC
>JAUNVL010000023.1:22076-27888 GCA_030537675.1 Propionibacteriaceae bacterium | reverse complement strand
GCCAAGCAGCTCATCGGCTTCGGCATCCCGACGGTGGACCTGCACGGCAACCTGAGCCAGAACGCCCGCACCCGCAACATGGACGCCTTCCACACCGGCAAGGTCTCCACGCTCGTGGCCACCGACATCGCCGCCCGCGGCATCCACGTCGACGACGTGTCGCTCGTGGTCCACGCCGATCCGCCCACCGAGCACAAGGCCTACCTGCACCGCTCCGGCCGCACGGCCCGTGCAGGCAACGCCGGCACCGTCGTCACCCTTGAACTGCCGACGCAGCGCAATGAGGTCCGCACGCTGCTGCGCCAGGCCAAGATCAACGCCACCTCCACGGCCGCCCACACCGGCGCCGACATCCTGGTCTCCCTGGCTCCCGGCCAGCGCACGTTCCTCTCACCGGCCGAGGCCGCTGAGAAGTCGGGTGTGCAGCCGAAGCAGGAGCAGGGTCCCCGTCGCTCTGGCGGTGGTGGCAACTCCGGTGGCCGCAATGGCTCGCGCAATGGATCCGGTGGCAGCCGCAACGGCTCCGCGTCCACGTCCGGTGGCCGCTCCGGCGGTTCCGGTGGTTCCGGCGGTTCGGGTCGCACGGGCGGCTCGGCACGCCCGGCCAACGGCGCTGCCCGCGCCGGGACCACGTCGGCGGCGGACTTCTCCCGCAACTTCCGACGCTCCCGCTGATCAACTGAAACGCCACGAAGGCCGCTCGCTGGAACTCCAGCGGGCGGCCTTCGTCGTTCATCGCTGAAGAGCGCTCCAAGCCCACCCGCACGGTTCTCGGGCTCAGGTCTAGGGTTGAGACGTGACTCCCCGCAGTTCTGCCATGCCCCGTATCGCCACCGTCTTCGACCTCGACGGGACGCTCGCCGACAGCATCACCCTCATCCAGGAGACCATCAGCCTCGCCATCACCGATGCCGGACATTCGGCGCAGGGCCACACCATCCGGGCAATGATTGGCCGACCGCTCGACGTCATGCTGTCCGAACTCACCGGCCACGACGTTGGCCACGACAACATCAACGCCATGATCAAGGCGTACCGCACCGCGTACTTCCCGGCTGTCGAGGAGGCCGGGGCGAGCCTGTTGCTTCCCGGGGTGCCTGACATGCTGGAGCGGCTGCGAGCGGCGGGGCACGCCATCGGTGTCGTCACCGCCAAGACCACTCCGGGCGCCGAACACCTCTTGGAGATCATCGGCATCCGCCACCTCGTCGACGTCCTGGTGGGCACCGAACGGGTCCAGCACGGCAAACCCGCCCCTGATTCAGGGTTGCTCGCTATGGAGGAACTCGCCGTCGACGCGAGCGAGACGTGGTACGTGGGCGATGCCACGAGCGACATGGCCATGGCCATCGCCGCCGGAATGAAGCCGCTGGGTGTGACGACAGGAGTCGCGGATCGGGACGAGTTGCTCGCGGCTGGTGCAGTCGCGGTGGCGGAGACACCCGCCGAGGTGGCATCCATCATTCTCGGGTCCAGGGAGAGCGTCACCCGCTGAGCAACGGTTCGAAGCGTGCGGTGCACGGGCCGGTGAATCCGACTCCCCAGCACACCGCTGTGCACTGCAACGTGGGGCTTCCAGCTGATCCGATGTTTGCGCGAGTTGCAACGATGGATGGCATCAACTCGCCGGGAACTACGGAGCGGGCGGAAGGAATCGAACCCCCGTCTTCAGCTTGGAAAGCTGACGCTCTACCACTGAGCTACGCCCGCGAGGGCGGTGATGCGCTGCTGTCCGGAGTCTCATGACGCCGACGACTGCTTCACCAACGAGCGGGCGACGGGAATCGAACCCGCGTGTTCAGCTTGGGAAGCTGACGCTCTACCATTGAGCTACGCCCGCATGGCCAACAAAGGCCGCGGCCAGCTTAGCCGACACCGCCGTCGAGATGCACACCACATCAGCCGGACCCGCAACGACAACGATAGATCGTTGGCGTTCTCATCCTCGGTTGGCGTTCTGCTATTGGGTTGACGTTCTCACCGTGCGTTGATGTTCCGCGCTTGGGTTGCCGCCGTGGCCGACGTCGAGGCGGTCACCTGCGCGGACCCGCTCTAGACTGGAGAGGTGAGCGCTCAGGACCATCCCGGGGGCATCGGGCACCTCCGATGCTCTGACAGTGACCGTGAACTCGTCGCCGACGTGCTCAGCCGTGCGTTCAGCGAAGGCCGGATCACGTTCGATGAACACGACGAGCGACTCAACCGTGCCTACGCCGCACGCACTTTCGCCGAACTCGACGCCATCACCTCCGACCTGATCCCCCAGTCGGAAGCGCCCCCGCGTTCACTGCCCGGCCCCACCCCCAACGTGCCGCAGCGCCACTTCACAGCACTGCCCGCCGTCGGCCCGGTGCTGCGGGATTCCACCACCGTGTTGTCGACGCTGAAGCCGGGCTCCCCGCTGCACGTGCCCACTGAAACCAGCCTCGTGGTGATACTCGGCGACGCGAAGATCGACCTCGTCAACGCCACTTTTGCCAGCGACGTGGTCCGCATCAACCTGACCGTCTTCATGGGCGAGGTGAAGATCCGTGTGCCGGAAGGCATCCGGGTGGTGAGTCTGATCGACAACATCATGAGCGACTACAAGCCGCGGGATCTCCCGACCGGCCCCGCGAGCGTGACGGTCGAGCTCGGGGGCTCCGCGGTGATGGGCGACGTCAAGGTGCTCGGGCCCGGCGGTCGCCCCGGAAAATACGAGCGCTTCGTTCGCTGATGGAGAAGGACACCATGGAAGAACTGTTCCGCCCGCCTGCCGCCAACTGGCTCCCGCTGTCGCCGTCGTATCTCAAACTGAAGTACCTGATGATCGCCATCACCTGGCCGATCTTCGGCGCCGCCATCGTGGTCCCACTCGTGCTGCTGGACATCTCCTGGTGGTGGGCCCCGCTCGCTGCGTTCCTGGTGTTCTGGCTGTGGCGCTTCATCCGGGCGTCGCGCGTGTACAAGCGCTGGGGCTACGCCGAGACCGACGACGACATCTACCTCACCCGCGGCCTCCTGTGGCGCGAACTGACCTGCGTGCCGTACGGCCGGATGCAGCTCGTCAACGTCTCCTCCGGCCCCATCGAGCGCCAGTTCGGACTGGCCAGCGTGGAGTTGGTGACGTCATCGACGTCCGGCACCATCACCATCCCCGGTCTTGCGCGCCCCGACGCAGTCGCCATGCGCGATCGGCTCATCGAACGCGGCGAACTGCTGCAGGCCGGTATCTGATGGCGCAGCCCCCACTCGACCCGCCACGAAAGATTGTGGTGCGGCGCGGACCGTCGTTCACGGCCCCGACCGCAGACCCCCACCCCACCCACGATCTGGCGGAACCCGCACTTGACCGCGGGGACCATCCCGCTGTCGACACCGAAGAACCGGCGGTCACCCTGGCGAAAGAGGTGGAGCGCCCCCACCCCCTCACCGGTATCGCTCGCAGTTGGATCGCACTGTTCGGCCTCGTCGTGGTGTTCGGCCGCGACGTCGCCGAACGAGGATTCGCGTCCATCGCCGAGATGGGTCCGTTCTCGTGGATCGTCGGTGGCCTGGTCCTGGCCGTGGTGATCTTCAATCTTGTCTGGGGCATCATCGAGTGGCGCACCACCACGTTCATCGCCGACGACGAGGAGTTCCGCATCGAGCGCGACTTCCTGTCCCGCGATTCCGC
Organism: Propionibacteriaceae bacterium; assembly: GCA_030537675.1. Lineage (GTDB taxonomy): Bacteria > Actinomycetota > Actinomycetes > Propionibacteriales > Propionibacteriaceae > Arachnia. Next base: position 24,233 of record JAUNVL010000023.1, on the reverse strand, counting down.
CCGCATCTCCTATGCCAAGATCCAGTCCGTCGACATCGAACGCTCACTTCCAGCACGCCTCCTGGGCCTCTCCAGCGTCACCATCGACGTGGGCGGCGCCGGTGGGAAGAGGCTGGAGTTCCTGGCAAAAGAGCGGGCCGAAGTGCTTCGAGACCATCTGCTGGTGCGGATGCGTCAACTCGCCTCCTCCGCGCCCCTCCCGTCCGACGATGGATCCCCCAGCGAGACCCCGCCGGAGGCGCAGGCTGCGCACAGGGTGGTGAGCGTCGCACCCTTCACCCTGGTCAAGGGCGTGCTCGTGTCGTCGTTGCTGCCGTGGCTGCTGGGCGCGGTCGCGCTCATCGGAGTGAGCACATGGCTGGACGGTGGCTTCAGTTTCGCCCTTCTGGGCGCCGCGGTCTTCGGCCTCGGCGGCTACCTCTGGAGCCAGATAGCCGGCAACTGGAACTTCCACCTGGACAGGGTCACCGACGGCCTCCACATGACCCGCGGCCTGCTCACCACCACCTCGCAAAGTCTGAAGGCCGACCGCATCCAGGCGGTGTCCATCCACCAGGACTACCTGCAGCGCCTCACGGGCCTGTACCGGGTGAGGGTCACGGTGCTGGGGTTCCACGGCGGTGAGAGCAGCGGCCAGACCAGCGGCATGGTGCTGCCCTACGGAACCCGCGACGACGTCACCCGTGTCCTGGCAGCGTTCTGGCCCGGCATCAACCTGGACGCCATCCCACTCCACGGACAGCCCGCCCGTGCCCGCTGGCTCACCCCGCTCGGCTTCCACCGCCACCTGTGGGGAGCCGACGACCAGACCGTCATCGCGCACCACGGCTGGCTCGAGCACACCATCTCGCTGGTGCCGCACCGTCGGATGCAGTCGATCGGCATCTCCCAGGGACCACTGCAGCGGAAACTCGGAGTGGCGAGCGTGAACCTCCACACCACCGATGGACCGGTCTCCCTGAGCCTGTACCACCTGGACAGCTCTGATGCCCGCAGGTTCCTCGACGACCAACGCAGTCGCGCGCTCATCGCCCGCAACGATCCGTCAGAGCCCGGCTACCTGGCGGTCCTGCCTGCACCCTTGTTTGACGAACCCATCCACCCCGCGTGAACTTTCGCCACCTCCGGTGCTGTGCACGGGCGGTGTTTCGCTACGCTGGTCAACCATGAACAACATCCTTGGCATCGACGTCGGCGGCTCTGGCATCAAAGGGGCCCCCGTCGATCTGAAAACCGGCGATTTCACAGCGGATCGCTTCCGCATTCCCACGCCGGAGAAGTCGACGCCGAAGAACGTGGCGGCAGTGATCGCCGAGGTCATCGAGCACTTTGCCGACGAGGTGGGAGACGGACCCATCGGCCTCACCATTCCGGCACCCGTCAAGCATGGAGTGGTGCCGTTCATCGCCAACCTCCACAAGTCCTGGGTGGGGGTGGAGGCACGAAAGTTCTTCCAGGACTACCTGGGCCGGGATGTCACGCTGGTCAATGATGCCGACGCCGCCGGGCTGGCGGAAGTGTACTTCGGCGCCGCCAAGGGCCATCCCGGACTCGTCATCCTGACCACGCTGGGCACCGGCATCGGCTCCGCCATGATCCACCGCGGTGTGCTGGTCCCCAATGCCGAACTCGGTCACCTGGAAATCGACGGTTTCGACGCCGAGAAGCGCGCAGCGTCGTCGGTCAAGGACAAGGAGGGCCTCACCTACGAGGAGTGGGCCCAGCGGCTCCAGCGCTACTACAGCCACGTGGAGATGCTCTTCTCCCCCGACCTCTTCGTGGTGGGCGGCGGCGTCTCCAAGGATGCGGACCAGTTCATGCACTTCCTGGACCTGAAGACACCCATCGTGCCCGCCAAGATGCGCAACAAGGCTGGGATCGTCGGCGCAGCGCTGGCCGCGCAGGATGCCGCGGACCACCCGGATCCGCTGGACCCCGTCGACAACCCAAAGGCCTCCACGCCAGCCGTCTGACCCTGTCCCCGGGTCCAATCGCCGGGGAAGACGTCGCACACCGCAGACAGACCTGCGCTCGACGGCGAAAACACGTCCTGCGCAGTCCCCACCCGATCGCCGAAGGGCGACGTCCCACACCGCACACCAACCCGCACTCAACGGCGAAAACACGTCCTGCGCAGTCCCCACCCGATCGCCGGAG
>JAUNVL010000023.1:0-21976 GCA_030537675.1 Propionibacteriaceae bacterium | reverse complement strand
GCGCAGTCCCCACCCGATCGCCGGAGGCGACGTCCCACACCGCACACCGACCCGCACTCAACGGCGAAAACACGCTCCGCGCAGTCCCCACCCGATCGCCGGAGGCGACGTCCCACACCGCACACCGACCCGCACTCAACGGCGAAAACACGCTCCGCGCAGTCCCCACCCGATCGCCGGAGGCGACGTTACATGCGCTCGGGAGCGTCGATTCCCAGGAGGTCCAGGCCCTTGCTGATGACCGACTTGGTGGCCGCGCACAATGCCAGGCGTGAGGAACGCACCTCGCCCTCCGACTTGAGCACGGGGCAGGCCTCGTAGAACGTGGCCAGCGCGCCGGCGACGTCGTAGAGGTAGACGCACAGTTTGTGCGGTGCCAGGTTGTCGGCCACGTCGTCGACCACTTCGCCGAAGCGGCTCAGCAGGAGAGCCAACTGCTGCTCAGCCGGCTCCTTGAGAATGGCGACGGCGCCGAAGCCGATGTGCTCCGCCTCCGCCCTGCGCAGGATCTGGCACATGCGGGCGTGGGCGTACTGCAGGTACGGTCCGGTGTCGCCGGTGGTCTGCACCATGCGGGAGGCGTCGAAGGTGTAGTCCTTCTGCAGGCTGCTGGACAGGTCCGCGTACTTGATGGCGGCCAGCGCGATGTTCGGCGCGGCCTCCGCCTCTGCCTCATCCAGCAGCACGTTCAGCGACACAGCCGTACCGTCGCGGGTGGAGAACTTCTTGCCGTCGGCGCCAAGCACCTGACCGAAGCCGACGTGGGAGGTGGAGACGTCGTCCGGCAGGTAGCCGGCGGCGCGCGCGACGGCGAAGACCTGCTCGAAGTGGAACGTCTGGGGTGCGCCCACGACGTAGATGATGCGGTCGGCGGCCATGTCTCCCACGCGGTGGCGGATGGCGGCCAGGTCGGTGGTGGCGTAGCCGTAGCCGCCGCGCTGGTTGCGGATGATGGCGGGTGCGTTGAAGCCGGGGACGAAGACCACGAGCGCGCCGTCGTCCACGACGGCGATGCCGCGGGACTCCAGGTCCTCGCAGACCGCGGCGAGGTCGTCGTTGTACATGGACTCGCCCGCGATGTCGTCGTCGGTGAGCAGCACGTTCATGCGGGCGTAGGTGGCGTTGAAGCCGGCCAGCGACACGTCGATGAGCTGCTGCCAGATGCGGTGCGTCTCTTCGTCGCCGGCCTGCAGCTTGACCACACGGTCGCGCGAGCGGGTCGCGAACTCCTCGTCGTCCTTCAGGTGCGAGTTGGCACGCTGGTACAACGCCTCGGCGGAGGCGAGATCCAGGGTGCTCGGGTCGAGGTCCTCGACGAGGATCTGCTCGACGAGCATGCCGAACTGGCGTCCCCAGTCGCCGATGTGGTTCTGCGCGATCACGGTGTGACCCAGCGCGGTCAGCACCCGGTTGAAGCAGTCGCCGATGATCGTGGAGCGCAGGTGCCCCACGTGCATCTGCTTGGCCACGTTGGGCGCCGAGTAGTCGATGACCACGCGCTGCGGGTAGGGGGTGACGTTCAGGCCGCCGTGGGGATCCTCGAGGATCGCGCTGGCGGCGGCTGCGAGCACCTCGGAACGGATGCGGAAGTTGATGAACCCCGGCCCGGCGATCTCGAGTGGCTCACAGAGGTCGGCGACGTCGAGCTGCTCGATGATCCCGGCCGCCACCTCGCGCGGCGGCCGCCCCTGCTGCTTGGCCAGCCGGAGTGCCACGTTGGACTGGAAGTGCCCGAACTGGGGCTTGGTGGCCGGACGCATCTCGGGGTCCACACCGGCGACGGCGCGAACACGGGCATCCAGCAGGGCTTCCAAGGATTGCATGGCTCACATTCTTCCACGCTGCGTCGGGGGCTGCCCAATGGCGACCCGCTCGTCCTTTGCCCTGAGCGTGTTGAATGGGTGGAGACACCCGCAACGCTTGGAGGCATCATGACCAGCGCACCGCTGAAGAAGCTCAACGACGGCACACAGATCCCGCAGCTCGGGCTGGGGGTGTTCCAGTTGGACAACGACGCCGCCCACCGCGCGACACTCGCCGCGTTCGAGGCCGGCTACCGCCACGTGGACACCGCCGCCATCTACCGCAACGAGGTGGGCGTCGGCCGTGCCATTGCCGAATCCGGACTCTCCCGCGATGAGATCTTCGTCACCACCAAGCTCTGGAACAAGGCGCAGGGTCGTGAGAACGCCCGCGTGGGCATCTCCCGCAGCCTCGAGAAGCTGGGCCTCGACAGCGTCGATCTCTACCTCATCCACTGGCCCTGCCCCGCCGCAGGCCGGTACGCAGAGACGTGGGAACAGATGATCGACTTCCGTTCCGAGGGTCTGACACGCAGCATCGGGGTGTCCAACTTCCTGCCCGAACACCTCGACACCATCGTCGACGAAACCGGCATCGCGCCGTCCGTGAACCAGATTGAACTGCATCCCACCTTCCAGCCCGATGACCTGATCAACCACTGCTCCGACCTCGGCGTGGTCGTCGAATGCTGGAGCCCGCTGGGACAGGCTGCAGATCTCGAGCACCCGGAGATCCTGGCCATCGCGGAGACCACAGGCGCCACCGCCGCCCAGGTGATCATCCGCTGGCACCTCAACCGTGGCTTCGTCGTCATCCCCAAGTCGGCCAACCCCGAGCGCATCCGCTCCAACTTCGCTGCACTGGACGTGACGCTGAGTTCCGGGCAGATGGAGACCATCGACGGCCTGAATGCGGGCAACCGCGTTGGCGCGGACCCCGCCACGGTTGAGCCGTGACGGGCACCGTCGCAGGCCTGTCCCCGCTAGCCTGAGGGCCATGCGCATCTCAGTGATCGGCTGCGGCTACCTCGGAGCCGTCCACGCAGCCTGCATGGCCGAAAACGGCCATGACGTTGTGGGTCTCGACGTCGACCGCGAACGGATCGAAGCCCTCGCGGCCGGCGTCGCCCCGTTCCACGAGGCCGGGTTGCCGGAGATGCTGTATCGCAACGTCGAGTCGGGGCGCCTGAGGTTCACCACGGATCCCACCCTGATCGCCGACGCCGACCTGCATTTCATCGCCGTCGGGACGCCTCAGCTGTCGGGGAAGCTCGCGGCAGACATGAGCTATGTGGACGCTGCCCTGGAGACCGTCATCGCGCACGCCGAGCGGCGAACGGAAAACCCTGCGGCAATCGTGGGCAAATCGACCGTCCCCGTGGGCACGGCACAACGCCTCATGGAGCGCATCGACGCTGCGGGCCGTGAGCTGCTGCTCGCATGGAACCCGGAGTTCCTCCGCGAGGGCCACGCCGTCCAGGACACGCTGTACCCGGACCGCATCGTCTACGGGCTGCCCGACGACATCGCCACCGGCACCCAGGCCCGGCGACTCCTGGACGAGTGCTACGCGCCCCAACTGGCCGCCGGGACCCCCGTCGTGGTGGCGAACTACCCCACTGCCGAGCTCGTCAAGGTGGCCGCCAACTCCTTCCTGGCCACCAAGATCTCCTTCATCAACTCGATGGCGGAGCTGTGCGACGCCACGGGTGGCGACGTCACCCGGCTTGCAGAAGCCATCGGCTACGACGACAGGATCGGCGCCAAGTTCTTGCAGGCAGGCATCGGCTTCGGCGGCGGCTGTCTGCCCAAGGACATCCGCGCGTTCATGGCACGCGCTGCCGAGTTGGGCGTCGACGAGGCCCTGACCTTCCTGCAGGAGGTCGACGCCATCAACCTGCGTCGCCGCTACCACGCCGTCGAGCTCGCGCAGGAGGCCGTCGGCGGCTCCCTGAAGGACAAACGCGTGGCCGTGTTGGGCATCACCTTCAAGCCCGACACCGACGACCTGCGCGACTCCCCTGCCCTGGACATCGCCGATCAGATCCTGGGCCGGGGCGCGCACGTGGTGGTCGTGGACCCGGCAGCAGCCAACGAATTGCGCCGTCGCCGGCCCGATCTGGACGTGGCCGACACCGTCGCGGAGGCTGCCACAGGGGCCGACGTGGTGATGGTGCTGACCCCGTGGAAGGAATTCGTGTCGCTGGATCCGGCCGAGCTGAGGCCACTGGTGAAGTCACCGTCGATCATTGATGGCCGCAACGTTCTGGATCCCCACCGCTGGCACGATGCGGGCTGGCAGTACCACGGCATGGGGCGTGGCGTCTCCATCTGGTGACGGGCTCCGGTTGATCACTGCGTCTCGACGCCACCGGGAGTTCTTCGTGGCCCCTGGTGCGCGCCACAATCAATGACACGGCTGCGAGGAAGAGGACCATCATGGCGTTGAAGATCGGTGACAAGGTGTCGTGGAACACCTCCCAGGGTCAGACGCATGGGGTGGTCAAGGAGAAGCGCACCAAGGACTTCCAGTTCGCCAAGCAGCAGTTCACGGCCAGTGAGGACGAGCCCATGTGGATCGTCGAGTCGGACAAGACCGGGGCAGGGGCCGCGCACAAGGGATCCGCCCTCACGAAAACGAACTGATCCTGACTTCGCATCACCGACGCTCGGGAGCCTGTCCCGTGCCCTGCGCGATTTCTGATCTCCAACTTCGCCCTGCCGTCGTCATACGAGGCAGATGGTCGAAGTTGGAGACCAAAAGTCGGGGATCGGCGCGGCGCTCCCCATGGGGTCAGAGACCGGCGGCCCTGAGCAGCGAGTCGTCGAACGGGTCCTGCTGCGGCACCCTGCGCGACACCAGGTCCCACTCCATCTTGAGGTTGGCGGCCCACTCCCTGGCCTCGCCCTTGGCGTAGAGCTCCGGGAAGTTGCGACGGGCGGTGACGTCGCCCACACCCACGGCGTCGACGCCGATGTCCGTGCAGATCGTGATGGCACGCTCCAGGTGGTACAGCTGCGTGAGGATCAGCATCTCCGTCACGCCGAACACGTCGCGGGCGCGAACGCACGAGTCGTAGGTGTCGTAGCCCGCGGGATCCTCCACGACCCGGTCCGCAGGCACGCCGTTGTTCACCAGGTAGTCCCGCATCACGCGGGTCTCGAAGTTGCTGCCCGCCAGGTTGTCACCGGAGACCAGCACCGCCTTGATCTTGCCCATCTCATAGAGCTCGACGGCAAGGTCCAGCCGCGCAGCCAGGAAGGCCGACGGCCGGCCCGCGTCGGCCTTGGCGCCCAGCACCATGGCGATGGGTCGCGCGGGGACGTCGTCGACGGTGAAGGTCCGGCCGGCCGAGACCTGCTGGACGTGGCGGGCGCCGAGCGCCACGACACCGACCACCGCGGCCATGCTCAGGAAACCGGCGAGCGCCAGATATCCCATCACCCGCAGCGCGAGCCGAGGGCCTCGTGCGGGCGCGACCAACTCACCTCCGGCAGTCACGGTCGAACCCCGTCCGTCTTCCAGCGGCGGACTCACGAACGATTCTCGAGGTACCAGCTCACCAGCGACTGCGTGGAGCCGTCCTGCTTCGCCAGCGCCTCCGCGTCACCGGTCACGGCCGGGGCAATCTCCATGGCCAGCTTCTTGCCCAGTTCCACACCCCACTGGTCGAAGGAGTCGATCCCCCACACGATGCCCTGAACGAAGGTGATGTGTTCGTACAGCGCGATCAGCTGTCCCACGACCGACGGCGTGAGCGCCGGCGCCATGATGGACGTGGTGGGGCGGTTGCCCGGGAAGACACGCGCGGGGACGATGTTCTCGGCGGTGCCCTCGGCCCTCACCTCGGCCTCGGTCTTGCCGAACGCCAGGGCGGCCGTCTGCGCGAAGAAGTTCGCGAGGAACAGACCGTGGACGTCCGCGTCGCCGTCCTGCACCGGATGGGCGGGGTTGGCGACGGTGATGAAGTCAGCCGGGATCAGCCGCGTGCCCTGGTGGATGAGCTGGTAGAAGGCGTGCTGGCCGTTGGTGCCTGGCTCGCCCCAGAAGATCTCGCCGGTGGCGCAGGTGACGGGGGTGCCGTCCCAGCGCACGGACTTGCCGTTGGACTCCATGGTGAGCTGCTGCAGGTAGGCGGCGAAGCGGTGCAGGTACTGCGCATAGGGCAGGACCGCGTGGCTCTCGGCACCCAGGAAGTTGACGTACCAGACGTTGAGCAGACCCATCAGCAGCGGCACGTTGCTGTCGGGCTCGGCGGTGCGGAAGTGCTCGTCGACGGCGTGGAAGCCGGCGAGGAAGTCCTGGAAGCCGTCGGGGCCGATGGAGAGAACCACGGGCAGGCCCACGGCGGAGTCGACGGAGTAGCGGCCGCCCACCCAGTCCCAGAAACCGAACGCGTTGGCCGGGTCGATGCCGAAGTCGGCCACCTTGTCCAGTGCTGTCGAGACTGCCACGAAGTGCTTGGCCACGGCGTCGCTGCGCTGCTCATCAGAGCCGTCGATGGCCCCGTCAGCCGCCAGCTGCGTCAGTAACCATTCGCGCGCCATGCGTGCGTTGGTGAGGGTCTCCAGGGTGGTGAAGGTCTTGGAGGCCACGATGAACAAGGTGGTGGTGGGATCCAGATCGTGCGTCTTCTCCCAGCAGTCGTTGGGGTCGATGTTGGAGACGAACCGGCACTCGATGCCGTCCTGCTTGTACGGCAGCAGCGCCTCGTAGACCATGACGGGCCCGAGATCCGAGCCACCGATGCCGATGTTGACCACCGTCTCGATGCGTTTGCCCGTGACGCCCACCCACTCACCCGAGCGCACCGTGTCCGCGAACGCGTACATCTTGTCCAGTACCTCGTGGACGTCGGCAACGACGTCCTGGCCGTCCACCTCCAGTGTCGCTTCGCGGGGCAACCGCAGCGCGGTGTGGAGCACGGCACGGTCCTCGGTGACGTTGATGTGCTCCCCGGCGAACATGGCCTCTCGGCGTCCGGCGACGTCCACCTCGTCGGCCAACCGCAGGAGCGCCTGCATCACGTCGGAGCTGACGAGGTTCTTGGAGAGGTCGACGTGGAGGTCGGCCATGTCGAACGTGAACTCCTGTGCGCGGTTCGGCTGCTCGTCGAACCATGCGCGGAGATCCGGCTGGAGAGAGTCCTTGAGCGAGCTGAGTTCGGCCCAGGCCTGCGTGGTGGTGGGGTCTACCGGCGTGATCATGGGTCCAAGACTAGGCGTGAACGGATCCTGAGGAAGCCTGGGACTGCGGAAGTGCTCGCGGACGCCGCCGGATTCTCCCACCGGATGGCCCATCCGTCGCGTCCAGGCGGCCATCCGAAACGGCAAACGCCGTGGGATCAACCCACGGCGCCTGCGACTTCAGATGTTGGTCAGCCGACGCTGATGTGCACGTGGTCGTAGTGGTTCGCCGTGGCTCCACCGCGGTCCGACATGCTGCGCCAACCGTCGCCGGAGCGCTGCGTGGTCCAGATCTTCTGCTGGTAGATGACCTCGACGACACCGAGCGAGGACGCGTTGGCGCGCGCCCAGTTGGCGACGTCCCATCCGGCGTCGCCGGAGATCATCGCGTCGATGGCCCGGCCTGATCCGTGGTAGCCGCTCGACCCGGCGCGGTAGCCGCCGTAGCTGGTGATGCTGGAGAACTGGGCGCACAGCTTGCGCAGGACCTTCACCGTGTTGCTCTTCATGCCGTTCTCGGCGTTGCCCGCCTTGGAGCACGTGCCGGCGGAGGAGGCATTGCCCGCGGGCTTCTCGGAGGAGCCGGACGGCTTCTTGGAGGACGTGGAGCTGGAGTCCTTCTTCGACGACGTGGACGACGACGCGACCTTGGTGGGTGCCACTGGCTCGACGTCGGTGAGGAACGTGGCCTTCACCCAGCCGACGCTGTTCTTCAGCGAGACCTGCCGCCAGCCGTCATTCTCGGAGGCGGTGATGGCCACCTTGCGGCCCTCGCCCAGCGTGGTGACGACGTCGTGGTCAGTCCCCGGTCCCTTGCGCACGTTCACCGAGGAGCTGGCCCAGCGAACGCCGGCCTTCTCACCCCTGATGCTCCAGTCCATCTTGGGCACCACAACCTCGGCGACCACGGTGGGAGGGGCAAGCGGGGCGACGGACGGCGCCGGAGTGGGAATCACCGGCACGACGGACTCCGTCACGACGGGGGCTGGGGACGGTGACGGGCTCGGCACCACAGCTGTGGGGCTGGTGTCGAAGGTCGACAGTGTTGCCGGGTTGGGGACGCGCGCGAACTCGCGGCTGGCGCGGTTGGCCACACGAGTTTCATACGCGGCCAGGGGGTCGGCGACGCTCGTGCTCGTTGACTTTCCCATCGGCACGAACGTCAGGGTCATCGTGATGGCGAGAAGCCCGACGATGGCGGCGGGAGGCAGCCCCTTGCGCAGCGCCGCCCCGACCCGGGAAACGCGACCCGGCTGGGGGGAGGCGGTGGACGTGGTCACGTCAGAAACCTCCGTGTTGGCCCGTCGAGCTGTCGCCATGAAGCGTCCTTACTGAGAGAAACCCTGTGAAATCCTCAGATTACGCTCAGGTTGAATTATTACCAAGACGGCGTCACCCACTATGAGCGGCGCTAGAGTTCCCTCGTCCGCACGACGGGAGCATCGACGATGAGCGCATCCACCCCACTCCACCGGGCTCGCTGGATCCTGCTGGCGGCGGTGGCCATCGGGCTGCCGTTCCTGATCGCGCCGACGGCGTCGGCGGACCCCGTCGCCGGAGCCACCTCCATCACCGTCGAGGCAGAGATGACCGGGGATTTCTCCGTGGTGGCGCAGGGCGTGTTGACCGACAGCGCAGGCAGTCCGATTCCGGCCAGCCAGGTGCAGGGCCTGCTCAACGGCGAACCTGTGGCGGAGTCGCCGACCGGCGAGGACGGCACCTACACGCTGAGCTTCACGCTTCCCGAGGGGAATCGTTCGGGCGACCAGGAAGTGGTGGCCATGTTCGCAGGGCAGGGGGAACTGGAGCCCAGCCAAGCGGCCATCACGCTCTCCGCCGTGAATGCGGCGCCCCCCACACCACAGCAGCCCCACGACACGAGGCTCGATGTGTTCATCGACGTCTCCGTCGCCCCCTCCACCGTGAGCGCGGGCGGTCTCGTGACAGTCGAGGGCACCATCGCCGACGCCAACCGGGTCCCCATCCAGGGCGCCATCCTCAGCGTCCTCGTCAACGACAAGGAGAGCCCGGACTCCCGCGTGGTCAGCAGCGAATCCGGCTCCTTCCAGACGTTCGCCGAGATCTCGCGGGGCGTCACACCCGGGGAGAACACCCTCGTGGTGTCCTTCGCCGGCAACGACGGATTCACCCCCGGATTTCGGACATTCACCCTGAATGTCGAGGAGCCGTTGGAGGTCGACCAGGAGTCCCCCTCGGCATCACCCACCGCGTCCGCCGAGAGCGAGGCCTCCGCGACGGCGACGCCCACCACAGATGTTCCCGCTGAGGTCGACTCCGACACCGCCGGGCGCAGCAGTTTCCTGTCATGGTTCTACGTGGCGCTCATCGTCGTCGGGGGCACCGCCGTGCTCGTTGCCGCCATCCTCGTGTTCCGGGGCAAGTACGCGCGCCGCACTACTCCGTTGGCGGCGGACGAGGAAGGGCTGGCCCTGCTGCTCGACGATGCGGAAGCGGTCACCGAGGACGAGGTGTCGCCCGCACACGCCATCAGCGACGACGACGCAGCCGTTCGTGACGCCGACGGCTCCTCCGAAACCGGAGATCCTTCGGCCCCTCGCCGCAGTTTCGACTGAACGCGGCCGTTCCCCGCCGGCACTCAGCTGCGCGCGGGCGCTTCCTGGTTCACCTTGGAGAACGAGCCACACCTGTCGCGCAATGACCCCAGATCCCCACCGCGCAGGGCGTCGCCCAGCAGCGTCGCATCAACGCATGCGGCGACGGCGCCGGACTTGAGCCATTCGGTGGCCGAGAACGCCCCGATGCCTCCGCGGGGGATGACCTTGTCCGCCAGTCCCAGGCTCCGGAGCCGCTCCGCCATGACATGGCCCACCACGTCGGCCGGGAAGAGCAGCGCGCCAGTGGCGCCACTGGCGAGCAGTCCGCGGACCTCACTGGGCGTCATGGCCTGCGCGTAGACCGGGATGCCGGTCTCCCGCGCTGCGGTGACGAGTGCTTCGTCTGCCTCGTCCACCAGCGCGAACACTGCCCAGTCACGGGCGTTAGTGAGTGCGGCGGCGGTCACCGGGCCGTGCATCCCGAAGCGGGCTCGGGCACCGAAGATGGCCACGATGTCGCCCGTCTCCTCGTGTCCCGACGGCAGGGAGAACGTCCTGAGTCCCTCCTGGATCATGACCTCGACTGCGCCGACCAAGTCGTCGAGGCTGACGTGATCAAGGCAGACGATGAGTCCTGTGGGTGCGCTGGGTGTGGGCATGCCCCCATCATGCCCGGCGGCTGCGTCGTCGAGCCAACGTGGAGCACCACCTCATGGAATGGATGGGCACAGAATCACAAGGGATGTCTCCGGCCATAGGATTCCACCCATGAATCGCCTTACGCGCGCACAGCGGTTGGATCGCCTTCCCTACACGCGCAAGCACAACAAGCTCCTGATGGGCTCCGGGGTGGGGTGGGCGCTGGATGCCATGGACATCGGCCTGATCTCCTTCATCATGACCGCGTTGGCGAAGCACTGGAGCCTCGGGGACACCGAATTGTCCGTCCTTGGTTCCATCGCTTTCGTGGGCATGGCAGTGGGCGCTTCGGTGGGCGGACTGATGGCCGACCGCATTGGCCGCCGACAGGTCTTTGCCCTGACCCTGCTGCTCTATGGCGTCGCGACGGGCCTGTCAGCACTCTCGACCGGGCTCGTGATGCTGGTGATCCTGCGGTTCATCGTCGGCATCGGTCTCGGTGCCGAGTTGCCGGTGGCCTCCACGCTGGTCTCCGAATTCGCCCCCAAGCGAATCCGTGGGCGCATCGTCGTGGCACTGGAGTCGTTCTGGGCGATCGGCTGGTTGGCGGCGGCCATCATCGGCTTCAACCTCGTGCCCGCCAGTGACAACGGCTGGCGCTGGGCCCAGGCGCTGGGCGCCATCCCTGCCGCGTGGGCGTTGGTCGTCCGCTTCGGCCTGCCCGAATCCGTGCGGTTCCTGGAATCGAAGGGCCGCCACATCGACGCGGAGGCGGTCGTCGCAGAGTTCGAGGAGGCCGCCGGGGCCCCGACTCCCCCGCACGAGAAAGCCTCCGAGGTGCAGGCGCGTCCGGTCAAGGTGGGGTGGCGCGACCTGTGGACGCCACGATTCCGACGCTCCACCATCGCCCTGTGGTTGACCTGGTTCGGCGTGAACTTTGCCTACTACGGCGCATTCATCTGGCTCCCGACACTGCTGTACCAGAGCGGCATGACGCTGGTGAGGTCGTTCGGGTTCACCCTCTACATGACCATCGCCCAGCTGCCCGGCTACCTTCTTGCCGCCATCCTCGTGGAGGTGTGGGGGCGGCGTCCCACCCTCGCCGTCTTCCTCGGGGGATCCGCCATCGGGGCCATCCTCTTCGGCATGGCTCCTCAGATCGCGGCGGCCGTCGCGCCCGGCAACGACGCCGCTTTCTACGCCATCACGCTGAGTGCGGGCTGCACGCTCTCGTTCTTCAATCTGGGCGCCTGGGGCGCGCTGTATGCGGTCACACCCGAGGTGTACCCGACGAGCATGCGGGCCTCGGGCGCCGGTGCTGCCACCGCGTTCGGCCGCATCGCCGCCATGTCCGCCCCCCTCTTCGTGCCGTTCCTGAAGGGTGCGGGCGGGTTGCCGCTCGTGTTCTCGCTCTTCGGCGCGATGTTCGTGATGGCCATGATCGCGTCCCTGTTCCTGCCCGAACTACGCGGCGACGCCCTCGAAGAGGTCTGAGTCCCTCGGACTGCCGCAGGAAACAACAACCCCCAGCCGACCGACGAATGCCGGCCGACTGGGGGTGTTGGGTTCAGGCCTTCAGCGACATCAACCACGCCAGCAGGTAGGTGCGCGTGTTGCCATCGTCGACGACGTCCAGGTTGCGTGCCTCTTCCAGTGCCGCGACCCTCGCTTCTTCTCCCGCCAATGCGGAATACATGAGCAGGTAGTCGCCATACATCTGGTTGAAGCCACCGTTCGACGTCGCCTCGGTGACGTTGCGCTCGATCCGCTCGGGATCACCGGCCAGGTGGTCCGACGACGGGCTCGCGGGAATCACGAGGATGGCCATGATCGCGGCTGGCTCGGGGGAGAACCAGGTGGCGTAGTCGCGCTTGCCGCCGAAGTTCAGCGGCAGCACCGTGTGAGCGTAGCCGTCATAGACGGGATCCGACTCGTCGAAATCCGTCCAGTACGCACGAGCGGACTGGCCCTCCAAAGCATGCATCCAGGTGGCCTCCTGCTCGAGCTCGGTCTGTCCGGACACCTGCGCCCACAGCGTCAGCCCTGCCCATGCGAGCACAGCCTCTGACGACGACTCCTGGTTGTTACCGTCCGCGAACGGCGAGGTACCAGAGGCCCATGAATGCGACGCGTACGCGTCGAACGTGCGTCGCTCGGGGAAGAACTCGTTGGCGGGCGCTGAGGCGATGTCAGCAGCGAGCAGGTTCATGACGGGCCGGATCTGCTCCACCAGTTCCGGGTCATCGGCGCCCAGCACGCCAGCGGCGTAGAGGAAGTAGCCGTAGTGGAAGTGGTGGTCGTTGAACTCATCCGAACCGAACGACGGCGTCTGCCCGACGATCCCGCGGTTCGTCTCGTCGTATCCGAAGCAGAACGCGTCCACTTCCTGGCAACCATCGGGGTTCGCCCAACGCACCAGGGTTTCCCGGACGCGCTCGCGGACCGCAGCCGCCTCCTTCTCTGCACCCAACTGACGAGCGATCGAGTAGAGCTGCGCATCGCGGTAGAGGGCTTTGCCGCCGAAGTATGTGTCCGCCGGATAGTCCTTCGCAGCAGCCACATCGGCCGTCAGCGCAGCCTTCAACTCGTCCGCATCCTTCCCGGAGACACCGGAAAGGTCCAACTCCGCACGTGCCTCGTACGCTGTGGTCTCCCACGAGATGTCGTTGCCCTCACACGCCGCCAGCGCGCCGTAGCTGCTGGCATAGGTGCCGAGCTCGCACGTCGCAGCATCGTTCTGCTGGTGCGGCATCCGCACGACGACGGTGGGCTGTTCGGTTTCGTAGCTCAGCGTGGTCCGGACTTCTTCCCCCACCTCGTAGGCAACGGCGGTGGCGGTCACAGGTGCAGCAAGCTTGGCGATCACGGCCGGGTCGCCGCCCTCGGGGACTGCACCCCACGTGACTGAGGCATCGGCCGGCAGCGTCACGGTTGCCGCATCGATGCTCCCGCCGCTGGAGACAGCCACGTACTCGCCGTCGCCAGATGTCAACGACGCGTAGTCCTCGCCGGCTTCGAACGGCAGTTGCGTGCTCAGTTCCTGCTCGCGAATCGCGGTGTAGGTGATGTAGGGCGAACCCTGCACCACGGTGACACGGCCCAGCGCGGACCCATCCGAGGAGGCCTCCGCCGTCACTGAGAGTGCGTCATAGGCCACCACCTGCCAGGTGGGGCTCTCAGCCATGGACACCTGCACCATGGGCGCGTTCGTGCCCATGATGGTCTTCTCGGTGGTGGTCACGGCGGGCAGCCCGAAGGTCAGTCCGTCCTCGCTGAGCGCGAAGGACAGAGGCAGCGGGTAGACCGGCTGCGGGTCGTCGCCAAACACCAGCCCGGAGAACCAATGGTTCGTCGGGGGGATGAGCCCGTCGGCCAGCCGGACCGGCTTGAGGTCCTTGCTGGGCACGGTGCCGATCCGATCGATCGACGCGGCGAGGCCGTCAGGCTGCCATTCGGCACCCTGTCCCTCCAGCGCGCCCTGGTCCGAAGGTGTCTTCGAAGGAGTTTCCTCCCCAGCGGGGGAACCGGTGCAGCCTGCAAGGAGCATGGCGGCCGCCATGCCTGCGGCCAGAGATCGTGCGCCCCACATCAGCGGAGTCCGATCTTCGTCAGGAACGCCAGGGCGGCTGCGGTGGGTCCGGCCAGAATGCCGTCGTCCCGCAGCTGCACCTGAGCGGTGACGGGGGTGCCTTCGCGGGCGAGCGAGGACAATTCGGGGTCAGCGAGTCCGTCGCTGGTCAGCCGGATCACGGCAACCGCCTGCCCGTCCTCGGTCGCCACCCGGACGCCCGCGACGGTGGCGTCCAACTTCTGCATGTTGGGCAGGATGATGGTGGCAGCCGCCCCGTCATCCACGCGGCCATAGTCGATGGGGCTCAGCTTGTACTGGCCCTCCACCGCACGCTGCGGGCTGACCACCCGGGCCAGGATCCCGCCATCCGGCACGTAGGACCCCAGGGTTCCCGCCACGTCGACGAGCTGGCCGTCGCTGACCGCGGTGTAGGTGACGGTGCCAGTGTCCAGGTCGAGCTGGTAGGCCACCGTCGAAGCGGGCTCGGCGCCCTGGCTGACTGCCTGCTGCAGCGAACTGGATGTCACGACGAACAGCACGTCCCCCGCGCTCACCCGGTCCCCATTGTTGGCCAGTTGCTGGTCCACGATGCCGCCGTAGCCGGAGCCGACGTCAAACGAGGGAGAGGTGATGGTGGCGGAGAGGCTGTGTGCCTGCGTCATCCGCTGGTTGAACAGCAGCGTCAGCGCAAAGGCCACCGCCAGGACGGCAATGATGCCGCCGAACATCTTCAAACGGGTCGGCCAGGTCATGAGATGACCTCCTTGGTGTGGTTGTGGGCAGCGACGAGGACGTCGCGGTCAAGTGTGGTGGTGAGGATCGGAGCGGATTTCTCGTCCGTCGACGCACCGATGTGCGCGCGGGTGGGCGCCGTATGGGCTCGTTGGCGATCCTCGCGCCATGCGGTGAGGACGAAGAGGCCAAGCACGATCGTGTTGATCACGCACCAGAAGGTGGCGACGTTCGGGGTGGACATCAGGACGTCGCGCCAGATGGCCACGGCCGAGGTGACGAGCAGGAAGACGAAGGCGAACAGCTGCGGCAGGATGAAGTTGAAGGACGATGTCCGCCCACCCGTCGTGCCGGTCACCGACCACTTCACGTCGATGCCGAAGAGGGCATTGCGGAAGGCCTTGATGTAAATGGGGAACGACGCCGCCGCGAGCAGCAGCACTTCCGGCCGGAATGTGCCCAGGATGAGCGCGGACAGCAGGATCTGCAGGACGTAGAAGCCCGAGTAGTAGAGCGCCCATTCGAGCGGCCCGACAGCGAGGGAAATGGGCCGCAGGTCGAAGAAGATCTCCAGAGCGGGAACGAACAGCAGAAGTCCCGTGGCAATACCGCTCAGGTAGTGCGTCGCGGTCACGAAATACATCAACCTCTGATCCAGCGTCAGCCGACGCCGCGGAGACAGTGGGTTGTGGGTCAACAGAATTTCGAAGCCGCCGGTGGCCCAGCGCAGTTGCTGCTTGCTGTAGGCCTCAATGGTGTCAGGCGCCTCGCCAACAGCCAGTGCCTGGTCGATGAACAACGACTTCCAGCCGCGCTCATGCAGCAGCAGTGAAGTCCAGACATCCTCGGACTTCGAGCCCGTGTACATGCCGCCGATTTCCTTGACGGCCTTGCGCCGGAACAGCACGTTGGTGCCGACGCAGAACGCGGCGTTGAACTCGTTGCGTCCCGGCTGGATGTAGCGGTAGAACATGGATTGCATGTACGCGGCGCCACGGGCGATCGTCGTGTGAAGGTTTCCATAGACCTGCGGGGTCTGGACGAACGCGATGTTGTCGTCGGCCATTGCAGGCAATGTCTCTTCCAACATCTCGGGCTTCACCACGAAGTCCGCGTCAAGGATGAGGAAGAACTCGCCGTGCGTGATCGCCAGGGCATGGTTGACGTTGCCCGCCTTGGCGCCTGAACCGCCGAGGCGCCGAATGTAGCCTGCGCCCAGTTCGGCGGCGAGGTCGCGGACGTCGTCGGAGTCGCCGTCGTCGAGGACGTAGGTTTCGTGGCGCCCCTTCATGGCCAGCGCTGCGGTCACCGTCTTGCGGATGACTTTGAGCTCTTCGCCGAAGACCGTGATGTACACGTCCACGTCGACCTCACGACGGTTGATGAAGAGGGGCCACGCGGTGGCATCATCGGCAATACCCATGTCGTCGTTCAGCTTGGGGTTGTAGAGACGGCCTTGCGCCTCGTGGAACGCGAAGGTGGTGCCTTTGTTGTAGCCCGCGAGCATGGTCCACATGCTCATGAGTCCAAGGAACACCAGGATGAGTTCTGCTCCGAGGACCAGCAGCCAGGGCAAGAGGTCGCCGCGGTTGTCAATCTGCAGGAGAAACGCCGTGTAGGCGACGACGCCGAGGGTGGCAAGGATAGTCATCGCGACGACGACGGGTGAGTTGCGGTTGCGGGTCGCCTCGCGGCGCTCCTCGACGGGACCGGACTCCGACAGCTCGCTTGCGATGTTCAGGTCGGAGAGGTTGGTAGGCGCGCCACGTCGGTATCGAATTCGTGATCGTCTTGTCGGCACTTGGCTCCAGAAGTTTCGGGACGCCGTTGTGTCGGGCACGCCGAGCAGGCCTCCCGATCGGCGGCCATTGGCGGGGTTACATATCCAATGCTGGAGGAAAATGTTTGAGGGGTCAACTTCACGACGTGAAGATAGTTCATTTGGCTCACGCTAACATTTCACCCGAAACCGGCTCTGGCAACGGACGATGCACCACGAAGACAATCCTGAAAACATTTTTTAGAACCAGTGCGAAATCGCGACCCTTTGGACGAACATCGTCATTTGTCCGACAGAGACCCGACGACCATCAACCTTTCGCTCCGGCCGGGATCCTGGCCAGGCCTGCCAAGCAATAAAACCTGCGGCTCGTCTGCCACCGGATGGGAACAGACCGTACGGTGGTGGACATGCTTTTGGCCGACGAAGTCCTCCCGCTCATCCGGACCCGCACGGATCTCCACCGGTGGAGTGCCGCCAACGCGCACGGCAAGCAGATGCACGACGGGGTTGATCTCTTGGAATCCGCGATCCCGTCGGTGTCCGCCGCCGAGGCCTACTCCGTCACCCACAAGGCCCTCGCGAGCGCTGTCAAGGTGATCGCCCGCGCGGATGACTCCAGCGGCATCATTGGCGACGCCTGCCGCAGACTCCTCGCGCTCCACCCGAGCGTCGCGGCAGCCGCGGGAGTCCCGGCCGGCAAGCTCGTCGACTGGATGATGACGTTCCAATTCGACGGCGACGTCGACTACTTCGAACTCGACCCCGTCGCCTATGCCCCGGCGCTCGGAGAAATGGGCATGGCCGCCTACCGCGCTCGACTCGACGAGGTCCGGGCCACGCTGCCGCCGCAACCAGCAGACATGAAGTGGTTCTCGGGAACCCACTCACACGAGCGCTGGATCCTCGATTGGAACGACAGGCGACTCGCCATCCTCGACCACGACGTCGACGCCATCATCCGCACACACGCCCGTGACCGTGGCGTCGCCGCCTGGTTCAAGGACACGGCCAAGGCGCTGGAGGAGGTCGGCGAGTTTGACCTGGCCATCGACTGGGCGCGACAGGCCACTGAGTTCGATCGGGGACACCAGTCGCTCACAGCCTCCGACACCTGGTGCAATTTGTTGTCGCAGCACCGGCCCGCCCAATTGGTCGCCGCCCGACTCGCGGTGTTCCAGCGGTGGCCCTCCTCCAGCACCGCAGCACGACTGCACGCGGCCGCGGGCGAAACCTGGCCAGAGCTACGCGATCAGGTGACGACGACCCTCAGCGCACACCCTCGAGAAGCGGTGCTCTTTGCGCTGCTCACGCTGAAAGACACCCCGTTGGTGTGGCAGCTCGCGCATTCACTGCATCTCAGGGACGCCGACGTGTGGGATCGCGTCGTCGCTTCCTATGCCAGGATCGACCCGCTTGCGGTGTTGCCCATCCACCGAGAACTGGTGGAGCAGGAACTGGTGGAAGCTGGCGCGGCGCACTACAAGCGTGCAGCGAAGCGCCTGTCCCTGATGCGACGGCTCGCTCAGGGTTCAGCCGCGGCAAGCGAGGTCGACGCATTGATCACAGGGCTGCGGGAGCAGCACCGTCGGCGCCCAAGGCTGCTGCAGGAGTTCGATCGGGCTCGCCTCCCCTGACCCAGCAGGCGACTCAAGTTGCAACAATCACGTCCGAGGATCCCCGGATGACCCTCAGCGCTGGTTAAGCTCACCGCATCCAGCGTCGGACGGGATGCCGTGTCTGCTCCCAACATGTACGCATGAGCGAGGAGCAGAACCATGTCAACCGATCAGGAAACCACTGACCACACGCTGACGCCACCTGCCGGACCCGGTGTGGATTCACCCTCGCTCGCGGAACCGACGGCGCCCATGGCGCCACAACCTCCGAAGCCGTCCCAGCAGGGTCCCGCGACAGTGTCCCCGACAGGAGCTCCCACGGGCGCCCCACCGGGAGCCGTGGCGCAGCAAGGTGAGTACCTGACCACGTCCCAGGGAGCGCGGCTCAAGACGACCGACCACGCACTGAAGGCAGGGCGACGCGGCCCCGTGCTGCTGCAGGACCACCACCTGCGGGAGAAGATCAGCCACTTCGACCACGAACGGATTCCCGAACGCGTCGTCCACGCCCGCGGCACCGGCGCCCACGGCTTCTTCGTCGCCAACGGACGAGCGTCGAAGATCTGCCAGGCAGCGTTTCTTGGCAAGGACGTCGAAACCCCGGTGTTCGTGCGGTTCTCGACGGTGGCCGGTTTTCGCGGCTCCTCCGACACAGTGCGCGACACCCGTGGCTTCGCGGCGAAGTTCTACACCTCCGAGGGCAATTACGATCTCGTTGGCAACAACATTCCGGTCTTCTTCATCCAGGAGGGCATCAAGTTCCCCGACATCGTGCATGCGGTCAAGCCGTCGCCGGACCGGGAGATCCCCCAGGCGCAGAGCGCCCACGATTCATTCTGGGACTTCGTGTCCCTCCACACCGAGGCGCAGGCACACGTCGCCTGGAACATGTCCGACCGCGCGATCCCCTTGTCATTCCGGATGATGGAGGGCTTCGGTATCCACACCTTCCGCCTCATGAACGACGCCGGTGAGACGTCCCTGGTGAAGTTCCACTGGAAGCCGCGTCAAGGAGTGCACTCCCAGGTGTGGGAGGAGGCGCAGATGACGGCCGGTGCCGACCCTGACTTCCACCGTCGTGACCTGTACGACGCCATCGATGCGGGGGCGTACCCATCGTGGGATCTGGGTGTGCAGGTAATGCCGGATGTGGAGGAGGAGATGTACCTCGGGATCGATCTTCTCGATCCGACCAAGCTGATTCCTGAAGAGCTGTGCCCCGTGGAGATCATCGGCACCATGACGCTGAACCGTCGCCCCATCAACTTCTTCGCCGAGACCGAACAAGTGATGTTCAACCCCGGCAATCTGGTCCCCGGTATCGACGTGACCAACGACCCGCTGCTGCAGGTACGGCTCTTCTCCTACATCGACACCCAGATCACGCGCCTGGGTGGACCCAATTTCAGCCAGCTCCCGATCAATCGGCCGCACTGCCCCGTCAACGACATGTTCCGCGACGGCTTCCACCAGCAAGCCGTCCATGGCGGCGTCGCACCGTACAAGCCGAACTCACTCGACGGTGGAAACCCGGCGGAGGCGGATGACGGTTCGGCCGGCTACATCGACATCCCCACTCCGGTCGAAGGGGACACGGTACGGGAGTTGTCCGCCAGCTTCGATGACCACTACAGCCAGGCGACCATGTTCGTTCGTTCACTGAGCGAGGTGGAGCGCCAGCACCTGACGAATGCCTACACCTTCGAGTTGGGCAAGTGCTACGAGGAGTCGATCCGGGTGAGGCAGTTGCAGTGCCTGGCGAACATCGACGCGGATCTGTGCGCACAGGTCGCCCGGGGACTGGGGCTGCCAGCACCCGAGCCGAGCATCCCCATCGCCGACATTGAACCGAGTCCGTCGGTGTCGCAGGTGGGGCGGAAGTGGCCCGTGACCGGCCGCAAGATCGCCATCGTCGTTGATTCCAACACCCCATCGGCGGATGTGGAAGCAGCCAAGGATGCCATCATGCACGCTGGCATGTTGCCATTCGTGACAGCCCCCATGGGAGGCAAGGTCGGCGGCGTCGTGGTGGACCGCACGTTCCTCACCGCGGCGTCCATCGAGTTCGACGCAGCACTGGTTCTGGACGCTCCCGCGCCAGCACCCGACGCGATGCCGACGTTCGACGCCAAGGCCGGCCAGGACACAGCAGGGCAGCCGGTGGATCCGCGAGTGGTGAAGATCGTTGCGGAGATGTTCCGACACTGCAAGGCCATCGCGGTGGCCTCACAGGCAACGTCCGTCCTGGCAGCGGCGGGAGCACCCGAGGGCGCCGCAGGCGTGGTCGTCGGTGAGCCCACGGCGCTCGTGTCTCAGCTCGTCACGCTGCTGGCCACCCACCGCGTCTGGGAGCGCTTCCCCGCAGGGTGAGGCCAAGACCCCGTCACTGCACGCTGGGGAGATCGTCGGTGGCGGGCCCCTCCAGGAGCGACCCGTCGGCTGCAAAGCGTGAGCCGTGGAGCGGGCAGTCCCAGGACTTCTCCGCGTCATTCCAGTTCACGATTCCACCCATGTGGGTACACACCGCAGACAGCTGACACGTCGTGCCACCCACCGTCGATCGCGCCACCGGCACGCCCCCGTGACGAAACACCACTCCTTCGCCTTCTGCGGGGTCATCCTCGGGCTCCCCGTGGGTTTCAGCCTTTGCCCAGTCGGTGACCAGGTGTGTGCCCACCCCGGCACTGACCTTTCCGGCAGAGAGGATGCCCGCTGGTTTGGTGACCCGATGTCCGAGCGTGTCGGCCCATTCCAACTGGCCACCGAGGATGTCCGCGCTGAGCGTCAGGGCTGCCATGACGGCGTTCGTCATTCCCCACTTGTTGTAGCCGGTGGCCACCCAGATGTTTCCGCCGCCTCGCGGCAGCTTGCCGATGAAGGGGACGCGGTTGATGGATTGATAGTCCTGCGCCGACCACGCATGTGTGCGCTCGACCCCCGGGAAGTGCAGTTGTGACCATGCCACCAGATCGTCAACGGCCGCCTGGGAAGAATCCGTGCGGCCCGTGACGTGTCCGTTGCCGCCCACCAACAGCATCTGGCCATCATTTGATGGTGCGGAACGCAGGCTTCGGGTTGGCTCCTCGGCGCTGATGTACATGCCCTGGGGAATGGGGCAGCGCGCTGCGGGGACCCGGAAGGACACGACGTAGGAACGCATCGGTGTGAGCTTTGCGAAGTAGGCACCGCGGTCGAGCACGGGGATGCCAGTGGCCATGATGAGTCGATCGGCACCGACGTCCCCGCGGTCAGTCTTCACGGTGAGCGGCGATCTATAGCTGGCTCCCGTGACGCGCACACCCTCAATGAGTTCACCGCCGAGTTCCTTCAGTTCCGTCGCCAATGTTTCGAGTACCTCCATGGGATGGAACTGGGCCTGATCGGGCACCTTCACCGCACCCTGCACGGCATAGGGAAGCTCCGTCTCGCTGGTCCAGGTCGCTTCGAGTCCGGCGACCTTTGCCGCCTCGAACTCCTTCTTCAACGTCTCCACGCCCTTGGCAGTGGTGGCGTAGGAGTAGGCATCCCGGTGCTGCACGTCGACATTGCGTTCGCCCAGATAGCGCAGCAGCCACGACTGCGCTTCACGGTTTCCCTCGACGTAGGCGCGCAGGACCTTGTCGGAGTGATAGTTGCGGATCTGGTGCAGGGTGGTGCCCTGCAGAAGGGACAGCTTTCCCGTCGTGTTGCCTGTGGTGACGGCTCCGACGAATCGAGCTTCCACCACCGCCACCTTTTGCCCCGCTCTGGCAAGGAGGACGGCAGTGGCGAGCCCCGTCAGTCCAGCACCTGCCACGACGGTGTCGTAGTGGGCGCCTTCCACGAACTGGTCATGTGAGGGTGAGAGACGATGAGTGTCCAGCCACAGGGATTCCATGCTCCATGATGCCCCGGACAAGGGCCCATTGACAGCGTTCCCTGTGGATGGCGGCCAACCCTGGTGGCGCACAGATCCCGATCCCGTGCGCCACCAGTGTCCCCGCACCCCACGCGAGTCAGCGTCTGTCTGACTGTCCCGGTCGCACGCGGGCGGCGAAGAGCATCCCTGATTGCAGGTGCGTCGCGGCAGC
>JAUNVL010000170.1 GCA_030537675.1 Propionibacteriaceae bacterium | reverse complement strand
CGGGGGCTTCCCCGCGCATTGATCGTGAGTTAATCTTGAATATTCGGCCATGACAATGACGTCGGCCTTCTGTTCCTGAGGAGGACAGCTCATGAAGAGATTCCTGGCGGGAGCGACTGCCGGCCTGATGTTGGTGGCAGCGTCCTGGGTGGGCGGCACGGGTGCGGCGATGGCGGACTACCAGTCCGACCGGGACGCCCTGTGCGGCAAGGGTGATGCCAACAACTGCACCATCACGATCAAGGACAAGGACTGGGACCTCGTGGAGGGCGTCAGCAGCGCCACGGTGGAGGTCGTGGGGACCCCGGGCGTCACCAGCAGGCTGAAGATGTACACCTTCGTGCTCTCCCAGACCCCTGGACAGCTGGATCTCATCAAGTCATGGGGCACGCCGTTGGCCTTCAAAACCGACGCCTCGGGCAAGGCCACGGTCAAGGTGCCCATCGCCACCCTGTCGTCGCCGTGGGGGGCGTTCCACCCAGTCGCATTCCAGCTGGCTGACTCCACCCTGGTCCTGATGAACTCCCAGCCGATTCAGCCCGTCGACGGCTACGGCATCCCCGATTTCATCCGCGTGCGCTCGGCACGCGGTGCCCTCGTCAACTACTTCGACTACGTCACGGACGGCCTGCTGCAACTGCGGGTCGCCGGTGGTCTCACTGGCGATGTCTACGGCGTGCAGTTCAACATCAACGGGAAGTGGCGCGACGTCACCAACACGAACCTCAAGAACAACGGTCTGATCGGCAAGGATGGGCGGGCGATCGTGTACGCGAATGTGTCCGGATATGCCGACGGGGAGTACCAGCTGCGGGTGTTCAACCGCAGCCGGGGTATCTACGACCTGGCGCTGGACCCGTTCAACCAGGGCACGGTGGCTCTGGAGAAGAACATCTACATCACGCCCGGTGAACACAACAAGAACGGCCGGAAATGGCGCACGACGTGCGAGCCCTACTCGGCCACGCAGAGGTGCCGCACAGAGATCTGGAGCACCGAGGTGGTGTACAGCAAGGGCAAGCTCGTGAAGAACACCGGCTGGCACTTCAACAACCTCACGTACAAGGAGTCGAAGCGGGCGCTGTGGAAGGGCAATCCGTTGGGAAACACCGGCAAGTACACGATCGCGGGAAGGCAGTGGCGCACCGAGTGCGACACGGCGGTGTCGGGAGGCAATGGGTGCCGAAGCTACATCGTCTCCGACGTGGTGGCGGCGACCAAGAAGGGCAATGGCTACACCTACAAGCTGGTCCGTAAAGAGGTGTTCAACAACATCGTGTTGTTCACGCCCTCAAACTGACTTACTCTTGTGAACAAGCCGCCGTACGTCTCCTCCACGAGATGTGCGGCGGTTCTTGTCTCCGCATGACTGTGCGCAGCAAACGCGCGACGGCAGCACCCGTGACCCTGGGAGCCAGTGGCCCGCTTCACGAGCGCCCTCCATCGCGGGAGAGCATGCGCCGGCGCACCGGGTGAGCACATGTCTGCGGCAGGGAAGTGGCTCACGGTGGCCCCCATTTTTATGAGGGGGCGCTTTCCGGGGCAGCGCGGAGCCATGGTTGGATGGTGACCATGAGTCCACGAAAGATCGGCGTCACCGAGCTGGCTCTCCGCGACGCCCACCAGAGCCTGATGGCCACCCGCATGGCCATGGAAGACATGGTCGATGCATGCGAGGACATCGACAAAGCCGGATACTGGTCGGTCGAGTGCTGGGGCGGTGCGACGTTCGACGCCTGCATCCGATTCCTCAACGAAGACCCCTGGGAGCGGCTGCGTACCTTCCGCAAGCTGATGCCCAACTCGCGCCTGCAAATGTTGCTGCGCGGCCAGAACCTCCTGGGTTACCGCCACTACGAAGACATGGTGGTCGACGAGTTCGTCGAGAAGTCCGCCGAGAACGGCATGGACGTCTTCCGGGTGTTCGATGCCCTGAACGACCCCCGCAACATGGCCCGCGCCATGGCAGCGGTGAAGAAGGTCGGCAAGCACGCACAGGGCACCATCTGCTACACCGTCTCGCCGGTTCACACGCCCGAGGTGTTCATCAAGCGCGCCGGCCAACTCCTCGACATGGGGGCCGAGTCCATCTGCCTGAAGGACATGGCCGCGCTCCTTGCGCCCCAGCCCGCCTACGACATCGTCAAGGGCATCAAGGACACTTACGGCGACGTCCAGATCAACGTCCACTGCCACTCCACCACCGGCGTGACGCTGGTCAGCCTGATGAAGGCCATCGAGGCCGGAGCCGACGTCGTCGACACCTCCATCTCCTCGATGTCGCTCGGCCCGGGACACAACCCCACCGAGTCGCTCGTGGAGATGCTGAAGGGCACCGAGTACACCACCGACCTGGACATGGATCGGCTGCTGTCGATCCGCGACCACTTCGCCGGCGTCCGCCCCAAGTACTCCGAGTTCGAGTCGGCCACGCTCGTGGACACCAACATTTTCCTCAGCCAGATCCCCGGCGGCATGCTGTCGAACATGGAGGGTCAGCTGAAGGCCCAGGGTGCCGGCGACCGCATCCGTGAGGTCATGGAGGAGGTCCCCAGGGTCAAGGCTGACGCCGGCCACCCGCCGCTGGTCACCCCGTCGTCGCAGATCGTCGGCACCCAGGCCGTGTTCAACGTCCTGATGGGCCGTTACAAGGTCATGACGGGCGAGTTCGCCGACCTGATGCTCGGTTACTACGGCACCTGCCCCGGTGAGCGCACCCCCGAGATCGTCGAGATGGCGAAGAAGCAGGCGAAGAAGGACCCCATCACCGTGCGTCCCGCAGACCTGTTGACCCCGGAATGGGATGAGCTCGTGACCCAGGCCGAAGGGCTGGAGGGCTACAACAACACCGAGGAGGACGTTCTCACCAACGCCATGTTCCCGGGTGTTGCCCCCAAGTTCTTCAAGGAGCGCCCGGAGGGCCCCAAGAATGTGGGCAAGACCGCCGAGCAGCTGAAGAGCGAGAAGGCAGCGGCCAAGGCCAAGTCCCAAGGGATCTCCGGCCCCGCCAAATACAACGTCAGCGTCAACGGGCGGTCGCACAGCGTTTCCGTCGAGCCAGTCTGAGGAGTGGAATAGATGAGCAAGCAACACACGATGGCCGAGCGCCTCAAGCAGCTCGACGATGCACGGACCAAGGTTGAGGCCGGTGGCGGCGAGGACAAGCTGGACAAGCAGCGCGCCAAGGGCAAGCTGACCGCCAGGGAACGCATCGCGGCCCTGATCGA
This sequence comes from Propionibacteriaceae bacterium, assembly GCA_030537675.1. Classification (GTDB taxonomy): domain Bacteria; phylum Actinomycetota; class Actinomycetes; order Propionibacteriales; family Propionibacteriaceae; genus Arachnia. Next base: position 456 of record JAUNVL010000170.1, on the reverse strand, counting down.
CGAGGAATCATTCCAGGAGACGGGTGCTTTCCGACGGAACCGCACCACCACCTTCGGGATGGACAAGGCCGACATGCCCGCTGATGGCGTGGTCACTGGTTCCGCCCTGGTCCTGGGACGCCCCGTCCACCTGGCCAGCCAGGACTTCACCGTCATGGGTGGCTCAGCAGGCGAGGCGCACTCCATCAAGGTCACCGAGGCGCTGAAGGCGTCTCTGATGACCGGCACCCCGTTCGTCTTCATCAACGACTCGGGCGGCGCCCGGGTCCAGGAGGGCATCGACTCCCTCTCCGGCTACGGCAAGGTGTTCTACGCCAACGTGCTGCTCTCCGGTGCCGTCCCACAGATCTCGATCATCGCCGGCCCCTGCGCCGGTGGTGCGGCCTACTCGCCGGCCCTGACGGACTTCATCATCCAGACCCGCAAGGCCCACATGTTCATCACGGGCCCCGGCGT
>JAUNVL010000169.1 GCA_030537675.1 Propionibacteriaceae bacterium | reverse complement strand
CGGCGATGTCCGGCACGGCCGGGAGCTGTGGGAGGCCACCCACTGAAGCTCTGACAGTCATCGACCCGCCGCGGCGCAGCCTCGACCGTCGAGGGTCACTGAATGTCAGAAGTGAGCCTCATCACGTTGTCGACGTACTTGCGGTACCACGGCTCCAATTCCCACTCATCAGCGGTAAGCAGGTGTGACACCTCGCGATAGCCATCCTGAACCTCGGCAAGTTCCGAGGCGAGTATTTCTCCGAATCCGAGGAGCATGATTTCGTAGTCGAGCGCGAAGGAGCGCATGTCCATGTTGCTGGATCCGATCACCGAGATCTCGTCGTCGATCGTGAAGTGCTTGGCATGCAGGACGGTTGGCTTCGGGTACAGATAGATCTTGACGCCGGCCTCGAGCAGCATCTTGTAATAGGAGCGCTGGGCATGTTGCACCATGAATTGGTCTGCCTGTTCCGAGACGAACAGTTCAACGTTCACGCCGCGGTAGGCAGCCGTCGTGATGGCGCCCAGGAGCGAGTCCTCCGGGATGAAGTAGGGGCTGGTGATGATCAGAGATTTCTGGGCCCGATGCATCAGGGAGACAAACATCCGCAGATTCGGCTCCGTGGGGAATCCGGGACCCGATGGAACCAGCTGAAAAGCCGCTTTGCGACCATCGGCGTCTGACAACGACTCCTCTGTTGCCGCGCGCGAGACAAACTCGAGTTTCTCCTTGGTCTCGGTGTACCAGTCGATCGCGAAAACGGCCGCCAGAGAATCGACGATGGGCCCCGTGACCTCGATGTTGAGATCCTTCCAACGTCTGCCCAACTCCACGTTCTTGGGTTTGAGGTAGCTCGAGTCGATCATGTTCTGGGATCCCATGAACCCGACGACGCCGTCGACGACGAGCAGCTTTCGGTGATTGCGCAGGTCGGGGCGACGCCAACGTCCGTGGAGGGGATCGATGGGCATCATGCGGTGCCACTCGATACCCGCGTCGGTCATCCTGGCCAGGAACTCCTTGTAGCCGGGGTATCCGCGAGTACCGATGTGGTCGAACAGGAGACGGACTTTCACTCCTCGCTTGACTGCGTCGGCAAGGGCGGTGAAGAACACATCTGTGGTCTGGTCCCACGCCATGATGTAGATCTCGACGTGAACCTCGGAGGTGGCTTTGTCCACCGCAGCAGCCATGGCGCGGACCGAATCCTCGGAATTGCCGTGGAGTTTCTCGTGGCGCCCGGCTGCCAGAGGAAATGACACGAGGCGTCGATTGCTCGCGACGATGGATTCAGCGCCTGGATAATCCGTCAGATCTGGTTCCTTGCCGGCGTGCTTCGGCCAGGTACGGGCGACGTAGTCGTTGACCTCGCCCTGCAACCGATGTCGACGTCCCTGTACGTAGGGGCTGCCCAGTATGAGGAAGAGCGGCAAGCCGAGCACTGGCACAAAGAGAATGAGCATCAGCCACGCGAACGACGAGCCCGTTTTCCGATTTTCCGGAACCGTTCCCACCGCGACGATCTTGACCGTGTAGTCGACAACAAGCAGCAAGATGGCCCACCAGGACCTCTTGCGCTTCTTCTTCTCGGAACCGCTGAGTGCAGATTTGCTCATGTCGAACTCTCCAGGCATCTGTTGCTGACGTCAGACCTCCCGGCGACGCGCCGGCGTCCAGAGTTGCCGAATACGTCAGGAAGGTCGTTCAACAAGGTACCGGCCGGGGTGTGGCCATGCCGGTGAAGTTCTACAGTTGCCGAGTTCGAGGAGTGAGAAAAGCCCTCCTGCCGGGCGACGGTAGACGTTGCTGGTCGCAGGGGATTTTTCGATATGCATGAGTCCTCCGACGCGGACGGCCCGGGCTGCATGGTGCATACGGATTACGGAACCACCAGCAGGCAGTGCAGGACCTGTCGGCTCGCGGTCGTGATAGCCCAGACGCGACGCACGGGTCATGCGTTCGCGTAGGCAGGGTTGCTTGAGCGACTCGGTTTTGTGTCGGAGGGCGTCGCTAGGCTCGAAGAGTGAGTCGTCGAAGCCAGGAGAAGCGAGCCGCCCGCGCCAAGGTACGGGCCAAGCAGCGAGCCCGGGACACGGTGGGGGATGGCCAGGATACACGTGGCCCTGGGGCGGAGACGTACACCTTCGACTGGCCTGAACCGCAGCCGCTTCCGGCGCGCATGACCACTGCGGACGTTCTCGCCTGGGCTCGCGCTGGCACCGTCTACGGAATTTGGCGCACCAGTGCCGAGGAAATCGACTCTGCCGTGTTCCAAGCGAATGCCGAACCCGTGCTGCTGTCCTGGGTGCGCGATCTCTACGGCCGGGGCGGCTGGCAACCCACGGAGCTGATCCGCCACCTGTCAAGGCACGGGAAGTCGCATGTGGCAGATCTGACTCGCGTCGTCGTGGCGGTGGAGCGTGATGTGCGGGTCGGGCCCACCGCCAAGGATGCCGGTTGGCTCCGGCAGTGGGAAGCTGCTCGGCTGCCCAGCAAGGTGGCCGAAACGGGCTGGATGGCGGCCTGGGCGGCATCCCACCCCGACTGGCTCAAGCTGGTCTACCGGTTTGCGATGCTTCTGTCCGGGATGCCGGCTCTGGAGCCACTCCTGGTGCCACCTTCTGGAGTCCGCTCCTCCCGCCGGCTCGCCTCGAAGCAGGCACCCGCCTCGACCAACCCCATGCTGGAACGGGTACGTGCACTGCTGGCCAAGGCGGAATCCACTCAGTACGAGTCAGAAGCCATCGCCTTCACCGCCAAGGCCCAGGAGCTCATGACCAAGCACGCACTCGATCAGGCGATGCTGGCCGGTGCAGGCTCAGGTCCCGCAGCCCCGGGTGTGATCCGCATCCCCATCGATCCGCCGTACCTGGACGCCAAGGCGCTCCTCCTTCAGGTGATTGCCGAGCACTCCCGCTGCCAGGCTGTACTTCATGAGAGCGTGGAGATGTCCAGCGTCATCGGGTTCTCGACGGACCTTGAGGTGGTTGAGTTGCTGTTCACCTCGCTGCTCGTCCAGGCCCATCACGCCCTGGCGGCAGCCAGCGTCGCCGCGCCACCGGGGAGCCGGACCAGATCCCAGTCATTCAGGGCCGCCTTCCTGCAGGGCTTCATCAGCCGCATCGATGCCCGACTCGCTGCGGTGAACAGTGTGGCTTTCGACGAGGCCAAGGCACATTCGGACACGTTCCTGCCGGTCCTTCGTTCCCGGGACGAGCAGATCAGCGAGTTCATGGAGCAGCGCTTCTCTGCGCGGAGCTCCTCCAGGGTGCGAGGCGGTTTCGACGCCTTGGGCTACCACCACGGTCAACGGGCCGGGGACGCCGCCGCCCTGCTCTCGGGCGCAATCGAGGCCTGAAGCCGACGTCTCACCGGCGGTCAGGGAGTAGACGACACTTGTCACCAACGATCTGACGACTATCCGCAGCGCAACGACCGAGTTGGTCGAGGCGGAAATCCTGTCAGTGGAGAACACCGTCGCCTCCGTCGCTCTCTCATCCCCGACGAGCCGCATCGCGCCTTCGTTCTGGGCACGACCGAGGGCCGGACGTAATCGAGTTTGAAGACCGCAGAGTGCCGGTCCTCCACAAGACCAAGGCAATTTCAGGGCTTCCTTGGCGGTGGTGGCCTGTTGGGTGCCGAACATCGTCAGAGAGCTCATGGTGTCCACCTCCTGCTAGCAATGCTGGCAGTTGAGCCCCGCAGGCCGGATAGG
>JAUNVL010000168.1 GCA_030537675.1 Propionibacteriaceae bacterium | reverse complement strand
CCTCGGAAGGTTCTACGCCCGTGCCAACCGTGTCTGAGCCCAGTCCATTAGCTGTTGACGAGAAAGTACGGCTGGATCCCAAAATAGGCGTTTGAAGAGTCGATTTCTCAATCTGGCAGTACTTTTTCGTCGGTGAGCGTCCTCTCTCCGACGGCGACCGCTCAGGGTTGGTGCAGGCTCGGCTCGTGCTTCTTCACCAGCGCGATGACCCTGTAGGTGACGGGCATCAGCAGGACCTCCACCAGCACCTTGTAGATGTATCCCACCAGGATGTAGTTGACCAGCGTGCCGCCGGTGACGATCCCACCGAAGGCGATGATGCAGAAGATGGTGGTGTCGGCAGCTTCGCCCACGAGGGTCGATCCGAGCAGTCTCGACCAGAGTGATCCGTCAGGTGCCCTCTCTTTCAGCCGCACGAGGACGAACGCGTTCAGCAGTTGGCCGGCGAAGTAGCCCAAGAGACTCGCGAACACGATCCGCGGCACGAAACCGAGGATGGCGTCGAAGGCCTCCTGGTTGTGCCAGTCCGCTGCGGGCGGAGCGATGCCGACGAGCAGGAATGTCAGCGAGGCGAGCACCGAGACGGCGAAGCCGATGATGATGGCGCGACGTGCGCCGCGGAAGCCGTACACCTCAGCCAGCACGTCGCCGAAGATGTAGGTGAGCGGGAAGAGCAGGGCCCCGCCGTCGGTGATCAGTGGCAGCAGCGGGAAACCCATCACGTCGACTCCCGGCCCGAAGGCGATGAGCTTGACCGCTGACACGTTGGAAATCAGCAGGAAGGAGCAGAAGAGTGCGACGATCAGGTCGTAGTTCCCGCGCCCCCGTTGGGCGAAGTGGGCGCGGTCCTGCGGCGCGTTTTCTGCCTTGGTCATTTGGCGCATCCTACGCGTGGATCCCGAGTCGCTCCCAGTCCGCCAGCGGGTACGTGTTTCGCCCCGCCATGACCTCGCAGGTGGCAGGATGGAGCCATGAGCGACACAGCTGACTACGACAGCCAGGTTCCGGACGAGTCGGAACAACTCGACCAGATCCAGGAGGGTGATTCCCTGATCGATCGCGGCGTCGAGGACGTCCTCGACGAGGGATACACCACGCCAGAAAACTGGTCGGCTGCCCAGGGCTTCGGCAACACCCCTGAGGAAATGCGCCGTGGCGAGACCATCGAGCAGCGCATCAAGCAGGAGGAGCCGGAGAAGAAGCCCTCAGCGGTGAACTGGAACGCCGCCAAGGAGGACCGTCAGGTGGGCCGCGAACGCGCCGGGCGCCTGATGCAGGTGCAGGGGCCGGGCGGCGAGCACACGCTTGGAAGCGACGTCGGTTTCAGCGGCGGTGCAGCGAGCGCCGAGGAAGCTGCCATGCACATCATCTCTGAGGATGACGAGGACGACCTCGACTCCTGAACCGGTGCCACCACAAGGACGTCCCGGGGTGAGGACTGATTCGTCCATCGGCGCACTACACTCGGTGGAACTCACGGAGCGAAAGCCGCCCCGGGCGACACTGAGAAGGCGAAGACACTGAACTCCATCACCGCTCTGGACCGGGCTGAGGGCACGCGCACTCTGGAGGTTCCCGCCTCCATCGACATGGTCAAACTTCTCGGCCCCCGTGACGAATATCTCCGCGTGCTCGAGGACTCACTGGAGGCCGACCTCCACGTGCGTGGTCATGTCATCACCCTGACGGGCAACACCTCCCAGGTGGCCACGTCCGTGGACATCATCACGGAGATGATCACCATCCTCCGCACCGGACAGGGACTCACTGCCGAGACGGTCTCCCGGGTGGTGGGCATGTCGAGCGATCCTGATGCCAAAGCCAGCGAGATCCTCACCGCGGACATCGTCTCCGCCCGTGGCAAGACGGTCCGCCCCAAGACCCTCAACCAGAAGCGCTACGTGGACGCCATTGACCGCCACACCATCGTCTTCGGCATCGGCCCGGCCGGCACCGGCAAGACGTACCTGGCGATGGCCAAAGCAGTGCAGGCGTTGCAGGCCAAGCAGGTCAGCCGCATCATCCTCACCCGCCCGGCCATCGAGGCGGGGGAGCGGCTGGGATTCCTGCCGGGCACCCTGAGCGAGAAGATCGATCCCTACGTCCGGCCGCTCTACGACGCACTGCACGACATGGTGGAGGCCGAGGCGGTACCCAAGCTGCTGGCCTCCGGGACCATCGAGGTGGCCCCGCTCGCCTACATGCGAGGCCGGACCCTCAACGATGCGTTCATCATCCTCGACGAGGCACAGAACACTTCAGCAGAGCAGATGAAGATGTTCCTGACGCGCCTCGGCTTCGGTTCCAAAGTCGTGGTCACGGGCGACATCACCCAGGTGGACCTGCCAGGTGGTGTCCGCAGCGGACTGCGCGTGGTGCAGGGGATCCTCGACGGCATCGACGACATCCAGTTCTGCACGCTCACAGCGCGCGACGTCGTCCGCCACCAACTGGTGGGCAGGATCGTGGAGGCCTACGACAAGTTCGACACGCTTGACCAAGTGGTTCCCGAGCGCCTCTCAGGGAGGAAGCCGTGATCGACGTCAACAACGAGTCGGGCGTGGAGGCGGACCAGCTCGGACTGGTGGCGCTGGCGCGCTTCGCACTGGACAAGCTGCGGATCCACCCGCTCGCTGACCTGTCGGTCCTGCTGGTCGACGAGACCACCATGGCGGATTACCACGAACGCTTCATGGACCTTCCCGGTCCCACCGACGTCCTGAGCTTTCCCATGGACGAACTCCGCGCACCGGACGACGATGACGAGCCACCGCTGGGCCTGCTGGGCGACATCGTGCTGTGCCCGCAGGTCACGGCGAGGCAAGCGGCCGAGAATGGTCGGGAACCCGACGCCGAGGCCGAGTACCTCCTGATCCACGGGTTGCTGCATCTGCTGGGGCACGACCATGCGGAGCCGGAGGAGAAGGCCATCATGTTCGGGTTGAACGACAAGATCATCGCGGCCTGGGATATTGCCAGGGCTGAGCGCACCGTCGGGTGATCGAGGATGGACCCGTTCTCAGGGGCCCGTCGCCGTGCACAGGGAATGCTCATTCTGACCTCGCGCTGTGACCGTTCGTTGACAGTTGTCTGACCTCTTCGACAGACTTGCCCGCAATTGTGGTCGACACAGGTGTTGACTCATTACGGGAGGCTCCACATGCACCAGAGAGTTCGCCATTCGCGGCTGCTCGTCATCCTGACTGCGTTGGTCACCGCGTTGACGCTCGTCATGCCTGTTGGCATGGCTCGCGCCGCGACGGCCACAGTCACCGCGGTTGCAGGCCAGGTACTGCACCGTGGCAGCAACACCGTCACGTTCAACGTGGCCAACACTGCCGGAAGTGAGGCCACGTACACCGCCACCGTGACCGGCCCCTCAACTCTCACCATTGGTGCAGTTGCTCCGATAACAGTGGCTGGTGAAGCCACCGAGCAGTTCTCCGTGGACGTGACCGTTCCCCACGGCACCGATCCGATGAACGTGACGCTGACGGCCAAGGTCGTCGCGGGCGCTGACACTTCCACAGGCACTGCGGTACTTCCTGTGAAGCTCAAGGCCGGCCAGAATCGCACCCAAGGCATCACCGGACTCACGGCGATCAACACCATTCCCTCGCAGGTTCCGACGGGTGGCATCGACAAGGCGTTTGACTGGGTTGAATCCACGATGTTCCATAGCCCTTGGGACGGATCCTACGGCGCGCCGAACAACATCGACATCGATCTGGGCGACACCG
>JAUNVL010000167.1 GCA_030537675.1 Propionibacteriaceae bacterium | reverse complement strand
TTCGTCCGCGCTTACGTCTCGGGAGATCTCGAGATCGACGGCAACCTGATGGAGGCGATGTCGACGCTCAATGATTTCGTCGATCCAGCCCGTGGCCCGGGCATCAACATTGGAGCCGACACGACGGCTGCCATCGCCCGCGCTGCCATCACGTTGGGTGCAATCGGCCCGCCACCGCGTCGCCCTGCAGAGGAGCCCCGACTCGGTGGGCGTCTGCACTCCCGCCGTCGCGATGCCGAGGCGATCTCCCACCACTACGACGTCGGCAATGACTTCTACCGGATCGTCCTCGGGCCCAGCATGGTCTACTCCTGCGCGTACTACGAGCAGGAGCCCGACGCGACATATGACCTCGACGACGCGCAGCGCTCGAAGCTCGACCACGTAGCCCGCAAGCTCGGGCTGCAAGAGGGTATGAGGGTCCTCGACGTGGGGTGCGGCTGGGGGTCGTTCGTCATCCATGCGGCACGTGAGTACGGGGTCCACGCCGTAGGGGTCACCCTCTCGCAGGAGCAGGCGGCTCTGGCCCGCGAGCGTGTCCTGGCGCAGGGGTTGGCAGACCTCGTGGAGATCCGCGTCCAGGACTACCGCGACATCACGGACGGGCCCTACGACGCGATCTCGAGCATAGGGATGGCCGAGCACGTGGGCTTCGACCAACTGCCGACGTATGCAACCAACCTCTACGACTTACTCACACCGAGTGGCCGGTTGCTCAACCACGCCATCTCACGCCGTCCAGGAACGCGAAACACCAAGCGGGACAAAACTTCCCTCATCTGGCGCTACGTCTTCCCCGACGGCGAACTCATCCCGCTTGCCCCCATGATCGACGTCCTGGAGACCGCCGGATTCGAGGTACGGGACGTCGAGTCGCTGCGTGAACACTACGGCCGTACGCTACGGGCGTGGGTGAGTAACCTCGACGCGCAGTGGGATGAGGCCGTACGTCTGACGAGCGCGGGGCGGGCCCGAGTGTGGCGGCTCTACATGGCCGGCTCCGCGGTCGGTTTCGAGGCGAACTGGGTCGGCGTAAGCCAAGTACTCGCCGTCAGGACACCGCCGTCGGGCCAGAGCAAGATGCCGCTGACCCGTAGAACATTCGCCTAGACGAAAGTCCCTCCCACGTCTTGTGATGGGTACAGGACCACCGTCACGTGGCCGGCAAGATGGATCCGACCACGACCTCGTCGTGCGCCTGCCCAACCGTCACACCCATGAGTCGCTGGACGTCATCGACACAGTTGTCACTCATCTGGTCCACAACACAGGAATCACCTCACCAGTCGATGGACCGCTGGGACTGCGGCCACCTCGCCCTCCGATCGAGAGCGGGCTGGCCGCAGCCAAGGCGAACACCACCGGTGTTGCTGGGTCAGTTCCCCTTGCGAATGAAGGTGTCCATTGCGCCGGTGGAATCGTCCGTCAGCGTGGCCACCTTGGCCTCGTCGACCTTGGCGACGATGATCTGTCCCACCTCAGTGTTGACGTCGGAGAACAGACCTTGTTCGGCCATGCTCCGTGTCTGCTGATTGTTGTCCTCGGTCGGTGACAGGTAGTGCACTGTACTGGCCTTGTACCGCCTGATCAGGTACAGGTGCATCAGCGACATCAGCCTCTTCCTGCGCAGGCTCTCGTCGAACGTATTCTGATCCCTCACCGACAAGATGACGCGCTCGCGGCGATCGGTGGTGGGCGCAAAGACGATGTTCGCCTTCTTGTCCTCCTCACCGCCCTCTCCGAGCAACGACAGTTCCAGAACGTCGGCGGCCTCACGGCTCGGGCGCAGCCGGACGGTCAACTTTTCAGAAATGCCGTTGACCTCACTCCAAGTCTTGATCCACCCCGCGAGGACCTTCGTGGGCAGTTCGATTGCTGCCAGGTGCTGGACCTGAGTGGAGCCCTTGCCCATCGCCTTGGTGGTGGCGGTACGCGCCGACGACGCCGCGAGGGCTGCGTCCATGCGTGGACCACCCACGTGGGTCTGCGGAGTGCGGTACGGCGACTCCAGCAGACGGATCTTGCGCTGCACTTTCGCCAGCGCCAGCATTCCGTCGTGCAGCAGGCTGGTGGCGAACTCTTCGCTCGCCACGCCGTCGATCTGGTGGCCACCATAGGTGATGAAGTTGAACACGAAGCCGGCAGCGCCGATCTGCTGGGGGAACTCACGCATCTCGTCATCGCTCATGCCGGTGGAGTCCCAGTTGAACGAGGGCGAAAGGTTGTAGGCCAGCATCTGCTCGGGGAACTCGGCATGGATCGCCTCAGCGAAGTCCTCCGCATACTTGACGTCAGCCGAAGCGGTCTCCATCCAGATGATGTCGGCGAACGGTGCAACCGAGAGCGACTTGCGTATGGCGTAATCCAGGCCGCCACGAATCTGGTAGAAGCCCTCGGCGGTACGGGCGACGTCTCCGTCCCAGTAGAACTCGATGCCCAGTTCACGTGCCTTGGCTCGCACTCTCCAGAAGGAGGCGGTCCTGGCGAACTCGGTCCACTCCTCCTCGCTGATGGGCGCGTCGTTGCCGTCCTCCTCGCTGAGCTTGAGGGCGGCCAGGACAGCTTCGCCGATGGTCATCAAACCGGCGTCGGTCTCCCAGCGCTCGACCAGTTTGTTGTCGAGGTTGTCGTAAGCCTCTTCGATGATTGGGTCGAGTTCACCAGTGGTGTCCTTGACGGCCTTCTCAGCCTCGGCCTTCAGGCCAGTGCGCTCCAGCCAGGCATCGGCGGCGGCGTACTCGTCGTCGCTGACCTCGTAGAGACGGAAACCGTCGAAGATCGTCGCGCCAGCGTTGTAGAAGACGCGTTGCAGCGCGAGGCTGGTCAGCTTGTAGCTGGGCACACCGCTCTGCGTGGCGCCAAGGATGAACGGGTGGTCGCGCTCATCGCCGTTGTTGTCCAGCAGCGTGGCTGCCTCGGCGTCGGTGCGAGCCACGATGATCCCAGGCACACCCATGACGTCGAGCTGGAAACGGGCCGCGTTGAGGCGCTTGATCTGCTCATCAACGCCCACAAGGACCTTGCCCCCCTGGTGTCCGCACTTCTTGGCTCCGGCCCGCTGGTCCTCGATGTGGTAGCCGGTGACGCCTACCTCGACGAAGCGGCGGATCAGGTTGCGCACGTGCGCATCACCGCCGTGGCCGGTGTCGGCGTCGGCGATGATGAACGGGCTGTAGTCAATCGGCTCCGGAGCTCCTTCGAGATCTTCGGCCCTCGTCCGCGAGCGCAGATAGGTCTGGTTCTTGTCGGCAGCCAGCAAGGCGCGCACGATCGACGAGGCCTCGTCGGGGACCTGCGACAGCGGGTAACTCGCCAAGTCGGGGCCAGGATCCTCCTGGACCGAACCCTTGGCTGATGTAGCCCAACCGCCGAGGTAAATGGCTTCGATGCCCTGGCGCTTCATGGTCACGGCCTGGCTCGGCGAATAAGGGCCGAACGTGGTGATCGATTTGCCTTGGCTGTAAAGTTCCCGCAGCCGGGCGTAGAAAGCCTCGGCGTTGGCACGCGCGACCGGATATCCGCTTTCGAGTGTGCCCTGCTGCTCTGCCACCTGGCGGGCTGAATACAAACGAGTGACAGCGCTGAAACGCTCGCCATCCATGAATTTCTGCGCATCTGTTACGTTTTCTTCAAACGTCTTTTTCATAATCTTCTTTCAACTCACGCCGTCGTCAAGTCAAAGTCGCCGATGGGCGCGGCTCGTCGTCGCACGGCGCAGTTTCATTCTCTCATAAGACCCGAGACCATTCGGGAAACTGCTGAAGAATTTCTGGTTGGCTTATTGATGGGTGGTG
>JAUNVL010000022.1 GCA_030537675.1 Propionibacteriaceae bacterium | reverse complement strand
ACGCCCGCCCCGCCTGTTCCTTGCTCATATTCAATTGTCCCGCGCACCACTGACAAAAACGGATCGCGCGAAGCGATGAAAAATCTGGTTCTGGGACCTCGACTGGCACTTCCCCCCGGGGTTGCAGGACAGGGTGGTTCCCGCCCTCCCCAACAGCCTGCTGCAGATCCGGGCTCCATCCACGCGGGTACACCGAGAAGTCTCGAAGTTGAGGGTTTACCGATATTGGCACGGTGTGGCAGGACTAGGATCGTGCAGGACCAAGCAGTACTTGCCTACCCCCAGAGGCCATTCATGTTGTTGTCCAAGAAGTCACGTCCAGTCATCGAAGCCACACTCCCAGTGGTGGGTGCGAACATCACGGAGATTGCCGGCCGGTTCTACAAGCACATGTTCGCGGCACACCCGGAATTGCTCGACGGGACGTTCAACCGCGGAAATCAGGCCGACGGCGCCCAACAGCAGGCCCTGGCCGGATCGGTGGCGTCCTTTGCCACGTTCCTGATCGAGCGCCCGGACGAGATGCCCGAGTCGCTGCTCAACCGCATCTCCCACAAGCACGTCTCCCTCGGCCTCGCCCCGGACCAGTACCAGATCGTTCACGACCATCTGATGTGGGCCATCGTCGACGTGCTGGGGGATGCGGTGACCGAGGAGGTCGCGGCTGCCTGGGACGAGGTGTACTGGATCATGGCCGACACCCTCATCAATCTGGAACGCGGCCTCTACAGCGCCCGGGGTGTCACCTCCAAGACCGTGTGGCGGGAATGGGAGGTCATCCACAAGATCCAGGAGACCGACAACGTCGTGACCTTCAAGGTGCGGAAGGTCGATGATCGTCTGGTCAGGACCTCCCTGCCCGGGCAGTACGTCACCGTCCAGATGCTGATGCCGGACGGCATTCACCAGCCTCGTCAGTACAGTCTCACCGCGGTCGACGACGGTGAACACCGTCAGTTCTCCGTCAAGCGGGTCACGGGCGAGGGCAAGCCGGACGGAGAGGTGTCGAACCTCTTGCACGACGACGTCAAGGTCGGTGACCGCCTGACCATGTCGCTTCCGTACGGCGATGTCGTGCTCGACGACTCGGGCCGCCCTGTCGTGTTCGCCAGCGCCGGTGTTGGCATCACGCCGATGGCAGGGATGCTCTCGCACCTGGCGAATGCCGGTTCCGGCTTGCCCATTCAGCTGTTGCACGCTGACACGGGAGAGAGTGACTTTGCCCTGCGACGCCAGGTCGCGGCCGATATCGCATCTCTGCCCAATGCCGAATTGCACGTCTGGTACGAGAATGGCGAAACGAGTGCGTTGAACGCAGACTCGGTCCATACCGGCTACATGAACTTCGCCGACGTCGACCTGCCCGAGGGAGCCATGTACTACCTGTGCGGTCCGATGCCGTTCCTGCAGGCCGCACGTGGTTCACTCATCGATCGCGGCATCGCACCGACGGACATCCAGTACGAGGTGTTTGGCCCGGACCTGTGGCAGGCGGATTTTCAGTAGTCCCGACGACGAACTCCGTCAGATGTCGAGCGCGTCCACGGCGCTCAGTACCGTCTGCTCCTCGCTGTACCGGGGGATGAACCCCAGCACGTCACGCGCCTTCGCCATGGAGAAGTGGGGGGAGCGCGTGATGTGACCGTAAGTGACGCTGGCGTGGGCTTCGCCCACTTCTGCGACGAACTGGGCCCAGGGCAGGAACCTCATCCGCGGTTCGTGGCCGAAGTGCCGCGCCAGCAGGGTGGCGTACGCACGCTGCGTGATCGACTGCTCGGCGACGGCGTTGAAGGACTCGCCCGCCGACACGTCGGGTCGGGTCAGCGCCAACCGGTGCACCTCGGCCACATCAGCGGCGTGGACGTGCTGCAGGAGGGCCATCCCGTCGAGCGGCAGCGTCACCGAGCCGTCACGTTTCAGCGACCTGTAGACGCCGACGTCGTAGTTGCCGGCGGGGTTGATGGCTGGCCAGCCGGGGCCGGAGATGTGGCTGGGATGCACCACTGAGGCGGACACCTTTGACTGCCCGCGCAACAGGTACTCCTCCATGGCGACCTTGCCCCTGTCGCTGGCTGTCAGGGGCTGCCGGGGTGTTTCCTCCGTCATGGGCACCACGGTGCTGCGCCCGAAGGACCAGTTGCTGCCGGTGGCCACCACGTGTTGGTCGTCCAGCGGATCGAGGAGTTGCTGTGCCTGCTGGGGTGAGAAGCAGGTGAGGTCGACCACTGCCTCGGGCTGCTGATCAGCGACGAAGCGTCCAAAGGTGCCCTCGGCTTCTGCCCTCTGCCTTTCGCAGGTGACGAACTTCACCGACGACCACGCGGCATCGTCGGAATACGGCCTTCTCTGCCCGCGACTCACGACGGTGACCTCGTGACCGTCCCGCACGAGTGAGGGCACCAGATAGGTGCCGATGTGACCTGTACCGCCGATGACAGTGATGTTCATGGGCCCAACGCTATCGCGGCTCATTTTGCCCGCCATGCGCGCCAGGCACCGGTCGACCACAGCGCCCAGATGATCAGCACGGGTTGGAACGGCAGCCGCAACCATCGCTTGAGGTCGGTGTCGAGCCCGAACGAGTCGTTGTGCGTGACCAACTGCGAGATGTTGCCGGGAAAAACTGCGACGAAGAACGCTGCCACCACCCAGCCGACGGCCACGCGCCACTTCCAGGCGAGGATCAGGGCCGCTCCCAGGGCGATCTCCACGAAACCGGAGGCGAGGACGACGAAGTCCTTGTCCATCGGGATCCAGTCGGGCACCTGACCCTGGAACGATTCCCGGGCAAACGTCAGGTGTCCCGTACCGGCAAAGACCAGGAACGCCCCCAGTGCGATCCGTGCCACATGTCGGGTCAGGCGGCTGGTCGGAGAGAGTTCAGGGACCGCTGCAGGGTGCGGCATCGACGTGTGGGACATGGTCCCAGCATGGCTGGTGCCAAGTCTTCGGTTCCCTGATGTCCGCCCCACAAGGTCGATAACCTGCTGCATAGCTGATGTGTAGTGCACCCTCAGCACACCACTCTGGGAGAGGTGAAGGTATGGATCCCCATGACGGGACGACGGGCGCAGATGCTGTGCCCGTGCTGTCACTGGAACACGTGACGAAGAGATTTGGCCCGGTGACCGTCATTGATGACGTCTCGGTCTCGGTCTATCCGGGCAAGGTCCAGGTGTTGCTGGGCGAGAACGGCGCAGGCAAGTCGACGCTGATCAAAATGATGGCCGGGATCTACCAGCCCGATGGTGGCCGAATCGTCATCGACGGCAAAGAGGTCAAGCTGCCCGACACCAAGGCATCGGAGGCCCATGGCATCGCCACGATCCACCAGGAGCTGAACCTCGCGCCCAACCTGAGCGTTGCGGAGAACGTGATGCTCGGCAGAACGCCCAGCCGTTTCGGTCTGGTCGACAGGGCGGAAATGCACCGGCAGGCGCAAGCGGCGTTGGATCGGATCGGCCTCGACATTCCCCTCACCACTCCTGTGGGCCGGCTGGGGGTGGCGAAGCAGCAACTCATCGAGATCGCCAAGGCACTCAGCCTCAACGCCCGAATGCTGATCCTGGACGAGCCGACGGCGTCGCTGACTGGCAGGGAGATCCGCCAACTGTTCGCGGTGGTGGAGGAACTCCGCACGAAGAATGTCGCGATGGTCTTCATCAGCCACCACCTCGATGAAATCGCGACCATCGGCGATACGGTCACCGTCCTGCGGGATGGTCAGTTCGTCAAGGAAGTGCCGGCCAGTACGCCGGAGGAAACCCTGGTCCAGCTCATGGTGGGCCGCAGCATCGACAAGCAGTACCCCCGGCAGGTCCCGGAACTGGGCGAGCCCGTGCTCACCGTCGAAGGTCTCACACGAGACGGTGCGTTCGCCGACATCGGGTTCGAGGTGCGCGCAGGCGAGGTACTCGGCATTGCTGGTTTGGTCGGTGCCGGTCGTACCGAGGTGGTCCGGGCAGTGGCCGGGGCGGATGACTACGACTCCGGCAGCGTCACGGTGCACGGCAAGAAGGTCCAGAAGAACGACGTGGCGACAGCCATCAGGCACGGCATCGGGCTCGTCCCCGAGGATCGCAAGAGTGAGGGGTTGGTGCTGAACGCCGACGTCAACGAGAACCTCGGCTACGCCACGCTGTACTCGTCGTCCCACATGGGTCTGGCTGACCTCAAAGGCCAACGCAAGCGAGCCGGCGACGTCGCCGCCACGCTTCGTATCCGCATGGCAGGCCTGAATCAGAAGATCAAGAACCTTTCGGGTGGCAACCAGCAGAAGGCAGTCTTCGGGCGCTGGATACTGGCGCAGTCCGACATCCTGCTGCTCGATGAGCCGACCCGCGGCGTTGACGTCGGGGCAAAAGTGGAGATCTATGAACTGGTCAACGAGATCACCGCGCGAGGCGGTGCCGTGGTGATGGTGTCCAGCGATCTGCCAGAAGTCCTCGGCATGAGCGACCGAGTGCTGGTGATGAGTCGGGGACGAGTTGCCGGCATCCTGCCGGTGTCAGAAGCAACCCAGGACGCGGTGATGACGTTGGCCGTGAGTGATGTCAGCGGCTCGAGCGGGCCTGATGCAGAGGAGAACACGAAATGAGCGAGTCAACCAAAACAGACGACAGGCCACAGACCAAGCCCGCCAGCCAGGTGAAACGCTTCCTGGCCGACAACGGCGCACTCGTGGGCCTTGTGGTCATCTGTGTGGCCCTGTTCATCGCGACGCCCAACTTCCTGACTGCCGGGAACCTCCTCAACGTCGGGATCCAGGCCGCGGTCATCGCCATCCTTGCCTTCGGGATGACGTTCGTCATCGTCACGGCCGGCATTGACCTGGCGGTGGGCTCGATGGCGGCGCTCGGAGCGATGGCTTCCGCTTTCATGTTCGTGGGGGCGGGGCTCCCGGGGTGGCTCGCGCTCATCGTGGGACTGCTCGTGGGTGCACTCGCTGGCGCCGCGTCCGGTGTCGCCGTCGCCTACGCCAAACTGCCGCCGTTCATCGCGACGCTGGCCATGCTGAGCATCGCCCGCGGCTTGACGCTGGTGATCTCCGGCGGCAAGCCCATCCGTACCCCGGCCGCAGTGAACTTTCTGGGCTCGAGCCTGGGTCCCATCCCGGTACCGATCATCATGATGGCCATCGCCGGGATCGTCTGCGCCTTCATCCTCAAGAAGACGGTCATCGGACGAACGATGTACGCCATCGGTGGCAACCCGGAGGCAGCACGTCTCTCCGGTCTTCCGGTGAAGAAGGTTCTCGTCATCGTCTACGCACTCTCTGGACTGTTCGCGGGGTTGGCAGGACTGGTCCTGGCCGGTCGGTTGTCCTCCGCGCAACCAACAGCGGGTTCCGGGTATGAACTCGACGCGATTGCGGCCGTCGTCATTGGCGGCGCATCGCTGGCCGGCGGCGTGGGAGGTGCCTTCGGAACCCTGATCGGCGCTCTGCTGCTCGCCGTGATCCGCAACGGATTGAACATCCTGAACGTCTCATCGTTCTGGCAGCAGGTGGTCATCGGGGCCGTCATCGCCATCGCGGTGGGCATGGACTCGTTGCGCAAGAAAGTGGACGATTGAGCCCCACCAAGCGCTCAATACAACAGATAAGGATCGACCATGAATCTCAAGAAAGCCGCTTCGCTCGTCGTCGCCCTGACGCTGAGCGTCACCGGGCTGGCTGCCTGCAACCGTGACGGTGGCACCGCTGAGGGTGGCCAGACCATCCACCTCCTGGTGTCGACGCTGTCCAACCCGTTCTTCGTGCAGTTGCGTGACGGTGCCCAGAAGGAGGCGGACGCCCTCGGCGTCAAGCTGCAAATCGTGGACGCGCAGGACGATGCCGCCACTCAGACGAACCAGCTCAACGACGCACTCACCACCGGGGCCAGCGCTGTCATCGTCAACCCGGTTGATTCCGACGCGGTGGTCCAGGGCGTGACCGCCCTGCTGGACAAGGACATCCCCGTGATCGCGGTTGACCGCGGCGTCACTGATGTGGACGTCACGTCCTACGTCTCCTCGGACAACTCTCAGGGAGGGGAGCTGGCCGCGCAGGCACTGGCGGCCGCGATCAGCGAGACCGGTGATGTGGTCGTGCTCCAGGGAGTGGCAGGCTCCTCTGCTTCGCGCGACAGGGGCGCTGGCTTCGATGAGGGCATCGCCGCTTTCGCCGACATCAAGGTGGCTGCGAAGCAGACGGCCAACTTCAGCCGCGCCGAAGGCCTCGACGTGGCCACGAACCTGATGCAGGCCAACTCCGGCGTGGTGGGCATCTTCGCCGAGAACGACGAAATGGCGCTCGGGGCTGTGGAAGCTCTCGGAGCCCGCGTGGGCAAGGACGTGTTCGTCGTCGGGTTCGACGGCACGGAAGAGGGACTGAAGGCAGTCGCCGACGGCACCATGGTGGCAACGATCGCCCAGCAGCCCGAAGAACTCGGAAAGCTCGCGGTCCAGCAGGCCAAGAAGGCTCTGGACGATGAAGAGGTCACCGCAGTGGTGCCGGTCGAGGTGGTCGCCGTCACCAAGGACAATGTGGCTGACTTCCAGTGAGCAACACCATCGCAGTGGTGGGGTCCATCAACGCTGACCTCATGATCCATGTGCAGCGTCACCCCCAGCCGGGGGAGACGCTGCACGGCTCGGGAGGGCTGATCCTTCCCGGCGGCAAGGGCGCCAACCAGGCCGTCGCAGCAGCGCTGCTGGGTGGCGACGTGCACATGGTGGGGGCGGTGGGCGACGACGCCAACGCCGGTCCCGCCACGTCTCGCCTTCGATCTGCGGGGGTGGATCTTGACCAGATGCGCGTCCACCCGGGACCCACGGGGTTGGCCGTGGTGGTGGTGGACGCCCGCGGCGAGAACAACATCATCGTCATCGCGGGAGCCAACGACTCCATGGATGCCGTTGCCGTGCAGGAAGCTGACGAGGTGATCACGCAGGCATCCGTGGTGGTTTTGCAGGGCGAGATACCCCGGTCAGGGATCGAGCGCGCCGCCGAACTCACCACGGGTCGACTCGTCGTCAACCTGGCACCCGTGCTGGAGGTGGACCGCTCCGTCATCATGGCTGCGGACCCGCTCGTGGTCAACGAGCACGAAGCTTCCCTGACTCTGGAACTCCTCGGATGCGCAGTGGAGCCTGTGGCTGGCGGGGTGGGGAAACACGAGGACGAACTCGCGATGGCGCGGAGGCTTCTGAAGGAAGGCGTCCCGTCCGTGGTCCTGACGCTGGGTGCAGACGGCGCTCTCGTTGGGGATGGCGACTCGTTGACCTCCGTGCCATCACCGACGGTGCTGGCCGTGGACACCACCGGCGCGGGTGACGCCTTCGTCGGCGCCCTCGCCACGCGGCTCGCACTGGGCTGGTCTCTGCGGGACTCCGCCGCATTTGCCGCCCGGGTGGGGGCGTTCGCGTGCACGGCCACGGGAGCGCAGCCCTCCTACCCGACCGAGCACGACGTGCTCCCGGAGGTGGGCTGACGTGAAGAAATCAGGCATCCTCAACCCCCAACTGGCCCGTGCTGTGGCCCGTCTGGGTCACAGAGACACGTTCGTCGTCGCTGATTGCGGCCTGCCCATTCCCCGGGAAGTGGAGGTCATCGACCTCTCCGTGGTGTTCGGCATTCCGCGGTTCATCGACGTCCTCGACGCCATTCTCTCCGAGGTGGTGGTGGAGGGCGCCGTCATCGCGGAGGAGGCCCGCTCCACAGACGTCAACCAGTGGGTCTCTGAGCGGCTGAGGCCGGTCAGCTACGTTCCGCATGAGCAGCTGAAAGTGCAGGTGAGCGACGCCGCGTTCGTGGTGCGCACGGGCGAGACGACGAGCTACGCGAACATCATCGTGAGGTGCGGGGTGCCCTTCTAGAACTGCGCGGCCAGTTCCTGGAGGAACCGTTCCGGTTGCTCCAGGTGGGGGGAGTGCCCGCAACCCTCGAGGACCACTTCTGCATAGCTGCCGCCGTTGATGGCATAGCGGTCCAGCACGGCCCGGGTCTGGCTGATCATGGGTTGGGCGGGAGCGACGTCGGCGCCCGGCCAGCCGGGAATGGCGCCCAGCGCCCCCAGGTGGTTGAGGTCGAAGAAAGAAGCGTCGGAGACGATGGCGTCGGCGTCGCCGTGGATCCACAGAATGTGTGGCTTGGTGGGCAGATCGACGATCCCCGACACGTTGAAGTGCGTCGGCGCCATGGTGTTCAACACGCCGGAGTCGCCCGGCGCGAAGCCCGGCCAGGCATCACACGGCACGCCCGTGCCCGGGTAGTTGCCGTCGCCGGTGGCGGTGGTCAGCATGGAGGCAACCCACAAGTCCTCGTGCTCCGATTCGTAGCCGGGCGCCACGTAGGTGCCGCGGAACACGGCGCGGGCTGAGGTGGGGGAGTCCGCGGTGTCGTCACCGGCCTGCAGGCTTGCGACGAAGTCCGCGTTGGCCCCGCCGCCGCCACTGCCGGCGCCGCCGTTGATGAGCACGCCGTCAGAACCCGAGGTGGAACCGAATCCGTATGGCGACACAGGTGCCTGCAGCGTGAGTGAGGCCACCATCTCCGGATGGTCGAGCAGGAACTGCATGACCACACCGCCACCCATGCTCCAGCCGACAAGATGGACGGGACCGGTCTGCAGTTCGTCGAGGACGGAGGCGACGTCGTCGGAGAAGTCGCGCACGCCACGGGTGGCGTCGATCGGCAGGATCTCCGAGCCGCCAAAGCCGCGCAGGTCGATGGCGATCGCCCGGACGTCCGGCTCCAGGGCCAGCATCAGGGGCTGGTAAAACAGCGCGGAGGACACGTTCCCGTGGATGAGGACGACCGTGGCGCGCGGGTTCGACGCCGGCCGTTCCAGCACGTGGGCCCTCAGCCGCGGTGTGGAGATGTGGGAGGCGGTGATGCCGTTGAGGATGGTGTTCATGTCAGCTCCAGTGCTGGGTCGAGGCTCAGGGGTGCAGCGGTGGCGCTGCGGACGTCGTCGAGGCTGACGCCGTGGGCAAGCTCCTTGAGGACGAGGCCCCCAGCGGTGACGTCGATGACGGCCAGATCAGTGATGATCCGGTGCACGACGCCTCGGCCGGTCAGGGGCAGGGTGCACTCGTCAACGATTTTGGGTGAGCCATCACGGGCAACATGTTCCATGAGGACGATCACGCGGCGGGCGCCGTGCACCAGGTCCATGGCGCCGCCGGGGCCCTTGACCATCTTCCCCGGGATCATCCAGTTGGCGAGGTCGCCGCCGGCCGAGACCTGCATGGCCCCGAGTATTGCGGCGTCGATCTTGCCGCCCCGGATCATGCCGAAGCTGGTGGCCGAATCGAAGTACGCGGCACCCGGCAGCACGGTGACGGTCTCCTTGCCGGCATTGATGAGGTCAGGATCCACCTGGTCCTCGGTGGGATAAGGCCCCACGCCCAAGATGCCATTCTCGCTCTGCAGCACCAGGGTGACGCCCGCGGGGACGTAGTTGGGCACCAGCGTCGGCAGTCCGATGCCCAGGTTCACATACGACCCGTCAGCGAGTTCCCGCGCGGCTCGCGCTGCCATCTCGTTCCTTGTCAGCGCCATGTCAGGCCCCTTCCGTGATGGTGCGGCGTTCGATGCGCTTCTCGACGTCTATGCCGACCACCAGCACCCTGTCCACGAACACGCCGGGGAGGTGCACCTGGTCGGGGTCGATGTCGCCGGGCTCCACGAGTTGCTCCACCTGCGCGATGCAGACCCGTCCCGCCATGGCGGCGACGGGAGAGAAGTTCCTGGCTGCCTTGTCGAAGACGAGGTTGCCGTGCCGATCGGCGAGACGGGCGTGGACCAGGGAGAAGTCGGTGGAGATGGCCTCCTCCAGGACAAATTCGCGCGGCTCGCCGTCGACGTCGAAGACCTGGATCGGCTTGGGTTCCGACGCGATGGCGATGCTGCCGTCGGTGTTGTAGCGCCTCGGCAGGCCACCCTCGGCCACCTGTGTGCCCACTCCGGTCTGCGTGTAGAACGCGGCGATGCCGCTGCCACCGGCGCGCAGCTTCTCCGCCAGCGTGCCCTGCGGTGTGAGCTCCACCTCGAGTTCTCCCGAGAGGTACTGCCGCGCGAACTCCTTGTTCTCCCCGACGTAGGACGACGTCATCTTCGCGATCAGCCCGTCGGCCAGCAGGACGCCGAGGCCCCAGTCGTCGACGCCACAGTTGTTGCTGACGATCCCGAGCCCGCCCACCCCTGCCTGCCGGAGCGCCTCGATGAGCACCATGGGCACCCCGCAGAGGCCGAACCCGCCGACGGCGATGCTCGATCCCTTGGCGATCCCACTGACCGCTTCGGCGGCGGAACCGACGACCTTGTCGATACTCATGCGATGACCTCCTCGGTGGCCGCGTGCACGACCTGTTGCTCGATGATCGGGACCACCTGGGCAGCGCCCTGCGGCGTCAACACGATGGTGTAGTGGTTCACGTCATCCAGTTCGTGGATGGTGACGTGCGGGTAGCGGGCTGCCAACTGCCTCAATTCGCCGTCGGGGTACAGCGGGGGGACCTGGTCGGCCAGTCCCCGGGGTGCATGCAGGAAAGCCACGGGCATGCCCAGTGCGCTGAGGGCCTCGTGGTAGTCGTCCTGGCCATCGAGCAGCATCGAGTCCACGGCGACGGCGTCGGGATTCGACGAGGGCCTCAGCTGGGGTGCGGCACCGTCGAGGTCGTAATCGATGTAGGCCCCGATCCTCTCGTTCCAGTACGGGCCGAGAGCCGGGTGGTCGCGCCAGAAATCCCTGTACTCGGCGCGGGAGGAGAAGGTCTTCGACAGGCGCGCCAGGGCGGGGCCGAGCACCACCCCGGCAACGTCTTCCGGCGCCACACCCGCGGGCGGGGCGATGGGCAGACCACCGTCGATCAGGACCAGTGAGGCGACCCGTCCATCCGCGATTTCCGCCAGGCGCACGGCGACGAAGGCCCCCATCGAATGACCGGCGACGACGACGCGCCCAAGTCCCAAATGGTCGATGACGGCCGCCATGTCTGCGGCGTGGGCCCGCAGGCCGAATGGCCCGGGCAGTCCGTTGCTGCGGCCACGACCGCGCAGGTCGAGGGCCACGACCCGGGTGTGGAGTCCCTCGGCCACCAGTGGCCAGCTCACGTGGGTGGCGGTGATGCCGTGGATGGCCAGGACGGCGGGATGCCCGGCGTCGGTCTCCGGCGTCCACATACCGCCCACCAGTTCGCCACCCGCCACGGGAACGCGGATGCTCGAGTAGGTACTCATCGCGCCGTCCACCCACCATCCATGGTGTAGCTGGCACCGGTGACCATGCCGGCATCCTCACTGGAGAGCCACACCGCGAGGCTGGCCACCTCGTGGGGCTCGACGAGACGTTTGATGGCGCTCTCGGTCAGCATGATGGAGCTCACGACGTCGTCCTCGGCGATGCCGTGGATGCGCGCCTGGTCGGCGATCTGCTTCTGCACCAGCGGAGTGTTGACGTAGGCCGGGTTGAGGCAGTTGCTGGTGACGCCGTGGGGGCCGCCCTCCAGGGCACTCACCTTGGACAGACCCTCCAGGCCGTGCTTGGCGGCGACGTAGGCGGACTTGTAAGCCGACGCCCGCAGACCGTGCACGCTGGAGATGTTGATGATGCGGCCAAACCCCCGCTCGTACATGCCGGGCAGGACGGCTCGGATCAGCAGGAAGGGTGCCTCCAACATGATGCGCAGGATCAGCGAGAACCGCGCCGGGTCGAAATCCTGGATCGGTGCGACGCTCTGGATACCGGCGTTGTTGACGAGGATGTCGCAGTCCAGTTCCATGTCCGCGAGCGCTGCCGTGTCACCGAGGTCGATCTGGCGTGCATGGCCCTTCACCTCATCGGCGATCGCACGGGCCCCGTCGCCGTCGAGGTCAAGGATGGTGACGTGTGCGCCAGCTGATGACATGGCGCGGGCACAGGCAGCGCCAATGCCGCTGGCCCCGCCCGTGATGACTGCACGGCGGCCACTCAGGTCGATCATTGCGGTTGTCCTTCGCTCAGGGGGGTGGGTGGGGATGGTGTGGCGGCTGGCTCGGGGCGGCCCAGGGCACGGCCGATGAACGTCATCATCTGCTCGAACACCTCGTCGGGCACGGCACTCGTGCCGCTGGCGAGCGGATCCGAGTCGTCCCCGGCCTCCCCGTTGGACCACAGGACCCAGCGCATCCCGATCATCTCGCCGATGCCCATGAGGGCCCATGCAGCCACGGTGGGATCGATGTCCCCGATCTCTCCTGCAGCCCCGGCCTGGCGGAGTCCCTCGATGTAGCCGTCGACGATCCGTCCGTAGTGCAGACGGAGTGCGCCGGGGGAGACGAGTTCGGCCTCGCGGACGATGCGGTACAGCGAGGGATGCTCAGCGGTGAACTGGAAGAAGGCACGAAACCCGGCACGCTCGGCCTCGATGCGGTTCGGGGCGGCGGCCGAGGCCTCGCTCATGGCTCGCCGCACCCGGCGGTTGAGGTCCTCGACGAGTTGTTCGAAGAGCTCCAGTTTGCTGTCGAAGTACAGGTAGAAGGTGCCCTGCCCCACGCCGGCGGCGTCGGTGATGCGGGCAACAGAGGCATCGCTGTACCCGTTGGTGGAGAACATCTGCTCGGCGGCGGCCAGGATGCGCTGCCGGGTCTCTCGACCCTTCTTCGTGCGTGGTGCGGGCCTCATCGTGCATCGCCCGCGTGGGAGGGGTCGACGGTCCAGGCAGCCAGCAGATGTCGCCGCAGGACCTTGCTGCTCGCGGAGCGCGGGATGGCATCGACGAAGTGGATCTCGCGGGGGACCTTGTAGCGGGCCAGATTGCGGCCGGCGTGCTCACGCAGGTCCTCGACGTCGGTGGTGACACCCCGCCTCACGACGACCCACGCCACACCCACTTCCCCCCAGCGCTCATCCTCCACGCCCACGACGGCCACGTCTGCCACCGCTGGGTGGCTCGCCAGGACGCTCTCAACCTCGGCCGGGGCGATGCTCTCCCCGCCGGAGATGTAGATGTCACCGATGCGGTCGACGATGGTGTAGAACCCGTCCGCGTCCCGGTCCACCAGGTCCCCGGTGTGCAGCCAGCCACCGCGAAGAGCGAACTGGGTGGCCGCGGGATCGCGGAAGTACCCGTCGAAGACGCCGGGGCCACGCACGAGCAGTTCGCCGCGCGCAAGTCCCTCCAGGATCTCGCCCGTGACCGGATCTGCCAGCGCCACGTCGACGTGTGGGTACGGTTTGCCGGCGGAGCGGAGCAGACGTCTGGCGTCCTCGTCCGCCAGGCACAACACGTTGGGGGAGGCCTCGGTGAGGCCGTAGCCCTGCGTCAGGGCGACGCCGCGCGCGTGCCAGATGCGCAACAGGGGCGCCGGCATCGGTGCGCCGCCGACGATCGCATGGCGCAGCGTGGACAGGTTGGCGCGTGGGAAGTCCGGGTGCTGCGACAGGAACAGGTAGTTCGTGGGAACACCCATCATGGTGGTGATGCCGCGCTCGGCGATGAGGTGGAGGACGCGCGCCGGATCGAAATTGCGCTCCAGTACCACCGTCGCTCCCTGCCACCAGGCCAGCAGCGGCTGAATGTTCCAGCCACCCACGTGGTACTCCGGCATCACCGCCAGCACGACGTCGTTCGACGTGATCTCGGCGATGCGTGAGAGGGACAGGTTGGTCCAGAAGCAGTTCGCGTGCGTCAGGACGGCGCCACGGGCGGTGCCGGTGGTACCCGAGGTGAAGATGATCATGAGGGCGTCGTCGTCGCGCGCGGGACGCTGCACCAGCGCTGCTCCGGCCTCGCGTGCGGGGACGGGAACCTCCGCCTCCACACCTTGGGACCCGAGGGTGGTGGTGGGCACGGGGCGCCGCAACCGGGCCGCGGTGGAGTGCGCGAGGGTGTGGAACTCGTCCTCGACGAGCAGGATGGCGGGCTCGGCCACCTCCAGTTGCTCCGCGAGTTCCCGCGGGGAGAGCCGCCAGGACAGCGGCACGAGCACCAGGGCGGCCTTGGCGCAGGCGAAGAAGACGACGACGTGGTCGGCACTGTTGCCGGTGATGGTGGCAACGCGGTCGCCCACACCCAGGCCGGCCTCGGCGAACTTCTCCGCCAGGGTGCGGGCGCGTCGATCCAGTTCCGCGTAGCTGATGCACACCCCACGGTCGTCGACGGCGATCCGCTCGGGGGTGGCTCGGGCGCGGTCGCTGGTCCAGCGGCCCAGGGTGTGCAGCCCGTCCGCGCCGGATCCTCCCTCACTCCTGATCATCAGATGCCACCTCGGATACTGCCGGTGTCCGGCGCTTCTTGTTGCCGCCGAGTCGCTTGCCGATCCCGGCGATCCCGCCGGGGAAGAACATCACGACGAGGATGAACAATGTTCCCAGAAGGAACAGGGGTTCGGACAGAGGGATCCGCAGCACGTCCGGCAGGGCGTCGACGGCGCGTGAGCCGGCCAGTGCGGTGAGGCGCTGGTCCAGCAACGTGTAGATCATGCCGCCGACGATGGCGCCCCACCGCATGCCCACCCCGCCGAGGACCACGATCACCAGCAGGGTGAGCGTGAAGTCGGCCGTCGCGATGCGCGGTGACGCGGTGCTCTGGAGCAGCAGGTAGCCCATGCCGGCGATGGCGGCCAGCACCCCTGCGACCGTGAACACCAGCAGCTTCACGAGATAGGGACGCAGCCCCAGCACCCGGACGCGCAGTTCGTTCTCGCGCCCGGCGGCGGCCACGTGCCCCGCTCGCGACTTCTCGAGCCACAGGGCCACCAGGTAGGCGAGCACCAGGATCACCAGTGCCACCCAGAACAGGTTGCGGGTGTTGACGACCCCGACGAGCGCCCCGGGAACGTGGGTGATGTCGAGGGCAAGACCCTCGTCGCCTCCGGTGGCGCGGCCGGGGTTGCGGCGGATCATCACGGAGCCGGCCTGGGCGAACGCCAGGGTCACCATGGCGAAGGAGATCCCGCCCACCCGCAGAGCCAGCGCACCCGTGACGGTCGCGAGCACGAACGCAAAGATCAGGGCGATCAGCAGGGCGAGCGCGAAGATCAACGGCGAGGGGAGACTCGCCGGCGCGAGCACATCGAGGGCGATGCCCAGCCCGTAGGCACCCGCTGCGAAGAACAATGCATGGCCGAAGGAGAGCATGCCTCCCACGCCGAAGATGATCCGGTAACTCAGCGCCAGGGCCGAGATCAGCATGGCGTAGGCGAGAAGCTGCAGCGTGCCGGCGGTGTAGGTGGGGCCGGGGAAGACACCCGGAACGGAGATGTTCAGGAGCGGCAGCATGGCGGTGAACACCACCAGAGCGACGCCGAGGCCGAGCGGTAGCCACCGTCGCAGAGGCCTCGCGGCCGGGGCCAGCGGGGTGCTGGCGGGCGGCGGGCTGGTCATGGTGCTCAGACTGCTCATGCTTTCTTCCCCAATAGTCCACGCGGGCGGATCAGCAGCACGGCGGCGAGCGCCAGGACCACAGCGAGGTCGCCGGTGCCGCCGAGGTAGAAGTTGGCGAACTGCTGCAGGAGGGCCACCAGGACGGAGGCGATGGCCGCGCCCGCCAGCGAGCCGAGACCACCGATGACGGTGACGATGAAGGCGAAGATCAGCAGCGACCCGCCCAGATGGGCGGACACGTAGCCGTAGTAGACGCTGGACAGCACCCCGCCGAGTCCCGCCGCTGCGCCACCGATGGCGAACACCAGGGTGAAGGCCCGGCGCACGTCGATGCCCAGAGCCGTCACCATGGAGCGGTTCTCGACGCCGGCGCGGATGATGAGGCCGTAGCGGGTGCGCTTCAGGAACACCACGATGGCGATCAGGACCAGCACTGCACAGCCGATGAGCAGGAACCGGTCGTTCGGTATCCGCGCGCCGAGGATGAGGGTGGTCTGTCCGAGCCATGCGGGCTTGGCCGTGTAGATGGGATCGGTGCCCCAGATGCCCTCGAACAGTGCGACGCTGGCCAGCGCGAGGCCCACCGTCACCAGCACCTGTTCGATGTGGCGTGTGTACAGCGGGCGGATCAGCAGGAATTCGGTGAGCGCGGCCACCACCATGCCGACGATCGCGCCCAGCACCATGGAGGCGATCAGCGCACCCCAGGAGCCGTCGCCGATCCGGCGGGAGAGCTCGAACCCAGCGAAGGCACCAATCGTGAGGAAGGAGCCGTGGGCGAAGTTGAGCACGCCCATCAGTCCGTAGATCAGCGACAGCCCGGCGGCGACGAGGAAGTACAGCGCGCCAAGACCGAGGCCGGTGACGAGCAGGAGGATGACGGTACTCATGGACGTGCCCCCGTGCTGACGCCGAGGAATCGGTGCAGTTCGGCGTCGTCGTCGAGCAGGCTGGAGTCACCGGTGTGGACCACCCTGCCGCCCTCGATGACCACGACGCGCTCGGCGAGCCGACGGATGACGGGTACGTTCTGCTCCACCAGCAGGATGGGCACGGTCTGGGCAGCCAACTCCAGCGCTGCCGTCACCTCGCCCACGATGCGGGGGGCCAGGCCCTTGGTGGGTTCGTCGACCATCAGCAGCCTGTTCTCGTTGATGAGGGCTCGGGCCAGCGAGACCATCTGTTGTTGTCCGCCCGAGAGGGTGCCGGCGCGCTGCGCGCGACGCTGCACCAGATCCGGGAAGAGTTCGGCCACAAGTTCACGGCGCGGCGACGCATCTCGCTCAGCCAGCCGGAGGTTCTCCTCCACCGAGAGCATGCTGAACACCTCGCGGTCCTCGGGCACGTAGCCGACGCCCTTCTGCACGATGCGGTGGGTGTCCAGGCCGTCGATGCGCTCACCGTCGAGGACGACGGTGCCTGAGCGCTGGATCAGTCCCAGAATGGCTTTGATGGTGCTGGTCTTGCCGACGCCGTTGCGGCCGATGATGGCCGTGACGCCACGGTTGGGCACCGTGAAGCTGACGTCCTCGACCACCTGCTGGCCGCCGATGCGTCCGCTGAGGTTCGTGACGCTCAGGATGTCGTTGGTCACAGTGCGTCCCCCAGGTAGGCGGACTGGACACGCGAGTCGGCCATCACGGCCTCCGGGGTGTCGCAGGCCAGAAGTTCTCCGTGGTGCATGACCGCCACGCGATCCACGAGTCCGAGGACCACATCCATGTGGTGCTCCACCATCAGGACGGTCCGTCCACCGCGGTGCAGTTGGCGGATGACGTCGCTGAGCGCGGGGACGTCGCCGGAGGAGACGCCCGCCATGGGTTCATCCAGCAGGATGACGGCCGGGTCGGTGGCAAGCAGCATGGCGATCTCCAGTTTGCGCTTGTCCCCATGCGACAGGGATCCCGCCTCGCTGTCCGCGTGGTGGCAGAGGTCCACCTCGTCGAGGTGCTCGCGGGCCGCCGTGGTGGCAGCATCACCGGGCAGGGGGAAGGCGAACAGCTTGGTGGCCCCTCCCAGCTTGGTCTGCGCAGCCATCCGTACGTTCTCCAACACACTCAGCCCCGGGAAGAGGCTGGATGTCTGGAAGGTTCTGCCGATGCCCAGGCGGGCCCGACGGTGAATCGGCTCACGGGAGATGTCGCGCCCGGCCAGCCGGACGAGGCCCTCGGTGGGTGCCATGACCCCCGAGATCACGTTGAACAGCGTGGTCTTGCCCGCGCCGTTCGGTCCGATCACGCCGAGCATCTCGCCCTGCGGGATCGACAGGTTCACGTCATGCAGGATGCGTGCCCCGCCGATTCGCAGTCCGATGTGCTCGATGTCGAGCGCCGCCTGGGTGTTCATGCAGCGATCACTCGCCCGCTGGCGGTGCGACGGTCTCTGCGTCGACCGTCTCGATGAGCTCCGGCTTCCAGTTGCCGCCGTCATCGACGAGCTTGACCTGGAACATGGGCTGGATCATCGCGTGGTCGCTGGCACGCACGGTGATGGAACCCTTGACGGAGTCGAAGGTCCAGTCCTCGAGCGCGGCGATCATGCCGTCG
This sequence comes from Propionibacteriaceae bacterium, assembly GCA_030537675.1. Taxonomy (GTDB): domain Bacteria; phylum Actinomycetota; class Actinomycetes; order Propionibacteriales; family Propionibacteriaceae; genus Arachnia. The sequence continues at coordinate 11,174 of JAUNVL010000022.1, read as the reverse complement.
ACGGTGTCGCCGCCTTCGCGAACCGCCTGGACGATCATCTGTGCCGCGACGAAGCCGTCGGGGGAGAACAGGTCGACGACCTTGCCCTCGGCCTCGAGGTAGTCCTTCATGGCCTTGGCGGCGTCGGTGTCCGTGGCGCCGTCGAAGTAGTGGTTCAGGAAGCTGATGTTGCCGCTGGCGTCACCGTAGGCGCCGTAGGTGGAGACATCGCCAAGCCCTGTGACCACGGGCGCCACGTCGAAGACCTTCTGCTGTTCCAGCGAGGTCCACATGGCACCGGAGCTGGCACCGGCCCACGCCACGAAGATCAGGTCCGGCTTGGCGTCGGAGAGCTGCTGCGCGAACGGGGTGAACTCGGTGGCATCTTCCGCGACGAGAACGGCCTGCACCTCGGCGCCCTGGCCACCCAGCACGGCCTCGACTCCGGCGAGGTTGCCCTGGCCGAAGGCGTTGTCCTGGGCGAACACCACGACCTTCTTGCCGGAGGGGTCCCCGATGAAGGTGCCTGCGGTTGCGACGTCCTGGTACGTCTGGCGACCGGAGCGGAAGGTGTACTCGTTGATTCCTGTGATGGCGTCGGCTGCGGCGGGGCCGGAGATGTAGAGCACCTTGTTCTGGGCGGCCTGTTCAGCCAGGGGTCCCGCGATGCCGGAGGAGACGGTGCCCGCCATGATCGTGTAGCCCTGCCCGATGATGTCCTTGGCCTGGGAGACGGCGGTATCAGGGTTGCCCTGGTCGTCGATCCACTTGATCTCCAGTTCACGGCCATCGACCGTGCCCGTGCCGTCGGTGGCGTAGTCCAGTCCGGCATCGAAGCCAGCCTTGTACGCCTCGCCGTAGGCCGCGAGCGGGCCGGTCTGGGAGCTGATCATGCCAACAGCCACCGGTGCGGCTGCGGCCGACGACGTCGTGCTGCCGGGCTCCGAGGATGTGGCGGGGGCGGGTTCCGTGTCAGGGGCGCACCCGGCCAACACCAGAGCGGCGGCGGCGATGATCGCCGGCGCGCGAAGTTTCTTCATGGCACGCATGGTGCACCTCTTCCGTGGATGACATCGATGTCAAACCTGACAGGTGGTTCAGGTCTCAGGAAAGTACCATATGATGCGTGGAGTCGAAGCGCAAGCACTTCGCGTGACCAGTTGTTCCACCACCCTGGATGAAGGAGTCGAGCATGAACCACAGGGAAGTCGTGATCCTGGCGGGAGCCCGCACCCCGCAAGGGCGTTTCAACGGTCAGTTCACCGGCCTGAGCGCCGTGGAACTCGGCGCCGTGGCGATGCGGGCCGCGGTGGAGCGCGCCGGTGTCCCGGTCGAATCCGTCGATGCGGTGTTGATGGGCCAGGTGTTGCAGGCCGGAGCGGGCCAGAACCCCGCCAAACAAACGGCGAACGCTGCAGGACTGCAGTGGAGTGTTCCGGCGATGACGCTGAACAAGGTGTGCCTCTCGGGGCTGGCTGCGGTGGTGGATGCCAGCCGGATGATCCGGCTGGGGGAGGCAGAGGTGGTGGTCGCCGGGGGCCAGGAGTCCATGACTGGCGCGCCGCACCTGTTGCCGGGCTCGCGCCAGGGGCTCAGGTACGGCAGCGCCACGTTGCTGGACCATGCCGCCCACGATGGCCTGACCGATGCGTTCGACCACGTGTCGATGGGCTCCTCAAGCGAGACGGTCAATGTGCGACTGGGGCTGACCCGCGCCGAGCAGGACGAGGTGGCCGCCACCTCCCACCAGCGGGCCACAGCCGCCCAGCGCTCCGGAGTGTTCGCGGACGAGATCGTCCCGGTCCGAGTGCCGCAGCGCCGCGGCGACGACCTGGTCATCACCGACGACGAGGGAATCCGTCCGGACACCACCGCGGACTCTCTGGCGCGCCTGCGCCCCGCCTTCGCATCGGAGGGCACCATCACGGCCGGGAACTCCTCACCGCTGAGCGACGGTGCCGCAGCGGTGGTGCTCGCCAGCCTGTCCTACGCGACTGAGCACGGACTGCCATGGCTCGCGCGCGTCGACGCGAGTGGCCACGTCGCCGGACCGGACAACTCCCTGCACTCGCAGCCCGCCGGAGCCATCCTGGCGGCAGCGAAGCGGCAGGGCGTCGAGGTTGTGGAGTTCGACTTCTTCGAGATCAATGAGGCGTTCGCCGCCGTGGCAATCCAGTCCATGCGGGATCTTGGTGTTGACGCCGCCATCGTCAACATCAACGGTGGGGCCATCGCGCTCGGACATCCCATCGGTGCCTCCGGGGCACGTCTGGTGCTGCACGCTGCACTGGAGCTGGCCAGGCGTGGTTCCGGGATGGCGGGGGTTGCGCTGTGCGGAGGTGGTGGGCAGGGTGACGCGCTCATCCTGTCGCGTTGAACACAAAGTAGGCCAGCCCAAGCGGTATAATCACGTGCTATTTTGCTAGAGTCTGTGGGTGATCACTACTGAAAGCGCCGCTCCCGGATTGTCAGCAGATTTGCTCCCAACGCCGCGGCAGGCACACACTGAGGCGGTGAATTCCCTCCCCGTGCGCCTGAAGCCTGTGCGCGTCGCGCTCCACAACGACTACGAGGTCGTGGTTCGCGGGTTGCGGTCGATGCTGGAAGAGTTCTCGGATCGCATCGAAGTGGTGGAGATGGACGCCCGGATGCCGGTGCTTCGCGACGTCGATCTCACTCTGTATGACACCTTCGGCAAAGCCCAGGTGGACGGCGATGACATCGATGAGGTGATCGAGAATTCACAGGCCGGAAAAGTGGTGATCTACACCTGGAACATGCATCCTGTGCTCGTGGACCAGGCCATCGCCAAGGGATGCTGCGGCTACATCGACAAGGGAATCACGGGCGAGAATCTCGTCGAGGTGCTCGAGCGCATCGGCGCCGGTGAGGTCATCGTGTCCGCGACACGGTCTCCCGAGGACCACGAGGACCCCAGCTCGGAGACCGGGGACTGGCCCGGCCAGACGGCGGGTCTGAGCGCACGTGAGTCCGAGGTCCTCTCCCTCATCACCCAGGGCTACACCAACAACGACATCGCCGTCCGCAGCTACCTCAGCATCAACTCTGTGAAGTCCTACATCCGCTCCGCCTATCGCAAGATTGGCGTCGAGCGTCGCTCACAGGCGGTTCGTTGGGGGATGGAGAACGGACTGCTGCCAGACACGAGCCGCACGATCATCCACTGAGTTCGGCGCTGCCTCGGCGAGCGTCATGTCAGCATCGCGTCCAGGGTGAAGAGCTCCAGCACGAAGTCGGGATCCTCCACCGACACCGTTGGCTCTGCGCCGAGGCCTTCACGCAGAATGCGATGCACGACCTGCCCGTCCAGCGGCCAGCCCTCGATGTCATGGCGCCAGTGGCAGGCAAGTACCGTGGCGCACCCTGAGGAGCGCACGGCCCGGGCAAGTCGACGCAACCGGCTGGGACTCAGGAAGTAGCCGATCTCGGAGATCACCACCAGATCTGCGTCGAGAATTCCCAGTTTCTCCGGCACCTGCATCTGCACCACCTCGACGTGCGGGAGATGGGCCAGTGCGGCGCTGGCCCGCTGCACCGCTGAGGCGCTCTCGTCCACGGCCAGCAGATGGCTGGTCCTGGCAGCGAGATCGGCTGCCAGCGCTCCGACGGAGCAACCCAGCTCGACCACCCGGCCGTAGTGGGGCGAGGTCAGAGTGGCCAGCGTCAGGGCACGCTTTCGTTGTTCGAAGAAGCTGCTGTGCACGCGCCACGGGTCCGCCTGCCCCGCGTGCAGTGCCTCGAAGGGGCTGGTCTCGCCGGGCACGCCGTCGAAGAAGACCTCCGTGTTGCGCGTGAAGTGGCTCAGCATGGCGGGCGTCAGGATCTCCTCGTCACCCGCATGCTCGCTGAGCGGTTCCGTCTGCGAGCGGTGTTCGCGCATCGCCGCCAGCTTGGCCCCCAGGACTGCTGTGGGGAGCTGAAGGGCCGGACCGGACGGAAGTGGGTGGCCGGGGGTGCCCCAGTGCCACAGCCAAATCGGTGCTTCAAGGAAGCGCGCATCGGTACGCCAGGCAGCGCTCGCGGCGGCCAGGGCGGCAGCCTCGTGGTCGGTATGACCGTCGCTGCGCCATGTGGAGACCAGCAGGACGGAGTCTCCGCCCATCCCGATGAGGTCGACGAGCGTCCGCACCAACACGTCGTGTCCCGCCGCCAGATCGCCGTCGGTGAGGCCGAGTGTGTGGAGGACGGCCGCAGGAGCAAGAACGCCGAGGGCGGTGGCGACTTCCCGCCGGCGAAGTGTGACGAGGTCGTCGGGGCTGTGGGTGGGCGATCCGGGGTGTGATCCCTCACCATCGGTGGCAATCACCACGCTGATGCGGATACCCGCGAGATGTGCCGTGGCGATGAGCCCTCCGGCCATGAGGGTCTCGTCGTCAGGGTGCGCCGCCACCACGACGAGGTGCTGCACGCCTGCAAGATCCAGGGGAACACGAGCTTCGTGGTGGAGGTGGTCGTTCCATGACCGTTCCGGGGTGCTGGGGTCCGCGTGGTGGAAGCTCGGGGCGGCCGTCATTGCCATGTGGAGGCCATCCCCGCGAGCAGGCCGTCGCCGATCAGGGCCTCATCACGTTCGGCCTTGTGCTGGCGGAGGTAGATCTCCAGGTCGCTGACCCGGCGGGCATGGTCCTCGTCCGCGGTGAGCGGCCCGGGCCCCAGGCCGTGCGCAGCGGCGCGCAGGACGGTCTCGCACGCATCATGGACGATGTGCCGGATGCGCACCGTGGCCGGCCACGCATGCTCCGAGGCCAGCGCCCCCGCATCCACGGCGGAGGCGGCCCGGTCCAGGACGGCGGCTGCGGCGTGCAGGGCAGCGTCAGCCCTCCCCAACAGCATCCTCCCCACCTGGTCCGGCTCCCGAGTGGAGGTGGCTGCGAGCATCGTCCGAGCCAGACCGGCAGCCCCGCCCCACCAGACCGCGGCGACGCCGATCCCTCCCCAGGCGAATCCCGGACGCTGGAGGTACCAGCCATCCGGGCCCACAGGGGTGGCGGGGACGTCGTCGAAGTCCACGGCCACGGAGGTAATGCGGGCCAGGCCGCGCGACGCCCAGGGCGAATCGGTCGGCTCGATGCCGTCGTGTCGCATGTCGACCGCAAACAGAGCCCTGCTCCGCTCCGACGTCCACGCCGTGACCAGCGCCGCATCCAGCAATCCTGCGAGCGAGCACCACGGTTTCCGCCCGGACAGCCGGACACCTCTGTCGCTGGTGGAAGCCTCAAGCCGTGCACCGGGACCCTCCGCCGCGAAGACCCCCCACGTCGTGCTGTCCGTAAAGGACTGTGCGACCGCGGTACCGGGTGCCTCGTCGAGAATGGCCAGTGCGTCGAGGTGCGGCTCGACGGCGCGGGCCACGCTGAGGTCGACAGCACCCAGATCGGCCAGCCCCTGCCACAACGTCCTGGTGTCACCGTGCCCGGGGCGGGGAAGCAGTGCAGCCACCGACGGTGCCAGGTGCAGGGCTGCCGAAGGGTCGCCAGCAGCGTCGGCTGCCGCGCCGAGGACAGCCTTCCACCCGGGGAGTGGGGTGGGATAGGTGGAGTCGACGTCGAAAGTGACCATGGGTCCCAAGAGTAGGAGCAAAGTGCCGCACATCACCCCACCCTCCCGGGCGAATTGCGCGGTCGCTGTGTCCAAGCCCGAGGCTGATGCCGCGTCCGTGAACCCCGGCTGACAGACTTGATTCCATCACCCACCCTCGTACCTCGCAAAGGAAGTTGCATGAGCTCCACCGGACGCGTCACATTGCCCATCGAACAGGGAATGGACGACCAACTCCCCGGCATCCTCTCCCGGCTGGGCGCCGATGCCGTGCGAAACTCTGACGGCACCTGGCTACCGGAGATCACGTCGGAGTTGGGCGTCAAGGTGTACGAGACCTACTTCCCGGCCCGTGGGAACCAGGAGTTTGCGCTGGCTCATCTGGATGCCCGCCCGCGTTTCTACCTGATGTCCCCGCGGATCGCGGCGCCCGCGGACGGTGCGCTGGAGATCGACATCATGCGTGGCTACCTCGCGCTGCAGGTGACGCCCGACATGACCGACTTCACGCGCTGGTGGGAAGTCATTGATCGCACCACCGGCGACGTCGTCGAGGTGGACGGCTGGAGCGTCTCCGGCGACGGCCCCGACACGGTTGTGACCATCGCAGCCCCGGAACCGTTCCACGTGTACACCGTCAACTTCCTGGCGTGGCAGGTCTGGGACTCCACGCAGATGTACAACTACACCACCAACAACTGGCAGAACGATCCCACCCGGGTCCGTGAGGTGGGCTACGACGCCCGCCACCCCGAGGCGTGGGAGTTCATGCAGCAGTCTCTGCGCGACTGGTGCGCCGAGCGCCCACTCGTCGACGTCGTGCGCTTCACCACGTTCTTCTACCACTTCACCCTGGTGTTCAATGACCTCGCGAAGGAGAAGTTTGTCGACTGGTTCGGCTACAGCGCGTCGGTCTCCCCGCTCGCGCTTGACGCCTTCGAGGAGGAGTACGGCTACGCCCTGCGCGCCGAGGACTTCATCGACGAGGGCTATTACAACTCGCCGTTCCGCAACCCCGGCAAGACCTACCGCGACTGGCTCGACTTCCAGACCCGGTTCGTCACCAGCAGGGTGAAGGCACTCGTCGACATCGTTCACGACGCCGGCAAGGAAGCCATGATGTTCCTCGGCGACACCTGGATGGGCACCGAACCCTACGGTGAGCACTTCGCCGGCATCGGCATGGACGCCGTCGTCGGTTCCGTGGGTTCCGGAGCCACCTGCCGCATGATCTCCGACATCCCCGGCGCGAAGTACTCGGAAGGGCGCTTCCTGCCGTACTTCTTCCCCGACGTGTTCAAGGAAGGCGGAGACCCGCTCGGTGAGGCGAACGAGTCCTGGCTCTGCGCCCGGCGCGCGATCGCCCGCAAGCCCCTGGATCGCATTGGCTATGGCGGTTACCTCAGCCTGGCGGTCAAGTTCCCGGACTTCGTGGCCCGCGTCGAGGAGATCTGCAACGAGTTCCGCGCCATCCACGAACTCGGTCAGGGCCAGCGCCCCGAGAACGCCCCCATCCGCGTGGCCATCGTCAACGCGTGGGGCAGCCTGCGCACGTGGCAGACCCACATGGTGGCGCACGCACTCTGGTACAAGCAGATCTACTCCTACCTCGGCGTCATCGAGTCCCTCAGCGGCCTGCCCTTTGAGGTGGAGTGGATGAGCTTCGACGACGTGCGTTCCGGGTCGCTGGAGGGCGTCGACGTCGTCCTCAACGTGGGCGCCGCGAACACAGCCTTCTCCGGGGGAGACGAGTGGCTGGACGCGGACCTCGTGACCGCGCTGCGCCGCCACGTCTCGCTTGGCGGCGGCTTCATCGGCATCGGTGAGCCCACAGCGGTGTCGGCCAACGGCGCGTTCTTCCAGCTCTCCGACGTGCTGGGCGTGGACAAGGAGATCGGCTGGTCCCAGTCCACCAACCGCTACCCCGTGGCCCACGGCGAGCACTTCATCACCGCAGACCTGCGTGAGCCGGCGGACGTCGGTGAGGGAGCTGGCGACATCTTCGGGCTCGACGGTGCCGAACTGCTGCAGCTCGACGGCAAGTCCGTCGACGTGGCGGCCAATTCAGCAGGTGCCGGTCGCGCTGTCTACATCGCTGGCCTGCCGTACAACGCGGACAACACCCGTCTGCTGCACCGCGCCATCTACTGGGCGGCCGGCAGGGACGCGGATTTCGCATCGCATTTCAACAGCACCAATCCCGACGTGGAGGTGGCGGTGTTCCCCGCGGCCGGGAAGGCGCTGGTGATGAACAACTCCACCGAAGCGGCCAGCACGGTGGTTGCGGGTCGCGCATCCGGCATGCGTGGAGAAGGCGAAGTGGTGTCACACGAACTTGAACTCGACCCGATGGAGTCGCGCTGGCTTGATCTGTGAGCGTGCCCGTCCGGAGAACCGATGATGGTCGTGGTGCAGGCAGTGCCGCGTGGCGGGCGGGCCCCGGGATTGCCGGGCTCGTGATCATTGGGCTGTTGGTCTGGTTGGGGGCAACGCCTCCTTCCGGACTCGGTTCTCCATCGAGGGAAGAGTTGTACGACGCCTTGTGACACGCGGCAACGACGTGTTGTTGCGGCCGATCTGCGAGTTCACCGCAGTGTTGCGCAGGGTCCTCGGTGGCCTGCGCTCTTTCCCGGAGTGGGAAGAGGACTTGAACTGGCCTCAAAGATACTTTGACTCGGTGCTGGACACCTTCGAAAAGTATTCTCTTCCCATGTTGGGCCCAACAAAACCGACCACAAGACGCAATCTTGACTCCGGCACCGCTTGACCAAAATGTACGTGGAGGGGTGCGCTCTCCGCCGCTGGATCGGCTGTGCCAGACTTTCACGCATGTACTCGCCGAACGCCGCCTACGAAGCTGGCCGCCGGCTCGGGCGCCGGCACTCTGACGTATGGATCTCTGAAGACGAGTTGGTTGCGCTGGTCTCGCGCGAGATTCTTCCTCAGGTCCGCCCGCGCAACGCGCAACTGACGAGGGAGGCAGACCAGTTCTTTTCATACGCCGTGGTTTTCGCGGTGCTCACTGTGGTCAGCACCGCGCTCCTCGTCACCATCAACGTCTTCGGGAGCGAGGCCTGGATCCCTGAGTTTCTTCTGCAGCTCCCAGACGGTCCGGTCCGTTGGGCCCCCGTAGTCCTCGCACCAGTCACGCTGATCCTATGGATCGGGTACTGGACGGCGAATACCCGAGCAGTTGGTGAGCGACGACGTCTGCGCCGAAGGTTGGCACGCGCGGCATACAAAGGCGCGGCCGAGACGCTCACCGCCAGAAGGGACAAGGAGATCAACGACAGAACCACCACGACGAGGAAGAGTGGGTCGGCAAGGGAGACAGCCCCGAAACCAAGTGTCCATTTCACCATGCCCTCGGCACGTGCACCCGAGGCACCTATCCAGATCTATCGAACGATCACTCCCAGAGACGCAGAAGAACTGGCAGCACACTGGATGCGCTCCATGGGCGCCGTGGGCGTGGAAGTCACGCGATTCCAAGGCGACGGCGGGATCGACGTGACAAGCATCGGATACATCGCACAGGTCAAGCATTTCGCCACCAACGTCGGGGTTGCTCCCATCCGAGAGCTGTCTGGGGTGGTAAGGGCAGACGGACGTCGGGGACTCTTCTTTGCCACCAACGGATATTCGCCCGGCGCCGTCGACTTCGCTGACATCAGTGGCATTGCACTGTTCCGCATGCACCCTGAGAAAAAGGAACTCACAGCCATGAACACGACCGCTAAGGCGTTCCTGAAACACGGACTCAGGGCTTGAGCCGGTTCGCTACTGCGCCCTCCTCCACTCCAGGACTCTCCCAGTTCGGTTGGGTCAAGACGCGATAAGAAGCGCCTCGTTCACGTCGCTCCACCATCCATCTCCATCCTTGGGCGTAGTGGCGAGCAGAGACACAGCACTGGGCGATATCTAACCCCGACCCATGCCCCAGGACGGCGAGTACTCGGGAGCGGGCGGAGGCTGAATCCCCGAGTGACTCCAAGCACGCTTGGCGGCCCGCTTGAGCGAATCGCTGCAATCTCCAGAGCAAGTGCGGCGTTCCGCAAACAACCAATAGACGTCCGCCGGGATAGCTCCACCGCAACGAACGCACGGATGGCCGCCGTCCGACCGCCCATCAGGATGAGCGAGCGCTCGACGGATCCACTGGTTGTACGCCAACAGAGAGCCACCTAGGTTTGACGCTTGACTGACTACGTAATCGGGGATCCAAGAACCACGCGATTGAGCCCGCTGTGCCCTAATAGCAGCCTCGAGTTCGTCCCTCTTCAGAGCGACTCTGTCGAGGAATTCCACCTCGCTCAAGATCTCGATCGGTATCCCGGCCTCCGCCATCTCCCGTGCCTTTTGGAGCTTGGACGAGAGGGTGGTGCCTGGCCTGAGAGTCGCCGGATCGAACTCGCCAGTGATCACCATGGTTGTCGCGCGAGTGATTCCCTTTTGACTGACGCCTCCCAAATGCTCGACGAGCGCAGACGCCTCCGCGCGCGTGTTCATCTCCAGACGCCCAGTGAAAACAACAAGCTGTCCTTCCAACGGGCGTTCGTTGCCGAGCGAACCAAAGTCCCCGGCCTTCAACGTGGGTGCTGCGGCCACGGAGGGGCCCAAGCGACCCTCGTGCCAACTGTCGGGAAAGCGTTCGGCCAAAGCCACGCCGACGAGGGCAGCTTGAAGAGCATCACTGTCCGCCCGGTGATGGACGAAGGACGGTAAGTCAAGGTAGTTCGATACGGCCGGCAGCGCATAACTGGCCAAGGTAAGGCAGCGCTTCGCGGCCCACATTGTGTCTAACCAAGTATTGGGCGGAGACTCCATGTCGTAAAGGGCGCAGGTCTGCCGGAGCACCGAGCGATCGAAGGCGGCGTTGTGGGCCAACAAGGCGTCGTCAGCCACGAATTCCGCGATGCGGGGAAAGACCTTCTCCCACCCCGGGGCTCCCCTGACAGAGTCACTGTCCAAGCCATGCACCTTGGTGTTCCAAAAGGAGAACTCGCCGCAGCTCTCGTGAGGACTGATGAGGCTGGACCATCGGTCTACGACCTTCCCATCCCGCACCTTCACCAGTCCCACGGCGCAAGGGCTGCTGTGTCGCGGATTAGCGGTCTCCAGGTCGATCGCAGTGAATGAGATGCTCGGCCTGACCTCAACGCGTTCCATGCCAGCAGTCTATGGAAGCGCCCTTGAGGCCCACGTTCCCCCCTCCATCAACGACAACCGAACTTCATTTCTCCGTTTTATACACCTGTGTTACCAGCGGAAGGCTCGATCATCATCGACTTGAAGATGGGTAGTCGGCTACGGACTTCCGCAAGGTGTTTGCGTGGGCACGAACGGCATATTGTGCCAACGTGATTACAGCAAGGTCTCTCGGGGGCCCGGGCGCACACCATTCGCACCACAGATGACTAGTCCTCGGCCAGTGGTATTTGAACCAGCCAGATGGGCGTTTCGCTGGTACGGGTGAGAGGAATTCAGCCTGTCTCGTGCTGCCCGCGAGACGATGAGGGGGCCAGCCTGGGCGGACGAGTAGGCTCGCTCACTGGTTTCCCATCTGAAAAGAGAGCTTGCCCATGCCGCACCTTCGTTCCCGCACCACCACGCACGGCCGCAACATGGCCGGGGCA
>JAUNVL010000002.1 GCA_030537675.1 Propionibacteriaceae bacterium | reverse complement strand
GGGATCTCGACATGCCGACGCTCCTTCGTCGCGGTCGGCTACTCGATCACCGGGAAACGGGTGGCTGCTCAATCACCGTGAAACTGGCAGCTACTCGTCGACGCGGTCCCCGTCCTGGAGCCGAGAGGTGGAGCATGCCCGGCGGGGCGGGTCCCAGGTGGCAGGCTCAACCCGCCTGGGAAGCGCGCTGTGGGCCCTGGCTCACGCCCAGGTAGCCGGACAATCGCGAGGCGGATTCTGTTCCGTCGTGCCAGCGACGAACGAACTGGAGGTTGGCCTGTGCAAGATCGCGCAGTTCATCCCGTTGGTCGAGAACCGAGCAGATCACCGCACGCAGGGTCTTGGGTGTTGCCTCCAGCATCCAGGGCGCCTCGGGCATGAGATCGCGCACCGCGGGGGTCAGACGTCCCACCGTGATCCGACCCGCGGCCATGGCCTCCACCGCCGCCGCGCCGTAGGAACCGAACAACAACTGGTCCACCACGATGTCGGAGCTCTTCACCAACTCCCTCATCTCATGGTGGGGCAGCCGGTCAGGGGCGATGAACTCGATCGCCCCTTCGTCATGAAGTTGCTGGAGGACGGGGGTGATGTACTGGGTCCCTTTGATCGCTGGGGCGCGTTGACTGGGCACGTGGACCACGCGTGGCCGGGCGCGCTCCAGCACCGGGGACTCACAGGCCCAGGCGTCAACGTCGACCACCACGGGAAGCCACTTTCCATTCGGCAGGTCGAAGGCAAGGTCAGGGGTGGAGTAGAACACCGGCCAGCCCGACTCCTCGGCAAACTGCCGATTTTGTGCCGTCTGCGCGGTCAGGACGTCCCACCAGGGCCCGGGGCCAACGTTGAAGTAGGACCACTCGTCGCGTTCTTGATGGGCTCGCGGATCACGGACGTCGGACCCATGGGAGATCAGGGCCATTTTCAGCCCTGACTCCTCGAGGCGTCTCGCGTCAGAGGGCAGGTGCGTGTGACGGTCCCATCGGGAGAACGTCTTGAAACCGTCCAGGGCCAAATGGGTGACTCCGCGCAGAAAATGGCGCGAGCGGGTTCCCCAGAACAACGGGTTGCGGAATGCAAGTCGTCCCATCCTTTTGTCGACGTCGAAGTCGAACCCACCACCGCGCAGGGGCACCCCCGTGAAGGACCACGCCCGCGCTGGCAGCCGAGTGCTGACCGCGCGCGCCCATGCCGTCGCCTGACCGGCATAGTTCGACGGGCCGATGGCCAGCTCGGGATGCATGAGAACAGGTTAGCGGCCCGAACCGTCCTCTCCCGGTAGACTCGTCCGCCAAGGGTGTCGCGCACCCATTTCCTGGAGGGAAACCACAAGAGTGAAGATTGCCGTCATCGCCATGGGAAAGATCGGGTTGCCACTGGCAGTCCAATTCGCTGACATGGGACACGAGGTCACCGGAGTCGACATCCAGCAGAGCGTCGTTGACAAGGTGAACGACGGTGTCGAACCGTTTCCCGGCGAAGCCCACCTGCAGGAGAAACTCGCCAAGCTCGTCCCGGCGGGTGCACTGCGCGCAACGACCGACTACTCGGAGGCGATCCCCGGAGCCGACGCCATCGTCATCGTGGTTCCGTTGTTCGTCAACGACCAGACATGGCAGCCGGATTTCGGATGGATGGAGACTGCCACGCGCAGCTTCTCCGAGCATCTCACTGCGGGAACGCTCGTCAGCTACGAGACCACGCTGCCGGTGGGCACCACACGCAACCGCTGGAAGCCGATGATCGAGGAGATTTCCGGTCTCCGCGAGGGTGAGGACTTCCATCTGGTGTTCTCCCCTGAGCGTGTCCTCACCGGGCGCGTCTTCGAGGACCTGCGCAAGTACCCCAAGCTCGTCGGAGGTCTGAGCCCCGCGGGCACCGGTAAGGGTATTGAGTTCTACAACCAGGTCCTCACGTTCGATGAGCGTCCCGACCTGCCCGAGGGCAACGGCGTGTGGGACATGGGCAGCGCCGAGGCTGCTGAGATGGCCAAGCTCGCCGAGACCACCTATCGCGACGTGAACATCGGCCTCGCGAACCAATTCGGCAAGTTCGCGGCCGCCAACGGGATCGACGTCCACAAGGTCATCGACGCCTCCAACTCCCAGCCCTACAGCCACATCCATCGCCCAGGAATCGCCGTGGGCGGACACTGCATACCCGTGTACCCGCGGCTGTACCTCTACACCGACCCGGAGGCCACCATCGTGCGGACCGCGCGCGAGGCCAACATGACGATGCCGGAGTACGCCATCGGCCTCGCCGAGGGAGCGCTCGGCGATCTCACCGGAAAGAAGGTCGTGGTCCTGGGCGCCTCCTACCGGGGCAAGGTCAAGGAAACAGCCTTCTCCGGGGTCTTCCCCACAGTGGAGGGGCTGACGGCACGCGGCGCCGAGGTCACCGTCCACGACCCGATGTTCAGCGACGATGAGCTCGCTGGATACGGTTTCGACGCTCACCACCTCGGCGACCCCGTGGACGTGGCGATCCTGCAGGCCGACCACCCGGAGTACAAGGATCTCTCCCCCGAGGACCTTCCGGGCGTCCAGGTGTTCGTTGACGGACGCGGCTTCTGCAAGGCCGAGAACTTCACCGGCGGCTGCCGGTACTTCCGTATCGGGGATGGCCAGGGCCACTGACCCGAAACGCCGTCCGCGGGAGGCTGGATGAGATTCCGGTCACTGACCATGCCCCAAGTTAGGACCTTCGACGCACATGAGCACCAGCCGCATCGCGCATCTGTCCACGCTGCACCCACCACGCGACAACCGCATCTTCAACAAGGAATGCGCCTCGCTGGCGCGCGCCGGGGTGGATCAGTGGCTCATTTGTGCGCAGGAGGGTGACGTCGTTGACCAGGATGTGAAAACCGTCGGTATTGGGACGGCGTCCGGGGTGTTCCAACGCCTTGTCACCAGCCAGTTCAAGGCTTGGCGGGCGCTGCGCAGGATTCGCCCTGATCTGGTGCACGTTCATGATCCAGAACTGATCCCCATGGTGTGGTTGTGGAAGACGCTGCACCGCAAGACCGCCATCTACGATGCCCATGAGGATCTGGTGGGCCAGATGGACGACAAGCCCTACATTCCCCGTCCCCTGCACCCCCTGGCCAGCTTCTACGCACGCTTGCTGGTGGCGTGGGCTGATCGAGGATTCGAGGGCATTGTCACCGCCACTCCCCACATTCGCAGTCTCTACAGCAACAGCAACGCGGCCGTCGTGCACAACTACCCGTACCTGCGCGACTACCCCGTCAGCGATGACCAGCACGTCCCCGGGCGCATCGTCTACGTCGGGATGCTGTCACAGGGGCGCCAGGTCGACATCATGGTCAAGGCCGTGCAGCAGGTCGAGGGTGCTCAACTTGTCATGGCCGGCAAGGCCGATCCCGACATCGCTGAACTGCTGGCGGAGCACAACGGCGACGGATCCACCGACTACCGCGGCCTCATCCCTGCCACCGAGGTTCCCGCGCTGCTGGCCACCGGTTCGCTGGGGCTGGTGTTCCTGAAGCCGCTGCGCAACTACGTCGATTCCCTCCCCACCAAGCTCTTCGAGTACATGGCGGCGGGAATCCCGTCGGTGGTCAGCGATTTTCCGTGGTTGAAGAATCTGCTGGGCGAGCACGACTGCTGCGTCTTCGTGGACACCAGCACCCCCGAGCCACCGGCCGAGGCGATCCGTCAACTGATGACCGATCCCGAGCGCAGCGCCGAGATGGGACGACGCGGCCGTCGCGCCATCGAGGAAGTGTTCAACTTTGAAGCCGAGGTTCCGGCCCTGCTGGAGGTCACGCGCCGGGCGCTCTCCACGCGGGGCATGCAGATGGAAAGTTCTGCCCCGTGGCGGTGAATCCTCCCAGGGAACCGGGCCGGATACGTCGCTACCTGCGCGAACACACCTTCGTCCGCCACGTGCTCACTCTCATGAGCGGTACCGCGGTTGCCCAGGTCCTGCCGATGATCACCACGCCCATCATCACGCGATTGTTCACGGCGACCGAGTACGGATCCTGGGCGGTGGTCATGTCGGTGGCCAGCGCCGTCATCCCCCTCGCCGCATTGCGCTATGACCTGGCGATTCTGTTGGTGGAGGACCGTCGACGCGCGACGCAACTGGTGTGGTTGTGTTCCTGGATCAACGCTGGGGTGGCGATCACCACGACGCTCGTGATGATTGCGCTCGCCCCCTGGGTGGCCGACCTGTACGAGCTGGACCGGAGTGCGTCGTCGTGGCTCTACGCGGTGGGACTGATCATCTGGGCCTTCGGCCAGATGGCGATCTTCACCTACTGGCTCACCCGCAACCAACGGTTCTCCCTGATCAGCCGCAACAAGATCTACCAGTCCGTGACGGTGGCTGGGACACAGGTCGGGTTGGGGCTGGGTGGGATCGGGGTGTTCGGGCTGATCGCTGGCACCCTGCTGGGTCAGTTGTCGGCCCTGACGAATCTGTGGCGCAAGGGTGGCATCCCCGAGCGCGTGCCCCTCACCAAAACAGACGCGAAATCCCTGCTCAAGGAATTCCGCAAGATGCCGCTTCTCAATGGGCCCAACGCAGTCGTCGACTCGATCAGGCTTCAGGGGATCAACCTGCTCATCGGGGCCGTCGCCACCACCGCTGTCCTGGGGCAGTTCACCGCTGCCTGGGCCCTGGTGCAGGCCCCCGCAGCCCTCGTCTCCTCGGCCCTTGCCCAAGTCTTCTTCCAACGCCTGGCCAGCACCAAGCCGGGGCACATGTTTGCGATGGTCCGAAAGTCCCTGCTCATCACCATGAGCATCGCCATCGTCCCCTTCATGCTGATCTACTTCCTGGCCCCTCCACTGCTGCCGTTGTTGCTGGGCGGTGGGGACAAGTGGGCCAACGCCGCCCTCTTTGCCTCAGCCCTGACCCCGTGGCTGTACATGAACTTCTCCACCTCGCCCATCTCCAACCTGTTCGTCGTGGCGCAACGCCAGGAAATCCTGTTGGGCTTCGCGGTGGTCTACATGGCGGTGCCGCTGTCCATCATCTGGTTCAACAGGACGGACATGGTCGCCACGATCCAGATGGTGAGCTGGGCCATGGCCGGGCTGCTCGCCTGCTTCTGCGTGATCGCCCTGTTGGTGGCCCGCAGTTACGACTCGCGTGCGCCCAACGAACTCGTCTGACGCAACCGTTGCCTGGTGACCAGCACCTGCTCGACCGACGCACTCCGCGGCCCGGTCGAAACGGTGGTGTGCTTCAGACGAAGGCTGCACGCCACCATCGTGGTTCCTGCGACGTGGATCCAGGCGATCGGGGAGTCCAGGAACGTTGAGTTCGCGAAGGACAACAGCGGCAATGCCACTGCGGAGACGAACACCGCTTGACGCATGATCTCCTCGGAGCGGCTGCCGAAGCGTTGGAAGAAGCCGCGCCAGCCCACCCACATCAGGACCACCACGAGGGCAAAGAGCACTCCTGCCCACAGCACTCCATACTGGCTGGCGATCTCGAACACCCCGCTGTGGGGGTTGCGTGCACCTGCCGTTTCATAGGGTGCGCTGTCCACAGAGATGGCCGATTCGAAGTTGCCTGCCCCCACCCCGATGCCCAAGGTCTGCTGCAACATCCACACCCCATTGCGATACAGATTCAGCCTGTGGATCCCTGAGCCGCTCAGCTCGTTCTCCACCTTCATCGACAGTTGCGGGAACATGGCGAAGGCGATGACGACGGCCGCGGCCGCGACGCCACCCGCGATGATGATGATGCGACGCACCACGCCCGGCCACCAGGCCCACACCACCCAGACCAGGATCAGGCAACACACCAAAGTGGTGATCCGGCTCCCGGTCTGGAAGACCACCACGGGAGTCATCACGACCATGGCCAACACCCCGCGGCGGACCCAGACCCGTGTGGTCATCGTCGCGGCGAGCGCCAGCATGACCATCCCCACGGCCAGGAAGTAGGCGAACAGGTTGGGGTTGACGAAGAAGGAGGCGATGTCGGTGGAGGCCTCCCGGACCCACTGGGGGGAGCCTTCCAGGTAGTTCGGCAGATGTTTTCCGGTGACGATCTCGTAGAGTCCCGGAAGCACGCACACCCACCAGGCAAACACCCACCCCCCGGTGAACCACCCCAGATCCACGTCGTCTGCCGGGCGCAGCACCAGCACCCACGTCGTCAACAGTCCGAGCGTGATGGAGGACAGCTCGCTGATCGCCGGATAGGTCGGTGGATGGAACAGGCCCCAGCTCAGCCACAACACTCCCAGGAGCACGATCCCCCAGGAGACAGCGGTCGGTGGTGTGCGTCTGGTCACCGCAACCGCCAGGCCAACCACGGCCAGTGCCACCGCGAAGGGTCTCACCGGGGCGAGCCCGGCCACCGTGATCGCGCTGCCCATGCCCGAGACCAGCGGGAGCAGGAAGAGGCCCGCGCACCACAGCCACGTCAAAGGCCGGTTCCCCTGTCCGCGAAGCATGCTCGGATCATATCCACCGCCTCCGGGTCGTCTGAGGAGCGGACGGAGCCCATGCCCTAGTCTGAGAGTCGTCCCAGAGGTCACGTCGTTGGAGAATCCATGGTCGCCGATACCGTCATCACGATGTTTCGTCATCTGAAGGCGGCGCTGCTGGTGGCCATTCTGGCAGGGCTGCTCGCTGGAGCCTTCGGGTTCGTCCAGGCCCGCGATGTGTACAACTCCTCGGTAACCATCCAGCTGAAGCTTGTGGGCGAGGCTCAGCCCGAGAAGAAGGATTCCGACAGCGCCGTGGAGTTGCTGGCCACGGCCCAGTCACTGATCAACTCCCCGCTGGTGCTGGTTCCCGCCGGGGAGAAGCTGGATCCGCCGGTGACTGGAATAGAACTTGCACGGCAGGTGCGGTTCTCGCTGCCGACCAACAGCATGTTGATGATCCTTTCGGTGCAGGGGCGCTCCGAGGAGGAGACCGCCGAGGTTGTTGAGGCGATCAGCGCGTCCTTCCAGCAGCGACTCGCCGAAGCGCCGATCCAGAGCGCGGATGGCCGGCTGGAACTCCAGTGGTATTCGGCCGAGACCCGGACCGAGTTGGCCGAAGCTGCGGCCGGCCCGCTGCGCACAATCCTGTCCGCCGTCCTGGCCGGAATCCTCATGGGTATTGCCTATCTCCTGGCGCGCGTGCTGCTGGACCAGAAGGCACGCACGCCTCATCGGATCGCCAGCGTCACCGATGTCTCCGTCGTCGCAGTAACAGGGTCCTCGCCATCACACGAGACGATCGCCCAGCTGGCGCGCAACCTGGACTTCGTGATCGCGCCGTCGCTGGGTCGCCGCGTGCTCGCCGTCGCGGACACCGGAACCCACACCACGAGCGCGGCTGTGATCACGCAACTGGCGGAGGAACTACGCCGCCAGGGCAACACCACTGCGGTGATCGATTCCGACCTGCGCGCCCGTCCGCTGGGTGCGCGGGACCAGGGCTTGTCCGCACACCTGTCCCACGAGTCCCTTCCCGAGACGCAGCCCGCGGAACTGCTGGCCGGCCCCGTGCCGCCCAATCCGGTGGAGCTCTTGTCGAGGCCGGTGTTCGCACACATCATCGACTCCTACCGCGCCACCCACGACTGGACGCTGGTGAACTGTCCCCCGGTGCTGCCGGTCTCCGACACCGCAGTCATCTCCCGTCACTTCGACGGCCTGCTGCTACTCGTCGATGCGGAGCACGACACCAAGGCCCAACTGGCAGAAGCCTTGGCGACGCTGGAGGCCGGACACGCCAAGGTCGCCGGCCTGGTGCTGGTCACCGAGCACCCTCCACGCCCCACAACCCCCTACGCCGCCGGGGCCACGGTTCACGTCTCCTCCTGACGGAGACAGCGTTTCCACGGCTCACTCGTCCAGCAGCGACAACAACCGCTGCACGAAGGCCGTGTGGTTGGCCTCGGCGTAATAATTCGTCTCCACCATGCTGCGCACCTTCTGGCGCAACTCCGGTGACTTGACCTCGTCGGTGAGTACGGACAACTTCTCGGCCAACTCCTGTGCGCCGGGTGTCGGTGGCAGGAGCAATTCCGGAGGAACGAGTTCGTCCACCGCCCCGATGGCCGGAGCCACCGCCGGCACCCCTCGGACCATCGCCTCCATGAGGGACACCGGTATGCCCTCGCTGTCCGAGGTGTTGACCACGACGTCGACTTCGTGTGTGCGGTACCACTCCAACACTTGGTCGTGATCGAGTTGACCGAGCAGATCGTGCTCGACGCCGTCGAGTTCCCGTGCCGCGAGCTCTTCGATCTCCCCGGCCAGCGGCCCGGATCCGATATGGGTCCACGTGATACTCAAGTCAGGACGAATCTGTCGCAACCTCGCCAGAGCGTGGATGATCCGATCCACCCGCTTGAGGGGCGTCAGGGAGCTCACGCTCAACACCTTGAGGCTGTTGGGCCCCGACGCGCTGGTGACCTGCGCCGGGATCTGCACCCCCAACCGGGCCACGTGGCGCTGAGCGGTGGTGAAGCCGTATCGGGCCAGGTGTTCACTCCCGCTCAGGGAAATGGCACCCACCAGATCGATGTCTGCTGCAAGTTGCCGCACCAGCGGCGTGTACTGGGCCTGGCGTATCGGTTCCCACAGGTCAGTGCCATGGGCCCGACACACAGCCACCCGGGTCAGTCCGCTGCGCCGAGCCCTCGCCCCGGCGAAGACTCCGGAGGACAGCCAGTAGCCGTAGACCATGTCGAGTGTGATTCCGCCGACGCTCAACTCCGCCAGCACGGATTCGATGAGTTCCACCTGGGCAGAGGTCCGCAACGCGATCCGGATTCGCTCCGGGGTTGCCCGGCGGGTGCGGATCAGCTGACCCAGTTCACGCCACCACATCGGATCCACCAGGGCCCTTGCAGCACTGAGCGCCTGCCACCGGGGCGAGTCCCATCGATCGGCCAGGGTGGTGCACAGCTCGACCCCATCGGGCATCGTGCGTGCAGTCGTCACCGAGCCGCGCTTCTCCGGCAGCATGATGACTCTCACTCCGTGGCGCGCCCAGACGTCGAGTTCCGCAGAAATGAACTGCTCGCCGTCTCCGAATGGGTACAGGGAGGTGACCCACACCACCGTGGGCCTCGCTGGCATCTCGGTCATCGTTCAACGCTAACAGGCGGGGGCATGGCCGGGTCCTTTGCAGTTGGCCAGGTGAGGGCCACTGCAGCAGTCATCCACCACAACACGGAGATCTCGAAGTTCTTGAACCAGTAGGTGTCGAACAGGCTGGCCACCAGCGTGGCCACAACGGCTGCACTCACCAAGAATCTGCCCGGGTGGCTGCGTGAGCTCACCAACAGTCCCACCAGCGCGACGACACAGCCTGCACCGAGAATCGCCCCCAGGACACCGAGTTCGACCACGAGAGCCAGGAAGGTCGAGTGCGGGCTCAGCAGCAGGTCCCCAGCCGCAGAGGGCACCATTCCGGCCCCGGGAACTGCTACCGCTCCGGACTCGAACACGTACCACGGCCACACCTGTCCCACCCCAGCACCCCACAACACGCTCGATCCCGAAGAGGTCCACAGCTGCAGCGAAGTCTCCAAATTCTCGGCACGCTTCAGATCGGTGAAGGACACCAGCCTGGCCAACGTCGGCACAGTCACCACCAGAGCGGCGAGCACCACGATTCCCAGCCACACCGGCCACAGTCGCTTGACCTGCTCACGAGACCGAATCCGTCCGGCCGCCAGAATCACCAACCATGTGACGAGCATCAGCAGTGCTGCTCGCGATCCCGTGGCAACGAGCGCCGCCATGGACAACACGGCAACCGCCCAGCCCAGCCGGGCACGCGGGCCGCGAAGAGCATGGGCCAGTCCGAGAGCCGCCGCCAACAGCATGGCCACATGGATGGTGGCTGAACCGCCCATTGCCGTGGCAAACCGCCAGGAGCCATGGATCGCCGCTTGTCTGGGCCAGTCCACCACCGCTGCCACCACCATCGCGGCACAACCTGCCAGCATCACCGACAGCCGTCGCGTGGCTTCAGCCGACAGGACCAGCCCCATCCCTGCGAACAGTGCAGCCGGAGCCGTCAACCAGGGGATCACCACCCACCGGGCCTGCACGACAAAGTCCTCGGATGTGTGCACCACCGGTGCAGGATGCGCCGCGATGGAGATCAACGCACAGCCGACGATGGCGAGGAAGAACGCCACGAGCATGAATCCCCAGCGTCCCAGTTCGCCTCTCCGGCGCCACCACCAGGGAGAGGTCAGTACGGCGAGGGCAACGAAAACCACCAGGGCTGCCGAGACACCCCCCAGGTCATCGAGGCTGCGCCGCAGACCGACCAGTTGCATCCCGCCCAACAGTGGAACGAGGAGCCAGGAGATCCGGTTCCCGGTGCGACGGAAAGACTCAGACTCTGTCACGGTGTGACAACACCTCAAGAAATTCGCTGGCCAACACGGACAGTGCGTGATGCTCACGCACCCAGGCGGTGGAGGCCTCGGCGATCTGGCGTCGGGTGTCGGTGGGGAGGTCAACAGCCGCCTGGATGGCTCGGGCAATGTCTCGTGGGTTCTCGGCATCGGCCCGCACGGTGCAATCCGCGTAGACCATCGGCGAGTGTTCGGATGCGAACGCGTTGACGATCGGCACCCCGGTCAACATGTAGTCGAAGATCTTGTTGGCGGAGACCCCGAACTCATACAGCGGGCTCGCCTTCGAGCCGATGTACAGGGCGTCGCAACGGCTCAGGGCATCATGCACCTGCGCTTTGGGCATCATGCCGAAGAAGAGCACCTGGGCTCCGAGTGCCGCGGCCCTCGCTTCCAGTTCCCGCCGGAACAACCCATCGCCGATGAGCACTGCCGTGACGGGCTCCTCGCTCAGATGGCCCATGGCCTCGATGAAATCGTCCATGGCGTTCGCATGGGTCATGCCCCCGGCATAGCCGATCACCTTGCGGCCGCTGCTGTGCAGGCCGTCGACCAACTCGACGAAGGCGTCATCGGCCGGCTGGCCACCAGTGTCCGGATCAATACCGTTGGGGATCGGGATCACGGGAGTGCCGATCCCCAGACCACGCACGTGGGGTTCGACATTGGGAAGAATCGAGACCACCGCGTCGCTGTTGCGATAGGCGGACTTCTCGGCCACGGCCATCGCCCACATCAAGGGGTGTCGCGGGGAGTTTCCACCCAGCTCGATGGGTGTCATCGGCCACAGGTCATGGACCTCGTGGACGAGAACCGCACCGGAGAGCGCCGCGACCCGCTGGGCGAAGTAGGTGTCGAAGGGGTACGTCGATGACGAGATCACGGCATCGGGTTCCAGCTCCCTGGCGATCCGAGCGGCGGCCAGCCACCCCCGTCCGACGAACTCCACCATGCTGAGGACTCGGCCCACCCCATTGCCCTCGTAGGTGCGGGTGGGCAGGAACCGGAACTCCACGCCGTCGATGTCGTAGGGCCGTCCCGGCACGGCATCGGGAAAGTTGCGTTTGCGAAGATGGCTGAAGGTGCCGGCAACGATGGTGGTCTCGACCCCCAACCGGGCCCATTCAACGGCCATGGCGTGGGGCCGGTATTCCATCCCGGCGGTCGGCGACCCCGCGTAGTGGTCGATGTAGAGGACTCTCACATCAGCCCTTCGGACGGTGGAGGCTGATCCCATCCAGACCAGCCGCAGCTTCCTTGAGGGCACGCAGGGAAGCTGCGGCGCCGTGTTGCTGCTGGGTCAGGCGCGACATCGACTCCGGGTCCGAGCCGTCGACCTGGTCCAGTTCGGCCGGGTCCAGGGGCGGGACGCTCACCCGACTGATGAGTTCGTGTCCTGTGGCGGTGCGCTCCTCGTCGTCACTGAACAACACCTCGTGCATCTTCTCGTTGGGGCGCAACCCCGTGAACATGATGTCGATCTTCTTCCCGGAACGTGCGATCAGCCCCTTGGCGACGTCAAGAATGTTGACGGGCTCACCCATGTCCAACACCAGCACATCGGCAGGCTGACCGACGGCCCCGGCCTGGATGGTCAGCTCGCAGGCTTCAGGAATGGTCATGAAGTACCGGGTGATGTCGGGGTGGGTGACAGTCAGCGGGCCCCCGGCCTCGATCTGTCGGGTGAACGTGTGCAGCATCGACCCGCGCGAACCCAGCACATTGCCGAACCGCACGGACAGCCATGTCCGCCCGGTGGTGAGGGCGAAGTGGGCGGTGAGTTCCTCGGCCAGGCGCTTGGTCTTGCCCAGCACGCTGGTGGCGTCGGCGGCCTTGTCGGTGGAGATGTTGACGAACCTCTCCACGCCATGTTTCTCGGCAGCCCGCAGCAGATTGAGGGTGCCGAGGGTGTTGGTCTTCCACCCCTCGAGCGGGTACTGCTCCAGCATCGGCAGGTGCTTCAGCGCGGCGGTGTGGAAGATCACCTCGGGCTTGTGGTCCTGGAAGACCTTGTCCAGTGCCTCGGCGTCGCGGATGTCGCACAGCACCATGTTGGGGGTGTCCAGGAGACCCTGGTTGAAGATCAACAACTGGGTCCCGTGCAGGCCCGACTCGTCGCGGTCGAGCATCACCAGTTCCTTGGGGCCGAAGCCGTACACCTGGCGGGCGATCTCCGAGCCGATGGATCCGCCAGCGCCGGTGACCAGAACCACTTTGCCAGCAAGGTAGTCGGCGATCTCGCCCAGATTGGTATGAATCTGCGCCCGCCCCAGCAGGTCTGTGACGTCCAGTTGGTGCAAGTCGGACAATGCGGCTCGGCCTGAGATCAACTCACGCGTTGGAGGCATCACGAGCGTGGTCAGCCCCGCATCCTCCGTCACCCGTGAGATCTCGCGCATGACTGCTCGATCTGCTGTTTGAATGGCCACGACCACCGTGGACACTCCCCTGGCCAGGGCTTCGGACGCCAGTTTGTCCCGGCCGCCCAGCACCTTGGCTCCGGACAGATGCAAGTTGCTCTTGGCGGGGTCGTCGTCGATGAAACCGACGATCTCGAAGGGCGCATCCGGATCGCTGGCAAGCAACCGGCCCAGCTGGGCTCCCGCGAGGCCTGCCCCATAGACCAGCACGGGCTCGGTGTCGGTGGCATGGCGGGTATTGCGCGTCAGGGTCCGGAACAGGAACCGGCCGGCTGCCATCAGCACCAAAGCTGCCAACGGCACCGTGAAGGTCACCACCCGCGGATATCCGGGGGTGGCGAACAGGGCGGACACGATCCCGAGGAACAGGCCGACTCCCAGGGTGATGATGGCGAGCAGCACCGATTCCTCGAAGGAGGCCACGCTGTGACGGCCACGGTAGAGCTTGCTGATCACACCGATGGAGATCTGCAGCACGAGGGCCGCGGCAGCGTACTGAAAGACGAATCGTGCTTCCGGGCCACTGAGAGCGAAGCTGTAGCGGGCCACGACAAGAGCGAGTGCTGCCAGTGCCCAGGACAGACCATCCCAGAGGGCCAGCCCCGTGCGCAGGAGTCCTGTTCGGGCATTGATGGCAGGCAAGGGACCTCCTGTGGACGGTGACACGACCCCCGAGTCTATCGCGCAGGCCCTGCGCGGAAGACGGCGCGCCGCGCTGCCGGCCTCCCATGCGGACGGAGGGGGCACGGCACCACCTCACACGAGGCCGTGCATCCTCACCACAGCGGGGACGGGCCCGGCGACTCATCCGAAAGGCCGATCGCGGCCCGGTGCTAGGCTCGATTCATGGATTTCCTCCCTTTCGCGCGCCCCGATATCACCGAGGCCGAGATTGAGGCCGTGGCCACCGCCATGAGGTCTGGTTGGCTCACCACCGGCCAGAACGCAGCCGCGTTCGAGAAGGAGTTCATGGCTTTCGTCGGCGTGGATGCCCATGCGGTGGCCGTCAACTCCGCCACCGCCGGGCTCCACCTGGCTTTCGAGGCTCTGGGGGTTGGTCCGGGAACCGAGGTGTTGGTACCCACGTGGACCTTCACCTCCACCGCGGAGGCCGTGCACTACCTGGGCGGAGATCCCGTGCTGGTCGATGTCGACGAGCACACCCTGTGTATCGATCTCGAGGATGCGGCCCGCAAGGTCACGCCCCGCACGGTGGCCATCGCGCCTGTTCACTATGCAGGGCTCGGCGTCCCCGATGGCGCACTGAGCGACTTCGCCCGCACCCACAACCTCGCCGTCATCGAGGATGCCGCCCACGCCTTCCCGACGCTCAACGAGGGCACGCTCATCGGCGCCCATGGTCACGAGGCCACCGTCTACAGCTTCTATGCCACCAAGACGATGACCACGGGCGAGGGCGGGATGATCGTGACCCCGGATGCAGAACTTGCGGCACGCATGCGCACCATGCGGCTGCACGGGATCAACAAGGACGTCTTCGACCGTTACTCCTCCACCAAGCCGAGCTGGCAGTACGACGTCGTCGCCGCCGGCTACAAGTACAACCTCACCGACACCGCCGCCGCCATGGGCCGCGTCCAGTTGGAGCGCACGCCGGAAATGGTGGCACGACGAAATGCCATCGCCGAGCGTTACGACGCCGCGTTCGCCGACCTTCCTGTGACACTTCCCGCCCATGCACCCGCGGGGTCAAGCCACGCCTGGCACCTCTACAACCTGCGCCTGACGAGCGATGCCCCGGTGGGACGCGACCGCTTCATCGAGTTGATGGCCGAGGCGGGGGTGGGCACCTCCGTGCACTTCATCCCCCTGCACCTCCTCACCTTCTGGCGTGACACCTACAAGCTCAGTGAGTCCGACTTCCCCGTGGCCAGTGCCGAGTTCCTCAGGACCTGCAGCCTGCCCATCTTCTCCGCCATGACCGACGAGGAGATCGGACGTGTCGTCTCGGCCGTCCGCGCGATCCTGGGCTGACGATGGATCTCAAGCGAAGCTTCGATCTGGTGGCCTCCGCGGCCGGACTGGTGATACTGAGCCCGGTGTTCCTGGCGGTCAGCCTCGCCGTCATGCTGCACGACCGCGGACCGGTGTTCTTCCGGCAGGAGCGTGTCGGCAAGGACGGTGAGATCTTCCGGATCCACAAGTTCCGCTCCATGCGCGTGGCCAACTCAGGCTCACTGGTCACCAGTGCCACCGATGACCGCATCACTCCGGTGGGACGATTTCTCCGCGCATCCAAACTCGACGAACTCCCCCAACTCATCGACGTCGTTGCCGGTGAGATGTCCCTGGTGGGTCCCCGGCCCGAAGTGCCCCGCTACGTCGAGATGTGGGGGGACGAAGCCCGTCGCGAGATCCTCAGTGTCCGTCCCGGGATCTCCGACCCCGCAGCCATCGTCTTCCGCCACGAACAGGAAGAACTTGCCGCAGCCGAGGATCCTGAACGGCACTACGTCGAGGTCATCCTGCCCCGCAAGGTCGAGATGTATCGCGAGTACGTGGCGCACCGCAGTTTCCTGGGAGACCTGGTCCTCATCATGCGCACCTTCGCGGCCATCGCCCGCTGAGCCTCACGCACCGTTGGTTCCCGGACGAGAGTTCACCATCACTCCGGTTCAGAATCGTGCAGGGGGAGCTGGAATGAGTGGTCGCCCAACTCCTTGACGAGATCCACCAGTTGGAGGGTCGAGGTCTTCCTGGCGAACCGGAGGCGGCGCGTGGCGTCATCGTGCCTGGTCGGATTCCTGTAGAGCGACAGGAAAGCAGTGATCGCCTCCGTGCTGTCCTCCACCCAGTGGACGCCTTCGACCCCGACCAACATGCTTGCCAGAGCGCTGGTCTCTGGATTGCCGCGGTACAGCACCATCACGTCCAGTCCGGCTGCAAGGTAATCAAACACCTTCGTGGGTGTTTCAAACCCCGTCTCCGAGGAGAAGGTGACTCCACAATCCATCGTGGCCAGCAGTTCGACGACATCGGACCGGGAAACCATTCCATGGTTGGTCACCGCGCCGGAGTGCTGAGCGAGCACCCCTCCCACCTGATGGAACTCTGCTTCGCATTCCGCAATGGCCTTGATGAGCCCATCGGGTGGGGAAACAACGTAGAACTGTCCCGCGTGGACGAACCGTATAGGTCCCTCTTTCCTCGGAAGAATTTCCGGCAGACCCACTCGCTCGTCGAAACCGTTACGAATCACCTCGACCCTGAGGTCGGGATCGCCCTGCACCCATTCGGCGCAACGTTCATTCACCGACGTCACCGCGTCGGCCATGTGGTTCCATCCAATTTCCACATGGCGGGCCACATTCTTTGCCGTCGGGGTGAAATCGACCCGCGGGTTCATCGTCAAGGGGTCCCGGTAGTCGAGGATGGTCGCCGCATACCAGCGTCGTTTGGCATAGCGAGCGAACTCGAAGTAACCGAAGGGGTTGCCGGTGATGATGACGACGTCGTAATGGTCGTGCCTCGCCTCGAAGTACTCCTCGAGGGCTGCCGCCCAGAACACGCCCACCTGCGTGTGGGACAACGCATTCGCCGCACTGAGTTGCTGGGCGGTGATGGCCCACTGCTCCAGGGGCTGTCCCGTGACCACGGACGCGGAGCCGAGGTCCGGAACGTGGTGGACCCGTTCCGGGGCATCTGGCCACGGAACACCGACGGCGATGTCGACGCTCACAGCACCGCCGGAAAGCCTCTCCATCTCCTCGAACCAGTAATTGGGCCGTTGTGCACCGACCCCCCTGAAGCGCCCTGCGAAGTAGGCGACGAGCAGGACACGAGTGACACCGGTTTTGCGCCGGGCCACCCCGGGCTGCTCGTGGCGAACCACCGGGAGCAGCGGGGTGCTGGGAAGCTCCAGCACCAGTCCCGGCCAGGTGTTCTCCACGTCGCTTCGCTGGAGTTCCTTCGGGAAGAAGAAACCTTCGGCAGTGCTGACCCGAGCAAGTTCATCAACGCCGAGCACGGGCAGCCTGTCCGCGATGAGAACTCCGTGTGGCCAGCCGTGAACCCGCTGCGCCCACAGGGCGAACTCGCTGAGCGGATGGTGCACCTCCACGATCAGCAACGGGTTGTGCGCCTGGCTGGCGATGAAGCGCAGCACGTCCGTCCAGCCGTTGACGAACGGCAGCCTGGCAGAGAACCCCTGGAGATGCATCGCCGGCTCGGGCGTGACCGCACTGCCGGTGGGGAACCAGATGTCGGTACCGTCGTGGCGCAGGATCTTCCATCCGCGCGCCTGTGCGACGGCCAGCACCGCCTCGTCGTTGGAGATGACCACCGGGGTGTGCAACCTCACAGCACGCTCCCGTTGCGGATGAGTTCGAGTTCTCGTGCGATCGTCGCGTCGTAGCCGCATTGGCTCCGCACGCGTGCCGCAGCCCTCCGGGAGAATCCTGCGAGGACGTGCGGATTCTCCACCAGAGCCCAGATGGCTTCGGCAAACGACAGGGGATCATCCGGTTTGACCAGGAGGCTGCAGGTCTCGTCCGTGAACTCGGGGATGGCGGCCACCCGGTTGGTGACGCACACCATCCCGCTCGCCATGGCCTCCCCGAGCATCACCCCCTGCGTGTCGTACCTGCTGGGGCACAGGAACACGCCGTGGCTGTAGTGCGCGGCGGCCATCTCGACAGGTGTGGAGTAGCGCTGGACGATGTCGACGTTCTCGTACCTGAACAGGCCGGCGGTCTCAGCCTCGAATAGTGCCCCGAAGCCCCTGATGGTGAACTGCAGGTCACTGAAGCCGGCGCGCGCGCTCAGGTGTTCGATGGCCCGCAGTGCGATGTCATTGCCGTAGTTGCGAGCCCTGAAACTGCGCATCAGCAGGATTGATCTCGCGTCCGCGGCCCCCCGGTTCCTGTACCTGAAACTCTCCCCGTCGATGTGGTTGGGGATGACCACACCGTTGTCGACTTCTGCACCCACGTCGAACTCCGATGCACGCATCTGGAAGCCGGAGACGAACACCTTGGTGACCCGGGGATCCCGAAACGTTCGGGCGGCCGCCTCCATGGCGGGTTGCGGTGGTCGAAGGAGTAGCCCGTACCGGGGGGCCTCCCGGCTCGAGTAGTTGCCGTACAGCCGACGGTGGTCACGGACCTCATATCCATGGAACCAGAACGTCAGACGCTCCCCCGCCACCTTGTCCCGAAGAAGGTCCTGGGCTTCCGGCGTCGGCGAGTGCGCAAGGACGGGATACTGCCTGCGACCCACCACTTCCACCACGTCAGGCAGCGACGGCGCGGGCAGCCGAATGACGGTGACCATCTCGTCGGCCTCCACGGTGGCGTCCTGCGTCCCGGTCGCGTACTCGACGACGGCACCGCGAAGTCCGGCGTTGCAGTAGGCCTCCACCCTGGTGCGGATGAACTCCCCTCCGCTGCGGCCGTGGCTGGGGTACGCGGGGCAGAGCAGTACGTAGTCCAGCGGGGCCGACAGCGCTCGTCGGACAAGGGCGGGCCCGGCCGTCACTGGTGCCCGTCCCCACGTTTCTTGAGGACAGGGCTGAGAACCCTTTTCGCGAGGATGCGCAGCGGATGCCGGACTTGGGTACGCAGTCGCGTGATGTAGTCAGCCTGCCGGGAGATCGTGTCCGCCCGCTCGGCCGAGAGCGCAAGGACTTCCGCCAACTCGACGTCGCGCACCTGCCTCAGTTCCTCCAACGTCTCCACGAGCGTCTTCTCGGAGGCGTCCAACCGCAGGGCGATGTCCATGGCGGTGCTGGTGACCTCCTGCACATCCGCGTAGGCCCTGGCCAGTCGTTCGTGGGTGGCGTTGAGTTCCTCGGCAACGTCGTCGAGCAGTTGCGAGGTCACGTCGACGGCTGGCTGGTCGCTACTGGAGTCACCCACGCCCGAAGTATAGGCAGCAGGTGTCTCCGAGGATCACTTCCCACAAGGATCGCCCCGGTAGGTTGGATCCATGAAGCTCACGGATGAACTTGAACAGGCCTTCAACAATCAGGTGACCATGGAGTTCGGCGCGGCCATCGTCTACCGGCAACTGGCCATCGACATGGACGCCATCGACCTGCCCGGCATCGCGGGATGGTTCCGGGCCCAGGCTGAGGAGGAGCAGGACCACGCGGAGAAGTTCGTCGTCCACATGCTGGAGAGGGAAGCGACGCCGCTGATCCAGCCCATCACCCCCTTCGGCCGGCACGCAGCAACCGTGCTGGAGGCCTTCGAGGCCTCTCTGGCACACGAGAAGAAGGTGTCGGAATCCATCCGGGAGATCTACCGGCTGGCGCAGCGCACGGGCGACATCGATTCGTTCCCACTGCTCAACTGGTTCATCGAGGAGCAGTTGGAGGAGGAGTCGACCGTGTCCGCCATCATTGGCCGGATCAGGATGATCGACGGCGACGGGAACGGTCTGCTCCGGCTCGACTCCGAACTCGGCCGCCGCCCCGGTGCGGAACTCACCACCGACTGACGTCCTTCACTGCCGCGGGGGGTGGCAGGGCGATCATCCGCCCCACCACCCCCCCGCGTGCATCACTGGTCATGGTCCCGCCTGGGCGGGGCCAGCGCTCAGCTGATGCGGGCCTCGGGCGACTGCGTCAGCGACGGATCCCGTTCGACGACACCCGAGAGCGCGTCGTCGATTGCCGACATCACGTCAGCCTCGAGGGTGAGACCGGCCACCTCGACGCTCGGCGCGATCTGTTCAGGACGCGATGCCCCGATGATCGCCGTGGCGACGTTGTCGTTCTGCAGCACCCAGGCGATGGCGAGTTGCGCCATCGTGATGTCGAGCCCGTCGGCGATCGGCTGCAGTTTCTGCACGGCAGTCAGGACCTCGTCGCGCAGCCAGCGCTCGATCATCTTCTGGCCCCCCTTCTCGTCGGTGGCGCGGCTGCCTTCCGGGGCCGGTTGCCCCGGCTTGTACTTGCCGCTGAGGACGCCCTGGGCCATGGGCGACCACACCACCTGGGACATCCCCAGCTCGCGTGAGGCCGGCACCACCTCGTCCTCGATGACCCGCCACAGCGCCGAGTACTGGGGCTGGTTGCTGACGAGTTGGAATCCAAGATCCGTCGCGAGCGCGTGGCCTGCCCGGAGTTGTTCGGCATTCCATTCGCTGACGCCGATGTAGAGGGCCTTGCCCTGTCGGACGATGTCGGCGAAGGCCTGCATCGTCTCCTCGAGCGGCGTCTCGACGTCGTAGCGGTGCGCCTGGTAGAGGTCGACGTAGTCGGTCTGGAGTCGATCCAGGGAGCCGTTGATGCTCTCCATGATGTGCTTGCGTGACAGCCCGGTGTCGTTGGGGCCGTGGGGTCCGGTCGGGAAGTAGACCTTGGTGAAGATCTCCAGGGACTCCCGACGCTGCCCCTTCAGCGCATCGCCGAGCACCACTTCCGCGGCAGTGTTGGCGTAGGTGTCTGCTGTGTCGAACGTGGTGATACCGGCATCCAGTGCCGCTTTGACGCAGGCATTGGCCCTGTCATTCTCCACCTGTGAGGCGTGGGTCAGCCAGTTCCCGTACGTGATGGCGCTGATCTTGAATCCAGAATTGCCGAGCTTGCGGTATTCCATTGTTGACCCTTCATGAGGAATTGCGTGCATGACGTCCTCCACGTTAGCGCTCAATCGAAACCAGCCGTCGGGACCACCCTTCAGGGTGTGGTGAAATCACGATTTCCATGTCCCGGAATGGACGTTGACCAGCATCTTCATCGAGACATCGCAAGCCTGCATGGTCAATGAGTACGTGTGCTCAGACCCGTGGGTGATCGATACCCAGAGAAGACGGGTAGGACCCCACACTAAAGGGTCTGTTGCCGCGGCTGTTGTTCCGGCACTCTTGATTCATACGCAATACGTAACCCGTCACCAGCCGGGTGAGCTTTGAAAGGGAGATGCCATGACGGTCACTGAAACCGAGACCCCCTGCATGACCTACACCAACGTGTTCCTCCACCCTCTACTCGATGACACCCAGCCCGCGAGCAAGCAGGCGAACCGTCGGGAACAGGCGATGCTGCGAACCCAGGCAGAAAAGCTCTGCGCCAGCTGTCCCCTCCAGGCCGAGTGCCTCACCGACGCCGTCACGAAGTTCGATGTCAATGGTTTCGTGGCAGGCACCACCAAACGCCAACGCCAGGACATCCGCAGCCGTCTCGGCGTCGTGGTCTCCGACGACGATTTCGACGCCTACGCCGGCGTCAATTCGGGGCGCCAGTTCGACCGCAACGAAATCCACCGGCTCCGCGTTGCCAACCCCAACGAGCCCCTCAGCGCCATTGCGACACGGGTGGGCTGCTCAGTGTCGACGGTGAAGCGGCACCTCCGTCGCATCGAGCGCGACGGACTCACGCCTGCCCCCGTCAAGGCCCAGCCCACACCTGCCCAGGTCATGCGGGCAGCCGCAGAGGTCAAGGGTGGCATCCGCCGTCGGGTCACCGCCGCCTGAGAACCATTGACGCCACCAATGAGGGTGCCCGCAGGATCACTGCGGGCACCCTCGTTGGCGTTCAGGGACAGCTCAGCTCGTCAGAACCAGCGCGCCAGCTCTTCCGCGGTGCCTCCGTCGGCGAAGCACCCGGTGACGTGGTCGGCAGCAGCTCGCACGTTCATTGCTGCATCGCCCATGGCCACGCCACGCCCTGCCCATGCGAGCATCTCGATGTCATTGCCGCCATCGCCGATGGCGAGGACGTCCTTGGCAGTGAGTCCCATGGCGTCCACCACGAGTTGCAGGCCGTGGGCCTTGTCGATCCCCTTGGGTGCGATGTCCAGCCAGGCGGACCAGCCAATGAAGTAGGCCACCTCGTGGAGGCCGAGCGACTGGGCCATCTCGTTGAACACGGCCTCGGAACTGTCCGGATCGCGAATCACGATGCGGGAGACGGGGCGCGACGCAAGTTCCTCCAAAGTCTCCACCACCACGTCACCGTGGAGTTCGCCGTCGGGAAACGGACGGGTGACACGCCACGTGAGTCCTTCCTGCACGCCGACGATGGCACCGGGCGCTGCCTCCGCCACCTTGGCGATGCTGTCGGCCGGGTCAAACCGCTCCTCTGACACCACCTCCAACGGCGGGTACTTCACCACCATGGCGCCGTTGGCCGTGACAGCCCAGCCGGGGGGAAGATCCAGTTGGTGGAAGACGATGTCCGTGGACGTCCATCCACGGCCCGTTGACAGCACCACCGGGACACCGGCGGCGAGAATGCGGCGGACAGCATCGTGGACGTCGTCGCGCAGCACACCGTCGCCGTCAACCAGGGTGCCGTCGATGTCCAGCGCCACCAGCTTCGGGTGGAAGGACGGATCCGGCTGGTGGCCGCTGCGCCCTCCAAAGTCTGCCGTGGTCCTCGTCAGGGCGTGGCTCATGCGAGCGGCGCCAGGAACTCACGGCCGGCCAGGTGGGGGCGCAACGCCTCGGGTACACGGACGGAACCGTCGGCCTGCTGGTGGTTCTCGAGCAGCATGATGATGATGCGTGTCATGGCGCACAGCGTCCCGTTCAGGGTGGCGACGGGCTCGGTGCCCGATTCGCCGCGGTACCGGATACCGAGACGTCGGGCCTGGAACTGGGTGCAGTTGGACGTGGACGTCACCTCCCGGTATCGCTTCTGGGTGGGGAGCCAGGCGTAGCAGTCGAACTTGCGGGCGGCGGAGAGCCCCAGGTCGCCCGAAGCCACGTCGAGCACCTGGAACGGCACCTCGAGTGCTTCGAGGAAGTCCTTCTCGAACCCGAGCAGCCGCTCGTGCCAGGACTCGGCGTCCTCGGGACGGCAGTGCACGAACATCTCCACCTTGTCGAACCAGTGCACCCGGAAGATCCCCCGGGTGTCCTTGCCGTAGGAGCCCGCCTCCTTCCGGAAGCAGGGGCTGAAGGCCACGTACTGCCGCGGCAGGGTGTCGACGTCGAGGATCTCGTCGGAGTGGTAGGCAGCCAGTGCCACCTCGGAGGTTCCCACGAGGTACAGGTCATCAGCCGGCAGGTGGTAGACGTCCTGTGCAGCCTGGCCGAGGAACCCGGTGCCCTCCATTGCTGAGGGCTTCACGAGCGCGGGCGGGATCATGGGCGTGAATCCCCACTCCATGGCCTTGGTCATGGCGAGGTTCAGCAGCGCGAGTTCCAGCATGGCGCCCACGCCCGTCAGCACGTAGAAGCGTGATCCCGAGATCTTGGCACCGCGCTCCATGTCGATGGCGCCGAGCGACTCCCCCAGCTCCAGGTGGTCCTTGGGTTCGAAGCCCTCCGCGGCGAAGTCGCGCGGCGTGCCGACCGTTTCCAGGACGGTGCCCTCGTCCTCGCCGCCCTCCGGGACGCCGTCCTGCACCAGGTTGCCCACCTGCAGCATCAGCTCGTCGAAACGGGTGCCGGACTCATCAGCGGCAGCCTGGGCCGCCTTGACGTCGGCGGCCAGCTTCCTCGTGGTCACCAGCAGGGCGGATTTCTCCTCCCCCGAAGCGCGGGCAACCGACTTGCCGATGGTCTTCTGCTCAGCCCGCAGGTTCTCGAAGGTGGCGATGTGGCTGCGCCGGGCGGCGTCGGCAGCCACCAATTCGTCCACCAGTTCCACCGATTCGCCACGCGAGGCCTGGGAACGACGAACACGGTCGGGATCGGTGCGCAGAAACTTCGGATCAATCATGGTCGACAGCCTACTCAAGCATCCCCTTCACGGCCCATGCGGAGATCCCGGTGCTACGGTGAGGATCTTCGGACTCCACCGGCAGATGGAGGGCACATGTACCCCTGCACGAAGTGCGGCCTACCACTCGACGGCCCCGTGTGCCCGCGCTGCGGTCAGGCCCACTCCTCACCGGGGCGCCCGGTGAACCAGCAACCGGGGCAGACGCAGTCCCCCATGACGCCTTGGGACGAATCCGCTCCTGGGCCAGCCATGATGGCACCCGCACCTGTGGGGGGCGGCCCACCCCCGACACCCCCGACACCACCGGGAGCGGCACCGGCGCCGAGGGGTCCCGTCATTATCATCGCGGTGGCCGCGATCAGCCTGCTGGTCCTCGTCGGCCTGATCGTTGTGGGCTGGAGTTACTTCTTTTCCGGTGAGGGACCCACCACCACGATGGCACCCTCACCCACCGCGGAGGCAACGCTCGCTCCGCCACCCAGCCCCACCAGTGATTCCGTTCCCACCGCCATGCAGAGCGCCCCACCAACGGCGGAGCCCCTGAGCCCTTCAACGCCCGAGCCCGTCACTGCGCCCACATCGGAGACAGAAATCACCGTCGATGTGCAGGACGCGGCACGGGCGGAGCTGGAACTGCGTCGGACCGATTCCCTGCCATTCATCGCCCTCGACGGCCGCTGGGTGGCGGTGCTGTCGACGAAGAAGAGCGGCACCACGGACCCCCAACAGACGGCCAAGAACGGGAGCCATGTCTTCTATGAGGACGACATCCTGGCCCTCCATGAAGAGCTGGCTCTGGATTTCTCGGGGAGCGCGAGGGTCCTGTTGGTCAGGACGAGCGATTTCGGCAAGCAGCCCAAGAGCGGCGACGTCTTCTGGAGAACCATTGCCGACGCCGGGTTCACGAGCAAGGAGGACGTGACGGCGTGGTGCGGCCAGTACTACTCGGGAACGCCGAAGGAGATCGAGAACTCCTGTCTCGCACGCGAGATGCTCCCGCCCACCACGTCCTGATGGCGCTGGAGCACCACAGCCCGTGGAACAATGCGCGCATGACCCAGTGGCAACGCTCGATGTTCAACGTGGTCGCCACGGCAAGCCTCGCCGTGGCGTTCACCCTGTGGACCCTGTTCACCCCGACAGCTCTGGACGAGCTCTGGCAGGTACCGGCGCCGCCTGCGCAGCACTGGATCGGCCAGATCGGCTCAGCCATCGCGCTCGTCACCCTGCCTGCCGTCACCTACGCGTCGCTGATCATTGCGAGCTGGTGGGCGAGCCGCCGACAACTGACCACGGTGTCGGCCTCCCTCGTACTGGCCGCGTTGCTCGGCTTCGGCTCAGCCACTCTCCTGAAGGCACTGATCGGCCGTGAGCGGCCGCCATCGGACTGGTCCCACCTGATCTCCCACCAGGGTCCCGCCTACCCGTCACCGCACATGGTGGCCGCCACGAGCGTCGCCATCATGTTCGCCACCCTGGTCACTGTCGCGCGCCGTCGCCGAGGCACCATTCGCGCCTGGCAGTTCGCGGGGACCGTGCTGGTGTTGCTCGTGGGGGCCAACCTCCTGCTGATGCGCGCCAACCGGATCACCGACGTGGTGGGTGGCATCCTGCTGGGTGCGCTGGTGGCCAACGCGGCCAACCTCATCTGCGGGGTCAACACCGTCCGCCTGGCGTCCCGCCCCGAGGCTGGTGGCGGCAAGGCCGCCATCATCTACAACCCCACCAAGGTGCTGGACCAGACCGTCTTCAAGGGGCTGATCGAGCGACGACTTGCAGAGGACGGCTGGGGGCCGCCCATCTGGTTGTCCACCACCATCGACGATCCCGGACGCAGCATGGCGCAGCAGGCACTGGACGCAGGGGTGGATCTCGTGATGGTGGCCGGCGGCGACGGCACGGTACGGGTGGTGTGCGGGGCGCTGGCCAACACGGGTGCCATCGTCGCGATCGTGCCGTCCGGCACCGGGAACCTGCTCGCGGGCAACATGAAGATCCCGTTCGACGCCGAGCGCGCACTCGACGTGGCACTGCGAGGCCGCACCACCGCGATCGACATCCTGGAAGTGAGCGCCCCTGGCCGTGACGTCGAGTTCGCCGCAGTGATGTGCGGGGTGGGCGCCGATGCCGCCGTCCTCAATGACACCAACGAGGAACTCAAGAACCAGATCGGCGTCGCGGCCTACGTCATCGCCGGCCTCAACCATGTGAAGGCCCGTCCATTCCACGCGAGCGTCACCGTGGATGACGACGAGCCGCTGGTGCGGGATGCGTCACTCGTCATGGTGGGCAACGTCAGCGACCTGCAGGCCGGCCTCACCCTCATGCCTGAGGCCTCGGCGCGCGACGGTGTCCTGGACGTGTTGATCGCTTCGCCCAAAAACCAGGTGGAACTGACGCAGATGGTCTCCGCCGTGCTGGCGCAGGGTAAGGAGCCGTCCACCATGGACCGTCGCACCGGTCAGCGCGTGCACATCGAACTCGGTGGCGAGGAGCTGTACGAGTTGGACGGCGACGTCATCGGGGAGACCACCGAACTGACGTTCAAGGTCCTGCCCTCAGCCCTGCAACTCCGGGTCCCCCACTGACCCAGGCTCGACGTAGCCCAAAGGCAGTCCGGGAACGCGATGGTCAGAGGACCTGTGCGGCCACCCACCCCGCGGCCAACAGCGGCAGGTTGAAGTGCAGGAATGTGGGGATGACGCTGCCCCGGATGTGATCGTGCTGCCCGTCGGCGTTCAGTCCGGCCGTCGGGCCAAGGGTGGAGTCAGAGGCGGGCGATCCCGCATCGCCGAGCGCCCCGGCCGTACCGATGATGGCCACCGTCGCCAGCGGGGAGAAGCCCAGCGTGATGCACAACGGGACGTAGATGGCCGTGATGATGGGCAGCGTCGAGAACGAGCTGCCGATGCCCATGGTCACCACCAAGCCCACCAGGAGCATGACGATGGCGGCCAGCGCCCGGTTGGTGCCGAACAGCGCTGAACCCTGTGCGACCAGTGTCTCGATGTCGCCCGTTGCGTTCATGACGGAGGCGAATCCTTGGGCCGTGATCATGACGAGCCCGATCATGGCCATCATCCGCATCCCGCCGGTGAACACGCGGTCTGCCTCGTTCCACCCGACGACACCCGTCATCATGAAGACGGCAAGACCAACGAGTGCCCCCACGAGGAGCGGATCGGCTTCGGTCCCGATGGCCGTCATCCACGCCTGAATCACGAAGCATGCGACGATGGCCACCAGCGACACCCCCACCTTGAACCGGGAGATCCTGGCAACGATGGGTGCGTCGGCGTCCACCGTCGCGGCCGGGTCGTACTGGCGCGGCTTGCGGTACGAGATGAAGACAGCGATCAGCAGCCCGAACACCATCCCCAGCGCAGGGATGCCCATCGCGGACATGATGCTGACATCGCCGACGTCCATGCCCGCCTTCTCGATGTTTCCCAGCAGGATGTCGTGCAGGTAAATCCGTCCGAAGCCAATGGGCAGGAACATGTAGGAGGTGACGAGGCCGAAGGTCAGGACGCAGGCGATGAGCCGTCGGTCGATGCGCAGCCGCGTCAGGATGCCCAGCAGCGGCGGGACCAGCAGGGGGATGAAGGCGATGTGCACCGGGATGAGGTTCTGGCTCATCACAGCCATCGCCAGGACCCCCGAAACGATCCCCCACTTGACCCATTCGACCGCCCGTTGATCGGGGGCGTCGGGGTCCCCGAGCTTCCCCACGATCCAGTCGGCCAGCAGACGTGGCAACCCCGAGTGCGCCACGGCCATGGCGAAAGCGCCCAGCAGGGCATAGGACAGCGCAATTTTGGCGCCCGCACCCAGACCGTCCTGGAACGCCACCATGGTGCCGTCGAGCCCCAGGCCCGCGACGACACCACCCACGATGGCGCCAGCAGCGAGCGCAAGCACCACGTGGACGCGTATGACCGCGAGAACGAGCATGACCAGGACGGCAATCAGTACGGCATTCATCTGGTGATCTCTCGGTGAGGCGGCGCGGGAATGCTATCCAACGTCGTCGCGGCAGTTCCAAGAACGGGCAGCACCATCGCGCAGAGGAGCTCGACTGACTTGCGGAACGTCAACCCCATGTCAGTTCGCCAACTCTGGGCTGAACGCGAACGACCTGTCGCAGGCGTTGCGATATTGGGTTGGGGTCGCGACGTTGGGTTTGCGACCGTTCGGTTGGCCTCGCAGGGCTCAGGCGTGTCCGTTGGGACGCTCGAGGGTCGCCAGCCACTCCGAGGCCTCACGGAAGTCGCCGTCAGTGAACCCCATGGGGACGTCGGGGGGCTGCTGGTCGGCACGGGCATAGGAGCCCAGGAAAATTACGTCGCGACAGATCCGGTGCAGTCCCAGCAGCGCCTCGGAGACGCGACGGTCGTGCAGGTGCCCCTCGGCGTCGATGGCGAAGCAGTAGCTGCCCAGGAATGTCTTGGTGGGGCGCGACTCGATGCGGGTCAGGTTCACACCCCTGACGGCGAACTGCTCGAGGATCTCCAGCAGGGCACCGGAGCGGTCCATGTGCATGTAGGCGACCAGTGTGGTCTTGTCCGTCCCCGTGCGGGTGGGGACGGGTCCGGGCAGTCCGACGATCACGAAGCGTGTCACCGCGCCGGGGTTGTCCTCGATCCCGTAGGCGACCTCGTCCAGCCCGTAGATCTCGCCGGCCACCCGGGCGCAGATCGCAGCATCATGGCGTGACGCCGGGTCCGCCACCTCCTGCGCCGCGCCGGCGGTGGATCCGGCGGCCGTGACGACGGCGTCGGGCAGTTCACGGGCCAACCAGTCGCGCACCTGCGCGAGGGCGTGTCCATGGGTCAGGACATGGCGGACGTCGGCAAGTGACGTGCCCGGCCGCGTGTAGAGGCCGAACGTGACAGGAATGACGATCTCGCCGACGATGACGAGTGGATCGCCTGCGATGAGTTCGTCCAGCGTTGCTGACACCCCGCCCTCGACGGAGTTCTCAATGGGGACAACCGCCCGATCCACCTGTCCGGTGCGCACGGCATCCAGCGCCTGGGCGACGCTGGGCAGGGGCATGGACTCCTCGTCGGTGACAGAGAGGAGCGCCTGGTGTGTGAATGTTCCCGCGGGTCCGAAATAGCCGAGCACGGGTGCAAGGCTATTGCATGGGCCATGCGCGCGGTCCAGATCCGTCCGCGGGATACGCTGCCCTGGTGAAGTATCGACGACTGGCAGCCGCCGCATCCTTCGCCGTGCTGTTGTCGCTGAACACCCTCGGGAATGCCCACGCTGAAACGAGGGTGACAGACCTCAACTCCACCACTTGTGTGCCTGACGGCAACGGCGCCACCGCGGACGGCAACGTGCCGCCGCGCGCGTGGCACCTGGATCGGTTGGACATGCAAGCAGCCTGGGGCCTGGCCACCGGTGCCAACATCAAGGTGGCCGTCATCGACACCGGGGTGGCCGCCACGGGAACACCGTTCTTCGCCGGCAACGACAAGGTGGAGACCCTCGACGTCCTGGACGGCATGAACGAGGACGACATGAAGGCTGGCGGGGTGGACTGCACCCACGGCACCGCCGTGGCATCGCTGATCGCAGCTGCCCGCCCCGACGGCAGGGACGTGGACGTCCGCACGGATTTCGCCGGCATTGCGCCGGACGCCACGATCATCTCCTACCGTGTACTCCGCGTTTCCGAGCGCCAGGAGGGCCAGGAGAACACCCCGCTGGGGCCGACCATCGCAGCGGTCCGTGACGCAACGGCGCGCGGCGTGAACATCATCAACCTCTCACAGTCCGTCGACGGTTCCGATCCTCTCCTGCGCTCCTACAGGGACGCCGTCGCTGATGCCCTCAAAGCGGGGATCGTGGTTGTCGCGGCCGCAGGCAACTATCCGGACGTCATGGCCCCGTCGTATCCCGGCGCCTTCGAGGGTGTGATCTCCGTCGGCAGCTCCACCCGGACCGATGCTGCGAGCGCTCGGAGCCTGGCAAACACGGGTGCAGTGATCGGCGCTCCCGGCGAGGACCTCATGGCCCTTCGCCCGTCGAAGAGCCGGGAGAACGCCATCTACAAGAACCAGTCCTACGCCGACGGCATCGACGGCACCTCCTTCGCCGCACCCATCGTCAGCGGTGTCGTCGCGCTCATGCTGGAGGCCGACTCGACGATGACGCCTGATGAGGTCCGGAGAAGGCTCATGGAGACCGCCGACCCGCCGCCGGCCGCAGTGCCGGACAGCCGGATCGGTTACGGGATCGTCAACCCGATGCGCGCCCTCACCGGCGTCGCACGGCCGCAGGAGGGCAATCCCGGTGCCGACACGGACGTGTTGGTCGACTACCTCCCGACGAGCCGGGAACCGGACATGGTGCCCGCCCTGATCGCGGTGTCGGTGGGTGCGGGTGCCGTCGTGCTGGCAGCCGTCGGTCTGGTGATGGCCATCTCGCTCCCGGCTGCAACCCGGCGCAACAAGTCCTGACCCGACCCGCTGCTCCAGTCCGCTACTGCGACCCGAGCGACTGGCCTGCCGTGCCGTCGTACACAGCCGTCTGGATGGCACCCTTGAACGTCCGGGTGATGAGGGTGCCGCGGCCGGGCGGCATGCTCGAGGCCTTGACGTCGCTCCACAGGGCACCCTCGTCCTTGCTGCCGCTCATGATGAGGCCCGGGTTGGCGGATTCCTTCATCCGCGTGATCAGTGGGTCACCGAACACCGCGCGTCCCGCACCACCGGCCCCGCGGGCCAGGATGATGTGCAGACCGATGTCGCTGGCCTGGCTGATGAGGTCGCCGAACGGCGCCATGGGGTTGCCCATGGAGGTCGCCACCAGTTCGTAGTCGTCGATGACGATGAACATCTCCGAGCCCTTCCACCACGACCTGTCCCTCAGCTGCTGCTGGGTCACGTCCGGTCCGGGCAGACGCGCGCGCACGGCCTCGGCCGCCTGCAGCAGCATCGGGGTGGCGGCCGACGCCGACGGGTAGTAGCCGATGAGGTGCTCGCTCTCGATTTCCCCCAGGAGTGCCCGCCGATAGTCGACGATGATGATCTTGGCCTCCTTCGGCGTGTAGCGGGTGGTGATGCCGTGGAGCAACGTCCGGAGCAGGTTGGACTTGCCGCACTGCGGGCCACCGATGACCACCATGTGCGGGTCCGACGAGGGGTTGAGCACCACCGGCGCCAGCTCCAGCTCGTCGACGCCGTACGGAATGCTCCTGTCCACCGGGTCGTGGCTGATGGCAGGAAGGTCCGCGGTGAGGCTGAGTTCCTCGGGCAGCAGACGGACTTCGGCCGCGCCGGGTCCACGCCACGCAGCCGATATTGCCTGGATGAAGGCGCGCTGTCCGGCGGCGACGTCGGAGGCGTCCTCCACGCCGTCGATACGCGGAAGCGCGATGAGGGTGTGCAGTCCCCCGGAAGTGATGCCCCGGCCGGGGCGACCGGTGGGGATGATGACCTGGATCTTGCGGTCGATCTCCGAATCGAAGGCGTCGCCCAGTTTCAGCTCGATGCGGTTCTGCAGCGCGTCCTTCGTCCCAGCCCGGATCTCGGACCACTTGGAGGCGGCAACCCAGACGTGGATGCCGAACCCCAACCCACCGTTGGCCAGCACCTGGACCTGCGGCTCGAGCGCCTCGAACTCGGTCTTGAGCGTGGACCAGCCGTCAATGACGAAGAAGACATCGGTGGGAAAGCGGTCGGCGGGGATGGTTCCGTCCTTGCGGGCCTGACGGTAGGTACCCATGCCGTCGATTCCGTACTCGGCGAACTGGCGCTCGCGCGTCGCCCGCAGTGACGTGATCTCGGCGACGGTGCGGCGAACGCGGTCGACGTCGAGACGGCTCGTGACGGAGCCCATGTGTGGCAGGTTCCGCATGGACAACAGCGAACCGCCGCCGAAGTCGAGACAGTAGAACCCCACCTCAGCCGGGGTGTGCGTGAGCGAGAGGCCCGCGATGGCTGCCCGCAGCGCCATGGACTTGCCCGACTGGGGACCACCGGCCACGCCGAGGTTGCCACCGGAGCCGGAGAAATCGAGCCACCAGGGGTCGCGCCGCTGTTGCCGCGGCTTGTCGATGAGCCCGACGGCGGCCCTGAGATTTCCCCGCCACGACTCCTGCTGGGTGGTGAGGCCGCGGCCCTCCACCTCCTGCAGTGGGCCGAGAAGCTGGTCCATCGTCGGTGGTTCGTCCAGCGGTGGCAGCCACACCTTGTGCGACGGCCAGCCGTGGCCCCGCAGACGCCCGACAGCGATGGACAGCAAGGTTTCGTCATCCTCGGCCTCGGGAGCGGCCTCCGGGGCGGCCTCGGCCACGTCCGTGGTCTGGATGCGCGGTCGGATCTCGACGGGGTCGGGCGCGGGAGGTGTCACCGGCATGACGTAGTCGAGGCTGAACTCCAGCGCAGGGGGCACCCATCGTGACTCGACCACCTTGCCCTCGAGCACCGAGTCCAGTTCCTCCTCGGGCAGCGCGGGCGTTCCATGCCACGGTCCGGACACATAGGCCGCCTTGAACCGGGTCATGCTGGTGGTGTCGAACTTCAGGTAGCCGTTGCCGGGTGGGTTGGGCAGTTCGTAGGCATCGGGCACACCGATGACAGCCCGAGATTCGCCGGGGCTGAAGGTGCGCAGCGCGATCCGGTACGACAGGAACGTGTCGAGACCACGGAGCTTGTTCTCCTCCAGCCGCTGCGAGGCG
This sequence comes from Propionibacteriaceae bacterium, assembly GCA_030537675.1. Classification (GTDB taxonomy): domain Bacteria; phylum Actinomycetota; class Actinomycetes; order Propionibacteriales; family Propionibacteriaceae; genus Arachnia. The sequence goes on along the minus strand of JAUNVL010000002.1, from coordinate 76,824 downwards.
AGCAACTGGTGCACGGCGATGGAGCGCCCCACGCGTCCGATCTGGACGAACAGGTCGATGAACTCGGGGCGGGCGGTCAGCAGCTCGGAGAACTCGTCGACGACGATGAGGAGGCTGGGCATGGGCGGGATGTCGGCCCCGGCTTGGCGCGCCGTCTCGTAGTCCTCACGGTTCTTGAAGTTGCCGTAGGCACGCAGCGCCTCCATCCGTCGGTCCAGTTCACCGCCGATGGCATCAGCCATGCGGTCCACGAGGCTGAGTTCGCCTTCGAGGTTGGTGATGACCGCCGAGGTGTGGGGCAACTCGTCGAGGCCGAGGAAGGTGGCGCCACCCTTGAAGTCGACGAGGATGAAGTTCAATTGTTCCGTGGAGTGGGTCATCGCCAGACCCAGCACCAGCGTGCGCAGGAACTCCGACTTGCCGGAGCCGGTGGCGCCGATGCAGATGCCGTGGGGTCCCATGCCGCCCTGGGCGGACTCCTTGATGTCGAGTTCCACCGTGCGGCCGTCGTCGCCGGTGCCGAAGGGTACGCGCAGGTGCTGCCGGAGCGGACGCGGCCGCCAGGCGAGCCGGGGGTCCAGGGTCAGAGGGTCGCCCACGCCCAGCATGGCCGGGTAGTCCTTCGGCGCCTCGAAGACGACGTCGGTGACTTCGCCGTCGGCGTTGCCGTCGGTCATGGCAGGCATGCGGAACGGGGCCATCGCGCGGGCCAGCATCTCCGCATACACCGGTGTGATCTGGTCGGGACGACCGAACGGGGTGCGGGCGTGCGGGTTCTTGGCGGTTCGACGGTGCAACGTGATGGTGTCGTCGCGCACCTCGAACACGGCCACCCGGGGCTCAAAGGATCGCGGCAGGTCGCGGAGCCCGGTGACCTCGATGGTGACCGACTTCGTCGACGGCGTCTCGAACTGTGACGCGTCCACGCCGTCGATGCCGTCCGTGACCACCACCATCAGTGCCGGGACCTGGTCCGCGGACTGCGCTGCGACAGCCAGGGGCGACAGGTCGGCGGCGCCGCTGGCGAACATGCGTACCGGACCCACGCCGTCGGATTCGGTGGGGTGCTGCAGGTGCGGCAGCCACTTGATCCACTGCCAGGCGTCCTGTTGCGACGTGGCTGCCGCCACCATGATCGACACGTCGGTGGGAGCATGCCACGTCGCCAACTGGGCCACCATGCTGAACGCGACACGGCGGCACTTCTCCTCGTCGCCGACGAGCCTGATGGCGCGGAAGCCGCGAAGGTCCACGGCCAGCGGAACTGACGGGATGAGCCGGTGGGTGCGCATGAACCGTCGCAGCGCGCCCGTCGAGAGGGGTTCGAGGTCCTCCAGCGGTTGCGATTCCGGCGGCGTGATCTTCTTGGCCGACTGCTGCGAGCCCACCGAGAGCCGCACGGATCCGAAATCCTCGGCGTCCCGGCGGCGTTCCCACATCCTCGCGCCCCCCACCAGGGTCCAGAGGCTGTCCGGTGTGGGGTGGAGGAACTCTGTGCGGGTGCGCTGTTCCTCGGCGGTGACTCCGAAGTTGCGGCGGGTCTGCGCGAGGTAACGGAAGTAGTCGCGGCGGTTGGCGTCCAGTTGGGCCGCCTGGTCATCGTTGGCCCGGCCCATCTGGGAGAGCATCATGCCCATCATGGAGACCGCGTACAGGCCACCGATGACGCCACCCAGGGCGCCCCGGCCACCCATGCCTCCACCCATCATCATGAGCCCCATGGCCAACCCACCGGCCACCATGGGCAGCATCCGCAGCATGGCGCCAAAGGGTTTCGACGCGCTCGGCGGCGGGATCTCGGGAGGGGATTCCAGCAGCAGGTCGCCGCGTGGCATAGGCGGCGTCGGGACACGCTTGGACCGGTTGAACGTGATCACACCCATTGAGCCGTCTCACCCCATTCGCAGCACTGGCACGGATGAACACCAAGGTAGTGCTCCCTGAGGGCAATGACGATGCCGGAGTCCAGTCGTCGAAAGGTGCGTGGAGGCTGCGCCCTCCGCCACGGCGACTGCTGTTGCCACCATTGACCCCGTCTCTTTCCCGCTGAGCGTCTGTCCCACTACGGTTGAGCGCGTGAGCAGCACCACTGAGGAAGACCTGTCCCGCGTCACGATCATCTCTGAATCGCGCCGCGTGGACCTTGCCCTGCCGGGGTCGGTGTCACTGAGCGAGTTGCTGCCCAGCATCCTGCGATTCGCCGGGATCGAGGCCAACACCCCCACGGAGTCCGTGCACGCCTGGGTACTGCAACGCTTCGGCGCCGACCCACTGGACCTGCACACGCCGGTCAACAAGCTCAGCATTCGTGACGGCGAGATGCTGCACCTGCGGCAGCGCGAGAACGCCATCCCGGATGCCGCCTTCGACGACGTGATCGATGCCGTCGCCGCCACCACCCGGGCGCGACCGTCGTGGTTGCCGCGCCACAGCCGCACGGCCGGGCTCGCCCTGATGCTGACGCTCCTGGTGGCGATGCCGCTGCTCGTGACGTCCACGACCCTGCAGCAGCGTGGCCTGGGATTCGCCCTTGCCGTGGGCCTCACCGCATTTCTCTCCTTCGCGACGGCCATCGCCGCCATCGCGCTGGCCCGCGCCGCGGGCGAGCAACACACTGCCTCCTGCCTGGTGTGGGCGAGCGTCGCCCTGGCGGGCATCGCAGGATGGCATGCCCTCTACCTCATCAGCGAGGACGAGGTCATTCCGCTCGCCATCCGCATCCTGATGGCCGCTGCGCTCGCGCTCGTGGCGGCGGCCGCGGGGGCCCTGGCCGCCCGCGTGCAGGTCATGCCGTTGTTCGCCGCTGCACTCACAGCCGGTCTGTTGGTGATCTCGGCGAGCGTCATGGCGCTGAATCCGGGCCACGACATGGACGTCGCAGCCGTCACCATGGCTGTGATGGCTGTGACCACGACGTTCCTGCCCTCACTCAGCCACCGGCTCGCCGGCGTCGCCCTTCCCAGCCTGCCTGCCTCCACGGAGGCCATGCTCGCCGATGAGACACCTGTTCAGGCCGACATCGTGGCCCGCGCCGTCACCGCGGACCGCATCCTCAGCGCGCTGCTGGCCGCGACGACGTCGACGGCCGTCATCAGCGCACTCATCGTGGCGGGCGAGCCCTCGACGTGGGTGCTGGCGCTGGTGATGTGCGTCGGTCTGGCGTTTGTCCTTCGCGCACGCGCTTTCGTGGGCCTGGCACAGAGGATTGCGCTGCTGGCCGCTGGCGCGATCATCACCACCCTGGGTCTCGTGACGCTGGCGCTGGTCGCCATCGACTCGCCGCTGGGTGTGGCAGGCGTGATGGCCTCGATCCTGGTGCTCGGCTACGTGCTGGCTCACTACAGCGCATCCACGTTCGGCCGCATCCTGTCCCCCACATGGGGGCGTTGGGGCGACGTGCTGGAATGGCTCGCCATCATTGGCATCATCCCGTCGGTGCTGGGTGTGCTGAATCTCTACACCTACTTCGGCGCGATGTTCGCCTGACTGTCGCGCTGCAATGTTTCAGGAGCCGAACAGCACGCGGTATTCAGTGGGCGAGGGCGGTGTACTCACTTTCACGAGGCGGCGCACGCTGGCGCACACCACGTCGCTCTCCCCCAGGTCGGTGGCGTTCCTCATCTGCTGGGTCGACAACGCGTACGCGCGGCGCAGGTTGTCCGCGGTGCGCCCCTGCACGGGCGCGATGATGGACATGTCGCTGTTGCGCATGTCGCCGACCGACTTCTCCACCTCCAGGCTGCTGGCACTGACGAGCGCCTGCCAGGCACCGAGACGCATCTGCGGGGTGACAGCCCCCTGCTCGTCAACGATCAGGCTCGGCCTGTACGGCCGGCCCTGGCCAGGGACATCGTCTGCGGAGCGCAGGAGGTCAATGGTTCCCCCGCAGGCCCGGACGGTGTCCGCGAGCCCCAGCCACGGTCGGTGCTCGGCCGAGATCACGGACACGTGTGCGCCCAGACAGACGGCGCGGAAGGAGATCAGCCACTTGACCCACTCAGGTGCGCTGAGGAACGCCCTGGTGGGGTCGGGACGAAACAGCCGCACGGTGACGGGCCCAGCAGGGCCGCGTCCCAGCAGCAGACCTGCAGGACCACTCGACATCATCGAGGTCGACGGCGCGCCAGCCTTCGTCTGCGTCATGACTCCACCTGTCTGCCCAGCGGGACTGTCGCCAGCATGCCCGGTACCTGAACCCCTCCGAGGGGACCGAATGACAGCCTGCCTGAGAGTTCCGGGATGAGTTCCTCGTCCGCAGCGGCGGCCTGTTCCTCGTTGTGGCAGACATGCCGAACCGCTCCCCTCGCCGATTGCCCAGGCGAGAGGGTGAACGAGGTCAGCACCATCATGGCGGGGCACTGGGCGGCTGCGTCAAGCAGCGCCTGGTAGTTCGCCGTCGGGTCCGATCCGAACGATGAGATGGTGCGGGTTTCGTGCACCAGGGAGTCGCAGGACCACTGTCGCCACGTCTCCCGGGTGCGCTCCCCCTCGTGCTGCGGCGCGGCTCCGGAGGCCAGCGAGAGCACCTCGGCGATGGCGATGGGGTCGAGCGCTCTGGTGGCGACGCCCTGGCGTTTCAGTGTGGCCTGCGCGCGATGGAGACCGAACCGCAGCGTGGCCAGGACTCCGGCCAAACCACTGCCGCGGCGATCCACAGCTTCCAGGCACAGCTTGGGGTCCAGCCGCAGCGTGATCCATGTGCGGCGCACGGCCGGCGGGGTGGCATCCGCGCCCACGATCTCCAGGTACGACACCATTGCTGGGGAATCCGGCGTGAGCATCGCCTGTGTTGGCGCGGGGACAGTCAGGGTCACCACCTGGATACCGGCGAACACCACGTCGTCCTGCTGGATCAGGTCACCCAGGCTCTCCAGATTGAGTTCCGCCCCGTGATCGACGATGAGGACATCGTCGGAGGTGAGTTCCAGCAACGCTGCCCACGAGTTTCCGTCGGCAACAACACCGATCTCGCCGCCAGCAGCGCTCTTGGTCTGCGTCACCTGCAGCCGAGGCAACCACTGTCCCAACGGGACCAACTCAGACGGCAGGTCAGGGGCTTCGACTCGGTGCTGTCGCCGGGCGATGAACCGACGGTGCACCCTCAAGGTGGCCCAGAGTGAGCGACCATTGACGGGCACGCTCAGCAGGATGGCCAGCAGCAGGACGACCGCCGCACCTCCCAGCCCCCACCAGGACCGGGTGGCCAGCAGCATCAGAACCGTTACCGCCACGATCTGCCAGACGAGCACCGTGGGGATGTGCCGGGTGGAGCGGGCCCGCATTGGCCGGCGTGCGATGGTCGGCTGTGCGGTGTTCTGTTGTGCAGCTGACGACATTCGCCCTCCCGTCCATCGGTTTGGCCCAACTCTAGGGCGAACCAGGTCCGCGGGCAGCGGCGGCGCCGTGCAACTGGACGGCCGGACGGCTGCTCCCAGCGTTAGAGTGGCTCCGCACGGCCGAGGACCACCACCACTGGAAGAGGGCGACATGGCGACTCGCAAGGACCTGCTCAAAGCGCAGTCCTTCCTGTCGCGGCGCATGACGGCCGCGTTCGTGGATCGCGACCCCGACGATCCCACCCCGCCGCTGCGACGAGTCGGCACGGCGTCCTTCGTCTCGGTGCTGTTGGGCGTGATTCTTCTTGCAGGGACGGCCTTGATCGGCATGCTGCGTCCTGGCACGGGGGGCGATGCCTGGAAGGAGGAGGGCATCATCATCAGCGACACCACCGCTGGCATGCTGTTCGTCTACTCCGACGCAGGCCTGGTGCCGATGAATGATGTGGCCTCGGCGAGGCTCATGGCCGGAGGACCCAAGGCCGCCGGCCCTCCCCGCGTTGTCAAGGTCACCACCGAGGCGCTGAAAGGCGCGAAACAACTACCGACGTTGGGCATTGCGGGTGCCCCAGGACAACTTCCGGCTGCCGGTGACATGCAGGCCGATCCCATTCGCATGTGCTCCTCGAGCCCGAACTCTGCGGGCGACCGGTTCATCAGCCTCGAGTTCAACGCATCCCCCGTGGAGGACCAGCGTGCCTCATTCGTGGTCAAGACTTCCGACGGCAAGCAGTACCTGGTGACCAATGGCAAGTACCACCTCCTCTGGAGCCCCCAGACGGGGCAAACACCCCTGGCGGGGGGCCTTCCCACCGTCGAACTCCCGAAGCTCTGGCTGAGCGCTCTGCCAGTCGGCGCCCCCATCCTTCCCTTGACGATCGACGGTGTGGGCCGCCAACCGAAGAAGAATCCGCTCAACATGCGCGTCGGCCAGTTGGCCGTCGTGGAGGGCTCGGAGGGCGCCGACAACCGGTACTACGTCCACCTCGACGAGGGCCTCTCCCAGGTGTCGTACCTCGACAGGATCATGATCCAGACGATCGAGAACGTGCCCGACCCGAGCATCATCACGGAGAACGATCTCGCTCTGGCGCTCAATGCGAAGTTCCCCATCTCCTTCAACACCGACATCGATCCCGCCAAGCCCAAGGGTCCGGAGGGGTACGGCTCACTCGACGAGGTTTCCGTCTGCGCCACGTTCACCACCGGCGAGAACAGAACCGTCGTGATGAGCGTGGACAAGGACACCCCCGAGATGCCCCCGGAGCACGTGAAGCCGTACGGCAACACCGTGGACTACGTGGGCATGGACCCGCTCAGCGGTGCGCTCCTGCAGAACTCCAAGAACCCTGGCGAGGAAGCCGCCACCTTCCTCGTGCTGAACGGCGAGACCTTCCCCATTCCGGACATCGCCTCACGGCGCGCGCTCGGGTACGGGGACGTCAAGCCCGCCCTGGTGCCCGGACCACTGATCGACCTGATGCCCTCAGGTCTTGAACCCGATCTCAACCTGTCGTTCGAGAAGATCGGCCCCGTGTGACCACTCACGTGACCACGCGGAACAGGGACCTACGTCGACTAGGTACTGCTACTCGATTCCTGTCAGGCGCTCGCAAGTGACCCCCTTCCGCGCCTAATGTTCCCAGTGACACCACAGCAACTCGAGCCTCTCGGGACTGCTGCCTCAGAGCTTCCGGGCTCCAAACTGTCGAAGGGAATGAACCATGGGCAACAAGTCCGTAGACCGCGCAGCCATGGCCAAGGCTGCACAGCAGATCGAGGCCAAGCACCAGCAGATTCATCAGCTGCAGAGCCGCTTGCAGGGCCAGATGACTGATCTCTCGTCCCGCTGGGTGGGCAACGCATCCACCGCCTTCCAGAAGGGCTACTCGCAGTTCGACACCGAGTTCGAGAAGGTCAAGCAGGGTCTGGACAAGATCCACACCTCGCTGGTCGAGACGCAGCGCGAGTACGTGCAGCGCGAGGACGAGAACGCTGCCACCGCCAACCAAATTGCCGGACTCATCGGCTGACGCCGAGAGATGATCACAGGAGACATTCAATGAGCGACGCAACCACATACTCCAAAGCCGGTCTTCAGGAAGGCATCTCCAACCTGTCGTCCGCCCACAAGAACCTCACCAGCCTCCTCGACGAGCTGAAGGCTGAACTCAGCACGTCACTCGGGCAGTGGGAGGACAACGCTCGCAGCGCCTACGTCGAAGTTCAGCGCTCGTGGGACGCCTCGGCCGCCAAGCAGCAGGACATCGTGCAGCGGATGCCCGTGCTGCTGGGGACGATTTCTGACGGCTACGACGCAACCGAATCCCGCAACGCGGGCATCTGGGGTTGATGGGACCCCCCACCCTCACCCCAGGGGGCCCGGCATCTGCCGGGCCCCCTTTTGTGTGCCCGGGAGCACATTCCCAGTATTTTCGGGATTTCCGAGTGGCACTACTTCAAGAGTTTGGACATCCGGCGGTCGGCCAGCGGTTTGCCTCCGGTCTGACAGCCGGGGCAGTACTGCAGTGAGGAGTCGGCGAAGGACACCTCGGCGATCGTGGCCCCGCACACCTCGCACGATTCACCGGCTCGCCCATGCACCTTCAGCCCACTTCGTTTGGCGTCCTTGAGTTTGGCCATGTCCACGCCCCTGACCGCTTCCAGCGCGTCGGACAGGACGCGCCGGATGTGACCATGCAGTTCCGCCGCATCAACGGTGTTGGCGGGCTTGAAGGGACTCAGCTGCGCGGTGTGCAGGATCTCGTCGGACCAGGCGTTCCCAATGCCGGCGATCAGCTTCTGGTCCCGCAGCACCCCCTTCACCTGTCCCCTGCCGGCGTCCCGGAGAATCCCGGAGAGCACCTCGACCGTGAAGTCCTCCGACATCGGGTCCGGCCCCAGTGCCGCGATGCCCGGGACCTCGTCGGGGGAGGTGACGACGTAGATGGACAGGTGACGCTGCGTTCCCGCCTCCGTCAGGCTGAAACCGGAGTTGTCGTCGAGTTCCACGCGGAGGGCCAGGGGCGATTTCCCGGGACGCGGAAGGCTGGCGGGCACTCGTGGATGCCACGTCACCCATCCCGCTCTGGCGAGGTGGAAAATGAGGTGGACGCCCTGGGCATCCATGTCGATGAATTTTCCCCTGCGACTGACGCCAGAAATTTCCAGTCCTGCCAGGGCCTCCAGGCCAACGGCATAGGTCTTGAGCGCGCTGAATGCCACCAGGTGTCCCGCGACCACCACCTTGCCGGTCGTGCGTGCTGCGAGTTGCTGGACAATGGCCTCAATCTCTGGGAGCTCCGGCATGTCATCCATCCTCCATCATCGACAGCAGTGCGGTCCCCGACATACGGGATTTCTCCGGAGCGCTCCACGCATTGTTGTGTGGCTTGGCCAGGTGCTCGCCGAGCCACCCGAGGTAGGAGTCGCGCGGGACGGTGTGTGCTCCCATGGACTCCAGGTGAGGCGTCAGCCATTGCACATCGAGCAGTTCCACCCCGATGCGCCGGAGTTCAGCGACCAGACGCAGGAGCGCAACCTTGGATGCGTCGCGTCCACGCCGGGGATCATGGAACATGGATTCGCCCGCAAACATGCCGTTCTGGTGCACGCCGTAGAGCCCTCCCACGAGCCGTCCTTCGCTGTCCCACGTCTCGACGCTGTGGACGTAGCCCACGTGGTGCAGGGCCGTGAAGGCCGTCTGGATGCGCTGGTCGATCCAGCCGCCGGGGCGGGATGGATCCGCGCAGGCGTCCAGGACTTCCAAAAAGGCCGTGTCCACCGTGGTGGTGTAACGCTTGGCGGACTGACGCAGGGACCGGGTGATCCGTACCTCGTCAAGTGGCAACTGGGCCCGCTCCATGGGTGACCACCAGCCCATCTCTCCGTCGAACAGCCCCTCTGCAAGGGGCATGGGGAACACGCCGCAGCGATATGCCATAAGCGCGGTACCGGGGTCGAACTCCTCGGAGAACCCGATCAGGTCCTGACGGGGCCACTGGTCCGGTGGGCCGAAGAGGGTGTCGAGCATGTGCCCAGTCTCGCAGGCGGCACCCACAGGCCCCCCGGCTCAACGAAAACGGCGGTTGGAGGGGAGAAAGTGGTTGGCGCGGTCCGTGGGCGAGCTTCCGGGCGCACGAAACCCGTGGGACGCTTGACGTGGTGTGCAACTCTTGTGGGGAACGCACCTCAAGGTGTGGGAGAAGGAGGGATGGGCATGAGCGAGCAGAACAACGTCGTGGCCCTGGCTGAAGGGCTGACGGCCGACGTCTTCCACCAGTTGCTGGAGGTGGCGATCGAGGGCAAGGGAAAGATGCCGGGCGCACGATCCGCCGCAAGAAACCTGCTGGGCCATCACCGGGATCCCGAAGTGGCCATCACGTGGCTCGTGAACCAGCACATCGCCTACGCAGGCGGTCAGGGCTTTGTCACCAACTGGGGCGGATTCTTCGTCGCGCTGTTCACCATTCCCGCCAACATGGCCGCGGCAGCCTTCCTCCAGGCCAGGGTGGTGGCAGGTGTCGCGCACCTGCGCGGCTATGACCTCTCCGATGCCCGTGTGCGCACGGCGATCCTCATGGTGATGCTGGGGCCGGGTGGCAATGCAGGCTTGATCTCCAAGGGTGTTCTCCCCTCGTCACCGGCAGCCGTGGCCACCGCCCCCATGTTCGACGCAGCGCTTGACCGCCACGTCAGCCGGGAACTGCTCGACCGCGCCATGAACCAGATGGGCGGCAAGCGTCTGGGTGTCTGGGTGGGCAAGCGGATACCGTTCGTGGGCGGTGGCGTGGGCGCCGTCGTCGACGGTTGGTGCACGCGTTCCATCGCCAATCACGCGATGGAGGAGTTCACCAGCCGACGCCCGAAACTCAATTCGTGGACGCGCGACTGACGCCACCGATGTGGCGTCTCGGCACCCGGGCAGTGATGAGGCACGTGACCTCGTAGGTGATGGTGCCCATGAGGTCGGCGATCTCCTGCACGGTGATCTCCTCGCCGCGGCTCCGTCCCATCAGTACCACCTCGTCGCCCACGCGAGCGGTCGGTGTGGCGGGACCGAGGTCGATCATGGTCTGGTCCATGCACACCCGCCCCACGATCGGATGGCTCTGCCCGTCGATGAGCATGCGGCCACAGTTGGAGAGCAGCCGCGAGTAACCGTCGCCGTATCCGACGGCGACCGTCCCCACCCACGTGTCCTGCGTCGCCGTCCACGTGCGCCCGTAACCCACGGATTCGCCCGCACGCACCTGCTTGACGAACACCAGCCTGGAACTCCAGCGGGCCACCGGTTCCAGTGCCGCGGAGCGGGAGGAGACGGGCCCGGAGTAGGACCCGTAGACCATGATGCCGGGCCTGACCATGGTGGTGGCTCCCAGATCATGGCTCATGACGGCGCCGCTGTTGGCAGCGTGAATCCACGGCACGTGCCCAACGTGCGCCTGCACGTCGAGTGCTGACGCCTCGAAAGCGGCCAACTGTTGACGGGTGAACTCGGCGCCGGAGCCGACGTCGCTGACGGGCAGATGGGTGTAGATCCCTCCGAGCCGGAGGTGGGGGTCGTGGACGATCAGCCGGGCCAGCCTGAGCGCATCCTCCGGTTCCGCACCGATACGGCGCATGCCCGTGTCAATCTTGAGATGCACCTCGGCGACCACCCCGCGCGCGGCGGCCGCTTCCGACAACTGGGTGATGGCATCGGTGTCCCCGACGGTGAAGGCGACCCCCGCGGCCAGCGCATCGGCCAGTTGGTCGGCAAGGGTGATGGAGAACTTCAGGATGGGCAGGGAGATCCCGGCGGCCCGCAGCGCCGCCGCTTCGGGGACGGTCGTCACGCCCAGCCACTGGGCAGCACCCGCAGCCTCGACGCTGCGCGCGACCTCCACGAGACCGTGCCCGTAGGCATTCGCCTTCACTGCTACCAGCACCGCGCGATCGCCCGCCAAGTGCGCCACCAGCGCGAGGTTGCGATTGATGGCGTCAAGATCGACCGTCAGTTCACAGGTGCGCGCCATGGCTCCATCCTTGCAAGCAGTTCACGTTTGGGACAAACGGCGCACTGCGTTCATCGCCCCGCGCCACTGGCACAATGACCACCATGTCGAACCATCAGTGGGACAGCGGCCAGGGCGAGCGCCCCGGTGAGGAACAGCCACCAACACAGGATCCGGGACCAGAAGGAAGCCACGCCACGGGACAACCCGCAGCAGACCAGTGGTCCCACTCCCACGGTCCGGGCCAGGGTCCTGGCTCCCAGCCACATCCCCAGCAGCAGACGTCAGGCGCCTGGAACCCGCCACCGGGCTGGACTCCGGGCGCTCCGGGACAGCAGGCCGGCCCCGGGGAACAGCAGTACGGAGGCTTCGCGCCCGGGCCCGGCCAGCAGTGGTCTCCGCAGCCGCCCCGGGCACCCAGCGCGTTCAGCAACATCTTCGACTTCAGCTTCCGCAGATTTGCCCTGCCCGAGGCCGGGGGCACGATCTTTCTCGTCGCCGTGATCCTCATCCTCCTCAGATGGTTGGTGGACCTGGTGTGGACGCTGTCCTGGGGCGCTGACTTTGCGGACATCACGCGCGTGCTGCTCGGCGACCTCGCCGTCGCGCTGCTCTACATCCTGCTCGTGCGCGCTTTCCTGGAAGGCATGTCCGCCCTCGTCATGCGCTCAAGGAAGGACCGGGCACCGGGCGGCCGCTGAGGACTGAACTGTGCACGAGGGTGCACGCGTGATGCAACGACGAAGGGCACCTCAACCCGTGGGGGTGGAGGTGCCCTTTCCCGTTGTCCGTCAGAAGAGGAGCGCCAGCGCCGGTTCCGCGAGAATTTCGGCGACGTCGCGCAGGAACCGCGAGCCCTGCTCGCCGTCCACGAGGCGGTGATCGAAGGCGATTGTCAACGTCGTGACCCATCGTGGCACGACTGCCTCAGTGGCACCCTTGCCCACCACCCAGGGACGACGTTCGATGGACCCCATGCAGAAGATGGCGGACTCATTGCCATTGATGATGGGTGTGCCTGCGTCCACCCCGAAGACGCCGACGTTCGTGATGGTGAAGGTGCCACCGGAGTAGTCCCCCGGCTGCAGCTTGCCCTCCTTGGCCACCACCACGAGTTGGTTGATGGCCCGGCACAGTTCCAACAGGCTGAGGTGCTGGGCGCCCTTGATGTTGGGCACCATCAGTCCCCGTGGTGTGGCCGCCGCGATGCCGAGGTTCACGCTGCCGTGGTAGACGATCTCCCCAGCCTCCTCGTCCCACGACGTGTTGAGGTCGGGGTTGCGGCTCAGCGCCAGGCAGATCGCCTTCGAGTAGATGAGCAGCGGGGAGATCCGGAGCCCCGTGAACTCACGTCGCGCCTTCAGCGTCTCCACGAACTCCATGGTGCCGGTGACGTCCACGGTGACCCACTCCGTGACGTGGACGTGTGTCTTGACGGACTTCACCATGTTCTCGGCGGTTGCCTTCCGCACCCCTCTGATGGGGACGCGACGCTCCCCCTGCGTCGGTGAGCCCTGCGACTGGCCCGAGGAGAAGGACTGTCCGAACGTGGCGTCGCCGGCGCCGAACGTGGCACCGGAGGGTTCGAAGGGTTGCGACGGGTAGGTCTGCGGGCCCTGCTGGAAGCTGGCGTGGTCGTTGATGATGCGGCCCTGCGCCGGAGTTTCGGCCATGCGCTGGAACGCCAGTGCTGCTTCCACGTCGCGGCGGGTGATGGTGCCATCAACTCCGGTGCCGACGACGCCGGCCAGGTCGACGTCCAGGTCACGGGCGTACTTGCGCACCGGCGGCTTGGCGCGCACGGCGTTGGGATCCGATGCGAGCACCAGTTCCGACTGCGACGGCCCCACCCCCGGCCCGGGGAGGGGGTCACCCACAGCCTGGGCCGTGATGTGGCCCGCTGGCTGCACCTCGTCGGCGCGGCGGCTGGGCTCGTGTGGCTCGTAGGAGTCGCTGTATGCCTTGGACACCTCGGGATCCCGGTCAGAGCGGCGGGTCCTGCGGCGACGGCTCGGAGCAGCATCCGATGCCCCATATCCCACCAGATTCGGCTCGGGCGCGCTGTCGGGCTCGTCCTCGCCGTCGTCGATCTCGACGATGGGGGTGCCCACCTCAACGGTGGATCCCTCTTCCACCAGCAGGGCGGTGACCTCCCCCGCGTACGGCGACGGAAGTTCGACGAGTGACTTGGACGTCTCGATCTCCACGAGGACGTCGTTGATCTCTATGACCTCACCCACCGTGACGCGCCACGCCACGATCTCGGCCTCGACGAGGCCCTCTCCGGGGTCGGGCAGACGGAATTGGCGCTTCATGCACGCACTCCTAGTAGGCCATGGACGCGTCGACGGCGTCCATGATTCGGTCGACGCTGGGCAGGAACTCGTCCTCGATCTTCGACGGCGGGTAGGGAGTGTCATAGCCGGTCACCCGCAGCACTGGCGCCTCCATGACATAGAACAGGTCCTTGTGGAGACGCGCTGCGATCTCGGCTCCCACCCCCAGACTCCGTTGCGCCTCGTGCACCACGATGGCGCGGCGCGTGCGACGAACGGAGGCCGTGATCGTCACCCAGTCGATGGGGCTCAGGGTGCGCAGGTCGATGACTTCCAATGAACGCCCCTCTTCCGCGGCCACCTCGGCGGCGTCGAGGCAGGTCTTCACCATGGGACCGTACGCCAGGACGGTCGCGTCGGTGCCGTAGCGCAGCACATTCGCCTGGTGCATCGGCTGCGGCCGCGCCGAGAAGTTGACCTGGCCCTTGACGTGGTAGCGGCGCTTGGGTTCGAAGAAGACCACAGGGTCGTCGGATGAGATGGCCTGCTGGATCATCCAGTAGGCGTCGTTCGGCGAGCTGCAGGTCACCACCTTCAGTCCCGGTGTGTGCACGAAGTAGCCCTCCGGTGACTCCGAGTGGTGCTCGATGGCACCCACCCCACCGCCGTAGGGAATCCTGATGACCATGGGCATCTTGACGCGCCCCGACGTGCGGGCGTGCAGTTTGGCCACCTGCGTCACGATCTGGTCGAATCCGGGAAACACGAAACCGTCGAACTGGATCTCCACCACGGGCCGGTAGCCGCGCATTGCGAGGCCGACCGCGGTGCCGACGATGCCGGACTCCGCCAGTGGCGAGTCGATGACACGGTTCTCACCGAACTCGGCCTGCAGCCCTTCGGTGATGCGGAAGACGCCACCCAGTTTGCCGATGTCCTCGCCGGCCAGCAGCACCTTGGGGTTGGCCTGAAGGGCGCGGCGAAGCCCCCGGTTCAATGCCTTGGCCAGTGTCAGGGTCTCGCTCATGCAGGCTCCTCAAAGGTTGCGAGGTAGTCGGCATACTCTCGACGTTGTTCCTCGAGCGCCACGGACTCCTCCGCATACACGGTGCGGAACTGCTCGTCCATGGTCTTGTCCGTCAGCCCGGCGATGGAGGCGCGGATGGTGGCGCCGTAGTCCTTGGCCTCCTGGTCGAGCGACGCCAGATGGGCGTCGTCGATGGCTCCCTCAGTGCGCAAGTACGTGGTGAGACGGGCGATGGGGTCGCGGCCACGCCATTCCTCCGTCTCCGCATCCCTGCGGTACTTCGACGGGTCGTCGGAGGTGGTGTGTGCGCCCATTCGATAGGTGAAGGCCTCGATGAAGGCGGGGCCCTCACCGCTGCGTGCCCTGTTGAACGCCCACTCGCTCGTGGCATGCACGGCCAGCACGTCGTTGCCGTCCACCTGGAGGCCAGGGAATCCGAAGCCCTGCGCACGCTGGAACAGCGGGATGCGCGACTGCAGGGCCATGGGCTCGGAGATGGCGTACTGGTTGTTCTGGCAGAAGAACACGACGGGCGCGTTGTAGCTCGCCGCGAAGACGTAGGACTCGTTGACGTCACCCTGCGAGGAGGCACCGTCGCCGTGGTAGGCCACGACCATGGCGTTGTCCGAGGGGTCCGCGTTGCCCACCTTGCCGTCGTACTGCAGGCCCATGGCATATCCGGTGGCGTGCAGGGTCTGTGCGCCGATGATGATCTGGTAGTTCCGGAACCGCTCCAACATCTCCCACTCCCCCGCGTCGCAGCCACGGAACAGTCCGAGGATCTGGCTCATGGGAACACCGAGGCACATGGCCACGGCGTGCTCGCGGTAGGTGGGGAACACGACGTCGTCGCCGAGAAGCGCTCTGGCGGAGCCCACCTGTGAGGCCTCCTGTCCCAGCACGGGGGGCCAGAGCCCCAGTTCGCCGTGTCGTTGCAGTGCGGTGGCCTCGGTGTCGAATCGTCGCGCGAGCACCATGTCCTTGAGGAACCCCACGAGGTCCTCGGTGGTGCCGGTGAACTCGAAGTCGTCGCTCTCGACACGCACCCCTTCAGGTGTCAGCAACTGGACCATTTTGTCGCTCTGTCCTTGCACCAGCGCCCCTCTCAATCTGAACTTACGCAAGCGTAGCTTACGGTTCCGTAGCTTCGTGGCGGACCGGAGGCCCCGTCAACTGGGCATGGTTGCCACCGATTGATCGGCGAGAGCATCCCCTGCACAGTCTCCCAAGCTCTTGACGTTAGCGGACCATATTGGGACAGTGGGGGTCATCTCTTATCCAAAGTGTGCCAATGGGGGCATGCACAACAACGGAGAAATGCATGACAAAACCAACTTCGCGATGGGCATCGAGCCTTGCCGCGTCAGCTTTGCTGTTGGGCGGTGTGACCTTCACCGCAGGTGGTGCCGTCGCATACGCGGCACCGGGGGACAGCTGCGAAAACCCGGCCACCGTCTCGGTCTTCGAGTTCAACGACTTCCATGGCCGGATCGGCGGTGCAGCCGCACTTTTCACACCGGTTGAAAAAGCGCGGGCAGATATGGGGGCGGACCACGTCCTCCTCGTCAGCACCGGCGACAACATCGGAGGCTCCACCTTCGACTCCTTCATCGACGAAGACAACCCGACCATCGACATCATGAAGGCCGCTGGCGTCGAGGCCATCGCCACGGGCAACCACGAGTTCGACAAGGGCTTCACGGATCTCTCGGAGCGCGTCATCCCCCGGATGGGCGTACCGCATCTGAGCGCCAACATCTACAACAAGGGCACCACCACCGTCGCTGCTCCCCTGGAGGAGTACAAGGTGTTCACCAAGGCTGGTGTGCGCATCGCCTACGTGGGCGCGGTCACCGGTGACCTTCCATCGCTCGTCTCCCCGGCCGGAATCACCACCATCGAGGCGGGGGACCCCGTAGAAGCGGTCAACCGTGTCGCAGCGGATATTGTCGCCGCCGACGCGGCCGACATCATCATTGCGGGCTTCCACGAGGGCGCGCCCGACCCGTCGAAGACACCACAGCAGAACGCCGCTCTGTCACCCGCGTTCAAGGATATCTACGAGGGTTTGAGCCCGGATTTCGACGTGGTTTTCAACGGCCACACCCACCAGGTCTACAACTGGGAGACCACCCTTGAGAAGCCGTTGATGCAGGCCGGATCCTACGCCGAGAACCTTTCGCGGGTGGACCTCAAGGTCGCCGGCAAGCAGTTGTGTTCCTCCACCGCCAGTACGGTGAAGATTGACAAGGCGGACATCGGCAACCAGCAGCGCATCCAGGACATCAAGGCCATTGCCGCAGCAGCGAAGCTCAATGGTGAGGTGCTTGGCGCCGTTCCCGTCGGCTTCGCCAACCAGGCCGTCAGCACACCAGTCGATGGGTCATCCGACAACCGCAACGTCGAGTCGCCGATGAGCAACATCGTGGCCCAGATGTTCAAGGAGCAACTGCAGACCGAAGAGGACGCAGACTCCTTCATCGGTGTCCAGAACCCCGGTGGGACGCGCGCCAGCTTCGATCGCGGGACCGTCACCTACAGGGAGGCAGCCAACGTGTTGTCCTTCGCCAACAGCCTCATGACCACGCGGCTGACCGGGGCACAGGTGAAGCTGATGCTGGAGCAGCAGTGGCAGCTCAATCAGGCGGGCGTCGTGCCGTCCAGGCCGTTCCTTGCTCTCGGCCTGTCGGACAACATCTCCTACACCTTCGACGAGTCAAGAGCTCGGCTTGATCGCATCACATCCATCAGCATCGATGGCGAACCCATCAAGATGGACAAGTTGTACACCCTGGGATCCGGCAGCTTCCTGATCACAGGCGGTGACAACTTCTTCGTCTTCAACGAAGGCATCGATACTCGTGACTCAGGCCGAGTGGACCTCGAAGCCATGGTGGAGTGGGTCAGGAACGGTGACGCGCTGAACCCTGACTACTCCAAGCGCGGCGTCTCCGCGCCCACCGTCGTGGGCACGCTGACCGAGGGTGCCGCTCCGGTTGAGTATGTCCTCGGCAAGCCGCTTGCGGGCGGCGTGCAGATCGACACGCTCGACATGCTGCTCAACCCCACGGGGGAGAGAGTTTCACCACAGTTGAAGAATATGAACATCTCGGCGTGGATCAACGATGAGATGGTGGGCGCTGGCACCGTGACCGACGGCGTCGGCACAGTGAAGGTGGCCATCGCCAAGGGCACCAGCCTGGCCGCTGGCAACCAGACCATCGATTTCTGGGTTGAGGAGTCCAACACCTGGATCAGCCTTCCGGTGAGCGTGAAGCTTCTTCCGGGAGTCGATCCGGACAAGCCCGTCGACATCTACACGACGCCCGGGTTCCACCGCGTCAACGGCCGCGAATGGATCACGGCGTGCGAGAAGTACTCGATCACCGAGCGCTGCACGACGTGGATCTACGGCACACAGGTTGAGCTCATCAACGGAAAGTTCATCCAGCGCAACGGATGGACGTTCAACAACCTGACGTACAAGCCGTCGCCGCGCTCCGTGTGGAAGGGCAACCCGCTCGGCTACACGAACTCGTGGACGGCCACCGATGGACGCAAGTGGATGACCGAGTGCGACACCCCGAACACGGGTGGCAACGGCTGCCGCTCCTTCATCGAGTCCAAGGTGGTCGCCGCCACCAAGAAGGCTGATGGTTCGTACAGCTACGCGATGGTGACGAAGTTCGTCTTCAACAACATCGTGATGTTCAAGTAACACCACGCCGTACAACAGGGAGGCCGGGCCGGTTGGCCCGGCCTCTTCTGTGTTCGCGCAGCCCTCAGAGCTCGGCCAGAGTGGCCACCAGCAGCGCCTTGATGGTGTGCATGCGGTTCTCGGCCTGGTCGAACACGATGCTGGCCGGCGACTCGAACACCTCGTGCGTGACTTCGAGGCCTTCCATGCCGGTCAGCTGGAACAGTTCCTCGCCCACACCCGTGGCGCGGTCATGGAACGCCGGCAGGCAGTGCATGAACTTCACGTCGCTGTTGCCCGAGGCCGCCAGCATCGCTGCGTTCACCTGGTAGGGCCGCAGCAACTCGATCCGCTCCGCCCACAGTTCCTTGGGCTCCCCGAGTGACACCCAGACGTCGGTGGAGATGAAATCAACACCCTGGACCCCGTCGGCGACGTCGTCGGTGATGGTGATGCGGGCCCCGGTCCCGGCGGCGATCGACCGCGCGAGTGCGAGCACCTCGGGGCTGGTCTGCTGCGCAGGGGGCGCCACCATCGCGATGTCCACCCCCATCATTGCGGCGGAGATCAACGTGGAGTTGCCGACGTTGTTGCGGACGTCACCCACGAACGCGCACCTGATCTGGGACAGCGGCTTGCCGGAATGTTCCAGCATGGTCAGCTGGTCGGCGAGCATCTGCGTGGGGTGCCAGTCGTCGGTGAGACCGTTGTACACGGGCACGCCGGCGTACTCGGCAAGCGTCTCGACTGTGGACTGGGCGGCCCCGCGGAACTCGATCCCGTCGTACCACCGGCCCAGCACACGAGCTGTGTCGGCTGCGGACTCCTTGTGACCGATCTGCGAGCCGGCGGGGTCCAGATAGGTGGTGCGCCCGCCCTGGTCCGCCATGGCCACCTCGAACGCGCACCGGGTCCGCGTGGAGGTCTTCTCGAACAGCAGGGCGACATTTTTCCCCAGGAGGCGTTGGCGCTCGTGACCGCTCCGGCGCTCGAGCTTCAACTCGGCCGCCAGATCAAGAAGATGCATCCATTCGTCGGCGCTGAAGTCGAGTTCCTTTGCCAGGCTGCGGCCGGTGAGGTCCACCACGTCGTCATCCCTTTCGTCGGTGAAGGACACCACGATATCGGCGGGGTGAGGTGGTCAGAGCCAGTCCCGCCGCCTGAACTGCCACCACAGGACTGCCGATGTCGCCAGCATCAGCCCCAGCGAGAGCCACGCCCCCCACACCGTGCCGATGCCTGCGATCGAGAGGTTCTGTCCATAGAAGCCGGTGATGAGCGTTGGCACGGCGATGATGGCAGCCCAGGACGTGACCTTCTTCATGATCTCGTCCTTGCGGTTGCTCTGGAGCGCAAGGCTGGTCTCGAGGATGCCGGACAGGTGGTCGCGCAGGGAGTCGGCCATTTCCGCGGCGTGCAGGGCATGGTCGTGCACGTCACCGAAGTAGGGCTGCAGCGGTCCGGAGGTGTCCACGGCGGACTCCCGACGCGCCAGCGACGACGTCATCTCGCGCAGCGGAACACAGAGGCGCCGCACCTCGGCGGTGTCGCGCCGCAACCTGAAGATGGAGTGTTGAAGCGGCACCTGCTCCGAGGCGGTGTCGAAGAGTATCTCGCTGAGGTCCTCGGAACGGTCGTTGAGCTCATCCAGGGCATCCATGACGTTGTCCACGACAACGTCGAGGACAGCCCACATGATGAAGCGCGGACCGTAGCTCGCGAGCTGCGCGTTCTCGTCCAACCGTGTCGCGACCTGCGCGACGGGGAACCCGGGGTGGCGGACCGTCACCACGGCGTTGGCGGTGATGAAGGCCGTGAGGGGCGCCAGGACCGCCCGTCCTGACTCGTCCAACGCGACGTTGGTGACTCGCAGCAGGGTGTGCTGCCCGAATCTGCTGACTTTCTGCCGCTCGTGCGCGGCCAGGGCATCCTCCACTGCGAGGTCGTGCAGGTCCAGGACCCCGGCCAATTCACTGAGGTCGTCGACGGAGTCAGTGGTCAGGTCGATCCAGGCGTACGTGTCGTCATCGCCAACCCTGTCGACGAGTTGGCTGACGAGTTCTGCTGTGGGAGTGTCCGCGGCGGCGAGCACACCGTCGAGATAGAGCCGTTGGTGCTTCATGCCCACCAGTGTCCATCCGGGGCACGGTCAATGTCTCAGCCGAGAGCAGAGACGAGGTCTGCGACGAGCGCCTCAGTCCGCAACTCGCCCCCCGGCACACCCGGACTGAAGCCGAGCCGCACCACCACCAGGTCAGCAGAGGGCACCACGTACATTCGTTGGCCGTCATGACCCACCGCCCAGTAGGCATCATCAGGGAGCTCCGGCTCGGAGATGGTGCCGTCAGCCAGCCGGTTCACGCGCCACCCCGCGGCGTAGCCCACCTCGTCGGTCTCTGCCACAGGTTTCACCTGCGTCGAGGTGCTCATCCACCCCTCGGGAAGGTGCCGCTCCCCCTCCCACACGCCGTCCTGCAGGGCGAACTGACCGATCGAGGCCCAGTCACGCGGTGTCGCCCACAGATAGGAGCTGCAGACCGGGGTGCCGACGGCGTCGGGCTCCCACACCGCTGAGCTGAGGCCGAGCGGTGCGAAGAGTTCCCGGCGCGGCAGATCCTCGCCGTAGCGTGAACGATCCGCGAGCACCTGGCACAGCAGCGTGGTGCTCCCGCTGGAGTACTGCTGGTACTCCCCCACCGGATGCGCCAGTTCGAGTCCGGCGACGTAGCCGGCCATGTCCGGCTCGAGGTACAGCATGCGCGTGATGGGGGTACCGAGATCGTAGGTTTCGTCCCAGGTGAGGCCACTGGTCATGCGCATCAGGTCGTCAATGCTGATCGAGGCCCGTTCATCGGTCCATTCCTTGCGCAGGCCCGTTGTGTCGACGTCGACGAGGCTCTGTTTCACGAGGCGTCCCGTGAGCAGGTTGGTGACGCTCTTGGCCATCGACCATCCCAGTTGGGGCGTCGCCGCCGAGAACCCTTCGGCGTAGCGTTCCCCCACCAGTTCGCCCGCGTGCAGGACGACGACGCCACGGGTCCCGAGGCGTCGTCGTCCGTCAGCGTCAAGGTCGTCACCAAATGCCCTCGCGAGGGCCTCGGCCACCTCAGGCTCCATGGTGGGTGCAGGGGTGCTGGTCAGTGCATTCGGCGCGACAGGAGCCGGTTGACCGAATTCCGGAGCCGTCCTGGCCAACGTGCAGCCGAATCCCGGCGTGAACCAGGAGCGCTGCTTCGCCAGCAGCCCAAGGACGGTGGAGCTTGCCCCCTCCTGACCCGCAGTCGTGCGGAGGTAGGGCACAAGCGGGTTCGGGGGCAGGTCCGGGCCAGCATCAGCGAACGCATGCATGGCGCAGGCGCTGTGCGAGGCATAACCGGTACCCGTCAGCAGCAGCGGTCGCGCGTAGATGTAGCCCGCCACCCCCACCACGAGCAGTAGTGCCAGTGCCCCCAGCACGATCCTCTTCACCCAGCGACGCATGCGCCGAACCTAGCGGCTGCGCGCGGTTCATACCGGTGGTTGGGCCAAGGTCAGGAAACGAACTCGTCCAGGATGGCGGGCATGGCCGCCTCCACGTCCGCGAGCGTGTCGTTGAACCCCTCGGCGTCGCCGTACCACGGGTCGATGAGCGGAGTGCCCGGTCCGAGATCGGGGTTGTAGTCGTTGAGCAGTTTGATGTTCTCGGCCCCCGGAACCATCCTGCGGAGTTTCTCCACCTGGTAGGGCTCCACCGCGATCACCAGGTCTGCCGCTTCGATGTCCTCGCGGCCAATTTGTCGGGCCCCGTGGCCTTCCGTGTCGTACCCACTGCCCCGAAGCACCGCGACCGCTCGATCGTCGATGGGCATGCCCTCGTTCTCTCCGGAGAGCCCGAAGCTCGAGACCTCGAGGTCCAGACCACGTTGCGACGCCATGCCCATGGCGACGCGTTCGCCGATCGGCGAGCGACAGATATTGCCCCAACAAACGAAAACCAGAGATGCCATGCGTCCCACCCTACGGAACTCCATGGCACCCGGCCACCTGTCCACAGGGCGGGCGACTGCGTCACCAGGCGGCGGTTCGCTCCTTCAGCGACAGGTAGCGCGCCATGACCTCCGGCTCTGGTGCGGCGTCGTACTCGGAGGCCTCACCCATCTGCCACACCGGCGGTTCCGCAGCCCCGGACAGGGCCCACGCCGCCTGCCTCGCCGCCCCCAGCGCCACGTACTCGCCAGGGGGTGGGACGACGACGGGTCGGCCGAACACCGTCGGCGCCAGCCGCCTGACGGCATCGGACCTGGCACCGCCGCCGATCAGCAGGATCCGGCCGGCTTCTCGTCCTGCGACTTTCTCCACGGCCGCGACGGCGTCCGCCAGCGACGCCAGTAGCCCCTCGACGCATGCCCGTGCGATGTCATGCCGATCCGTGGCCGACGTCATGCCTGCGAAGACGCCGCTGGCGCCAGGTCTGTTGGGCGTGCGTTCACCGTCGAAGTAGGGCAGCAGGACGACCCCTCCAGCCCCGGGGCGGCTGGCCAGTGCCAGTGTGGACAGTCCGTCATGGTCGACGCCGAGCAACCGGCAGCCGAAGTCCAGGATTCGCGCCGCATTCAGGGTGGTGGCCATGGGCAGGAACCGTCCGGTGGCATCGGCAAAGCCCGTCACCGTCCCCGAAGGATCCGCGGGCCGAAGATCACCGACCATGGCTGCCACGCCGCTGGTGCCGATCGAGACCGACACGTCACCCGGCCGCAGTGACAGGCCCAGCGCCGCGGCCATGTTGTCGCCGGTGCCGGGTGCCAGCGCCGCGCCGCCCGGCGTGTGTCCCATGATCTGGTGGGGTGACGCTGCCACGGATGGCAGCATCACGTCGTGTCCGAGCGCAAGGCTGACGAGGTCGTGGTTCCAGGACTCGGTACGGGTGGAGTAGTACCCGGTTCCGGACGCGTCGCCCCGGTCAGTGAACGGGGCGACCTCGCCACCCAGGTGCCGCGACACGAAATCGTGTGGCAGCAACACCGACGCCGTCCTGGTGGCGTTCTCCGGTTCATGCTCGGCCATCCATCGCAGCTTCGTCGACGTCATGGAGGCCACCAGGACGTAGCCGATCTCCTCGACGCAGGCATGGGGACCACCCATCTCCGCGACGAGCGCGGCGGCCTGGTCAGCCGAGCGGGTGTCGTTCCAGAGCAGGGCGTCCCTCACGGGCTGGCCGTGCTCATCGAGCGCGACCATGCCGTGCTGCTGCCCACCCACCGCCACAGCCTCGGCCCTCTCCAGGAGGGTGCCGGCCGCGTCATCCACGGCACGCAGCCATGCCCGGGGGTCCACCTCGGTGCCCTCCGGATGCGGCGCGCGGCCGGATTCCACGACCCGCCCCGTCTCGTCGTCCACGAGGAGAGCCTTGGTGGACTGCGTCGATGAATCAATTCCCAGGACGAGTGCCATGCCCTCGCCCGTCAGCCCCGGGCACCCATGAGGTGCTCGATGGCCAGTTGGTGGAGGCGCACGAAGCGGTAGTCGCGCTCGCCGAGCCCCTCCACGTCCATCTCCGCCACGGAGTCGTCCGCAAGGAGGTCCGCCGCGCTCTCACCATCGGCGAGCGTGGGTTCCGCCATCGAGGTGACACCGGCCTCCTCGAGTGCCGCTTGCACCTCGGGGTCGGCACGGAAAGCCAGGGCGCGTTCCTTCAGGAGGAGGTAGGTGCTCATGTTGGCGGATGCTGAGTCCCAGACCCCGGTGAGGTGTTCGGTGCGGGAAGGCTTGTAGTCGAAGTGCCGGGCCCCTTCGTAGGCGCCCGGGCGGGACGGGAAGCCGTTCTCCAGCAGGTCGACGGTGAAGAAGGCGCTGATGAGGTCACCGTGACCGAAGACGAGGTCCTGGTCGTACATGGGGCCGTGCTGGCCGTTGAGGTCGATGTGGAAGAGCTTGCCCGCCCACAGCGCCTGGGCGAGGCCGTGCGTGTAGTTGAGCGTGGCCATCTGCTCGTGCCCGGTTTCGGGGTTCACGCCGACGATGTCGCCGTTCTCCAGCCGTTCGATGAATGCCAGGGCATGCCCCACCGTGGGCAGGAAGATGTTGCCGCGCGGCTCGTTGGGCTTGGGCTCGAGGCCGATGCGCATGTCGTAGCCCTGGGACTTGATGTACCCGGCGACGGTGTCGATGCCCTCGGCGTAGCGCTCGAAGGAGGCGAAAAGATCCTTGCTGGAGTCGTACTCAGAACCTTCACGGCCACCCCACATCACGAATGTGCTGGCGCCCAACCGTCCGGCCAGATCGACGTTGCGCAGGATCTTGCGCAGTGCGTAGCGGCGAACGTCCCGATCGTTGGAGGTGAACGCGCCGTCCTTGAAGATCGGTTCCGCGAAGGTGTCCGTGGTGACCATCTCGCAGGTGATGCCGGTCTCGGCGATGGTGGATTCCAGTTCCGCGACGAGCCGTTCGCGCTCCGCCTCGCTGGCGTCGAAGGGGATCACGTCGTTGTCGTGGAAAGTGAAGCCCCACGCGCCGAGGTCGCTGAGCTTCCTGATGCTGTCGAAGGGGTCGAGATCGGGACGGGAGGCCTTGCCGAACTGGTCGCGGGCGGACCAGCCCACGGTCCAGAGACCGAAGGAGAACTTGTCCGCTGGGGTGGGGGTGAGCATGTGAGGCCTCCGTGTGTGCCGTGGATCCTGCGTCGTTGCACGATTTCGTCTTTAACCTAAACTAATTCAATGGGCCGTGCAACCCCTTGGCGTCCCTGCGTCACAATGGGCCGAGTGCCGCGCAGGCGCACATGACGAAGGACTCGAACATGGACACCTCGACCACAGCACGCACGAGCGTTGGGAGCACACCCTCATCGGTGCGCATCTCCAATCTCGCGTTGGTCCTGAGAGCGGTTCTGGGTTCATCGCGCCCCGTGTCGCGCGCGGACGTCGCGTCGCAGCTGGGGATGACCCGCTCCACCGTCTCCAGGCTCGTCGACGAACTCGTGGCTGGCCGGTTTCTTGCCGAGGGTCTCCCGGTCTCCGGTCCCCGGGGGCGTCCCGGCGTGCCGCTGGCCGCCGCCGCACACGGACTCGCGTCGTTGGGGATGGAGGTCAATGCAGACCGGATCGCGGCGATGGTGGTGGACCTGAGTGGGGCGGTGCTCGCCACCCGTGCGGTCGAGATCGACGTCATCGGCGCCGGACCCGTGGCGGCCCTCGGTGTGCTGCAGGAGCAGGCGCTTGCAGTGCTCGGGAGTCTGCCCGATGGCGCTCGCATCGTGGGTGCCCATCTGGCGATACCGGCACTCGTGGACCGCGCAGGTGCCGTCGTCCTCCGCGCGCCCAACCTTGGATGGGACGGCGTCGAACCGGCGCACCACCTGGAGGAACTCCTCAATGGTCGGGACTGGGATTTTCGCGTGTCGAACGACGTGGACTGTTCTGCGCTCACACTGCTGCACGATGCTCCCCTCCACGTGCGCGATCGTGGCTCCTTCATCTATGTCACCGGCGAGGTGGGCATCGGTTCCTCCGTCGTGATCGATGGGCAGCAGATGACCGGCCGACACGGCTGGGCCTCCGAACTCGGCCACGTGTGCGTGGTGTCGGAGGGGGGTCTGCCCTGTGGTTGCGGCGCAACCGGGTGCCTGGAGACGGTGGCGGGCCTCCACGGCCTCCTGGAGCGCTCCGCAACATCATCGATCGAGGCCATGCAGTGCGCCCTCAACGATTCCGACCCACGAGCACTGGACACGATCGCCGCAGCCGCCCGCGCCCTCGGCCGGGCACTTGGTGCTGCACTGAACCTCCTGGACCTGGAGCAGGTGGTCCTGGGCGGCCACCTGGGCACGCTCTCCCCGTGGCTGCTGCCGGACCTGCGCACCGAGTTGTCCGTCCGGGTGTTGTGGTCACCGTACGAGGAGATCGACATTGCGACCGTCGGACAGGACCCCACACGCACCGCGCTCGGCGCTGCCTACGCTGCACTCGGCCCGGTGGTTTCCAACCCCGGCAGGTTCATCGATCGCGACCGTTGACCCCGTGCCAGCACCTGACCCAACCACCCCGGCTGACCGAACCACGCCGGTCAGCTTCGACTTGTGGGTGGTAAGTGGCAGGCTAAGGGCATGCAGATCCTCGTGGTGGATGACGACCAGGCGGTTCGCGACTCCCTGGCCCGGTCGCTGAAGTACTCCGGAGACGAGGTCACCACCGCCAGGGACGGCGTGGAGGCCCTCGCAAAACTGGCTGGCTACACGCCCGACGCCGTCATCATGGACGTGATGATGCCTCGGCTCGACGGACTTGAAACCACCCGCATGCTGCGTGAAAGCGGCAACGACGTCCCCATCCTCATCCTGACTGCCAGGGACGCCGTCGACGACCGCGTCGACGGTTTGGACGCCGGCGCGGATGACTACATGGTCAAGCCCTTCGCCCTCGATGAACTCCTGGCCCGGTTGAGGGCCCTGACCCGGCGGACGAAGCAGTCCCCCGACTCCGATTCGAGGACGCTCACCTTCGCGGACATGAGCCTGGACCCGCAGCACCGCGAGGTGACCCGCGACGGGCAGCACATCTCGCTGACCCGCACCGAGTTCGCCCTCCTGCAGGCGTTCATGGAAAGTCCTCGGAAGGTGATGGAACGCAACACCCTCCTCAACGAGGTCTGGGGGTTCGAGTTCCCGGCCACCGCCAACTCACTCGAGGTCTACATCGGATACCTCCGCCGCAAGACGGAGGTGGGAGGACGCAACCGCCTGATCCACACCGTGCGCGGTATCGGGTACGTACTGCGTGAAACTCCCCCGTGATCTCAACGCTGTGGTTCCGTTTCAGACGCGGAATCGAAAGACTGTTCACGGGACAGAGCCTCCAGGGACGTCTCGCGCTCCTCACCGCCACCAGCGTTGCTGTCGCGGTCTTCTTCGTTGGCACGACGGCATTCTTCATCACCCGATGGTCGCTGCTGGACCAACTGGATCGCGAGTTGTTGTCGTCGGCGAGGGCCGCGTCGACCCTCATCGCCGCGGATCCGAGCAATGACGTCACCGCGCTGACCGGGCCCGGCATCACCGATGTGCTGCTCGCCATCGTCTCCGCATCCGGGGAGACGGAACCGCCCTCCATCGACGGGAAAACCATCGAGGGTGGCGCTCCCGAGATCGCTGTTGCCCGCATGCAGACAGGTTCGTCTGCCAGATCCGTCGACGTTGGCGCTGCCGCCGAGTACCGCATGGTGTCAGTACCCCTGACGCTGCTGGACAGCAACGACAAGCCCACGCGGCATGCCGTCATGTTCGGGCGCCCCTTGACGGGGCTGACGTCCACCCTCAATTCACTGTGGTTGGTGATGCTCGTCTCGGGTCTCGTCGGCATTCTGGCCACCACCCTGACAGCGCTGTGGGCGGCACAGGCGGCGCTTGCTCCCGTTCGACGACTCTCAACGGCCGTGAGCAACGTCACCCGCACCAATCAGCTCAACCCCATCCGCATCTACGGCCGCGACGATCTCGGTGAGCTCACCATGTCGTTCAACAGCATGCTGAAGTCCCTGCAGAGCTCACGCGAACAACAACGACAGTTCATCGCCGACGCCGGTCACGAGCTGCGCACACCCCTGACATCGATGCGTACCAATACCGAACTGTTGGTGGCCGACGACAAGTCCGGCATGCTGCCCGAGGGAGCGCGTTCCGAGATCCTTGAGGACGTGTCCGCGCAGCTGGGCGAGTTCTCCGCGCTCGTGGGGGACCTCGTGGCCCTGACGAGGGATGACCACCTGCAGCGGAAACTGGAGCCCCTGGACCTGTCCGAGGTGGTCTCCTCAGCGCTCGCGAGGGCGAAGCGCCGGGGCCCGGGCATCACCTTCGACGTTCAACTCGACCACACCCAGTGCCTGGGTGATTCCCAGAATCTCGAGCGTGCCATCACCAACCTGCTGGACAACGCCGTGAAGTTCTCTCCCCCCGACGGCACCGTCAGGGTGACGCTCGAGGACGGCCTCATCACCATCGTCGACGAGGGGCCGGGCATTGCCGAGGATGACCTCGAGCACATCTTCGATCGGTTCTACCGCTCGGATCGGGCGCGCAACACCCCGGGCACGGGCCTCGGACTCTCCATCGTCGCGCACACCGCCACCGCCCACGGAGGCACGGTGAGAGCCGGGAACCAACCGGAATCCGGCGCGCGGTTCACATTCCGCGTCCCGCCCATCAATCCGGAGCCCTCTGCGGACGAGTGACGGGCAATCCAAGCCCGCACCTGCCGCCCTTCCATGATGATCCTGGTGACCCAAGCGCCTCGTCGACCGGTGCCGGAGCGTGGAAACCCACCTTTCCCGGTGCTCATTTGCTTGAACCTACGGTTGCGTAGGTTACGATTGAGACAATGAGTCAAGCAGCGCCAGCACCGGGAGAACGCCACGTCGCCCCCATCGCCCTGGCAGGCAGAACCGTGGCCGGGTTGGCGCGCGCCCTCGTCACGCCTCTCCTGCCCGGCGACTACCTGGATCTGTTCCACCCCATGCGCAAGGGCGCGGACCTCCGGGGCCGCGTGGTGGATGTGGTGCGACAATCGCTGACCGCTACCACCGTCACAATTCGTCCCGGGCGCGGCTGGCGTGGTCATCGTCCCGGTCAGTACATCCGCATCGGCGTGGAGGTCAACGGCGTGCGCCTCTGGCGCGCCTACTCCATCACCAGCCCCGTGGATCAGCCTGACGGCCTCATCACCATCACCGTTCGCGCCATCCCGGAGGGCAAGGTCAGCAACCACGTGCTCCGGAACCTCCATCCGGGCACAGTGGTCATGCTGGACCAGGCAACTGGAGACTTCACGCAACCCACGGCCACGCCGGCGAAAGTCCTCTTCCTCACTGCAGGCAGCGGCATCACGCCCGTCATGGGCATGCTCCGCAACCACCGCTTCGACGATGCCGTGCTGGTGCACTCCTCCCCCGATCCGGCACAGATGCTCTTCGCCGACGAGTTGCGACACCGAGCGTCGAAAGGCGAGTTCCGTCTCGTGGAGCGCTTCACCTCCACGGAGGGGACGCTGGCTGTGTCCGACATCGCTGGCGTGGTGCCCGACTGGACAGAGCGCGCCGCCTGGGTGTGCGGACCCACGGGGCTGCTGGATGACGCCGAGGCCCACTGGAGCGACGCCGACCTTTCCGAGCTTCTCCACGTCGAGCGGTTCCGACCACGCATCATGGCCGAGGGCGACGGCGGAGCAGTCACCTTCACCCAGTCGGAGATCGTCGTCGACGCCCCTGCCGCCACACCGCTCCTGGACGTGGGCGAGGACGCTGGCGTCCTCATGCCATCCGGATGCCGCATGGGAATCTGCTTCAACTGCGTCGCATCCCTGACCTCTGGTGCCGTGCGGGACCTGCGCACCGGAGAGACCACCCAAGCCATCGACGAGGACCCCGTCCTCATTCAGACCTGTGTGTCGGCGGCCGCCGGCCCATGCAGCATCAAGCTATGAGGAATTTTTCATGAGCACTGCAATCCTTGAGACCGTGCCAGATACCGCAACCGAACCTCGCGGCGCAGAACAGCGCGCCGTGAACAACCGGATCACTTCCTCGCGGCCCGCAGAGCAGGCAGCCACTCACGCCAGTGGCAAGGCCAACCCCATTGCCCACCTGAGCCCGGACGACATCGAGTCGATCGGCCGCGAACTCGATGCGATGCGCGACGAGATCCTGAACTCCAGGGGATCCGACGACGCGCGCTACATCCGCCAGACCATCAACCTGCAGCGCTGGCTGGAACTCTCCAGCCGTGGCGTCCTGCTCTTCAGCGGATTCTGGCCGGCGTTCCTCGTCGGCACGGCCGGGCTCACCGTCTCCAAGATCCTGGAGAACACAGAGATCGGCCACAACATCCTCCACGGACAGTGGGACTGGATGCGCGACCCCAAGATTCACTCCTCCACGTGGGAATGGGACTTCGCCTCCCCGGCCGAGCAGTGGAAGAAGTCCCACAACGTCGGCCACCACACCTACACCAACGTCATCGGCATGGACGAGGACCTGGGCTACACCGTCCTGCGGGTGGATCCGGATCAGGAGTGGGAACTCAAGCACGTGTTCCAGCCGATCACGAACTTCTTCACCGCCCTCTTCTTCGAGTACGGCATCGCTGCCTACGACCTTGACACCAAGGCCTACCTGGAGGGCCGCAAGGACAAGAAGGAGTTCCGCGGCGAGCTGCGCAAGGTCATCACCAAGATCCGCAACCAGATGGGCAAGGACTACGTTCTCCACCCCCTGCTCAGCGGACCGAACTTCCTCTCCACCCTGGCCGCCAACGCCATCGCCAACACCCTGCGCAACGTGTGGACCCACTCGGTCATCTTCTGCGGCCACTTCCCCGAGGGCGTGGAGACGTTCGAGGTGGAATCCATCGAGGGCGAGACCCGCGGAGAGTGGTACCTGCGTCAGATGCTCGGCTCAGCCAACATCGAGGGGTCCGAGCTCATGCACGTCATGACCGGCAACCTTTCCCACCAAATCGAGCACCACCTGTTCCCGGACATGCCGAGCAACCGGTACAAGGACATTGCTCCGAAGATTCGCGAACTGATGGATCGCTACGAGCTGCGCTACGTCACGGGCCCCCTCCACAAGCAGGTGGGCTCGGCGTGGGGCAAGGTCTTCAAGTACTCCCTGCCCAACAAGTCCGCGGAGCGTTCGCAGTTCGGTCAGATCACCGACACGATTGCCGAAAAGGCGCTGCGCGTGGGCGTCTCGCTCTTCCATCGCACCCAGCGGCGCCACTACCAGAGGGCGCTGACCGCCTGAGCGATCAGTAGTTCGGCTCGAGCCGTAGTGCCACCGTCGACGCATAAAATCGACGGATGGCACGCCTGAGACGAACCTCCCCCACGATGAAGGGCTGGACGCGTCGCCGTGCCGGCCGCGGGTTCAGCTACCGGGACGTCGACGGCGCGGCCCTCCCCCGTGACGACGTGGATCGCATCAAGGCGTTGGCGATCCCGCCGGCCTGGGATGACGTCTGGATCTGTCCACTGGAAAATGGGCACCTGCAGGCGGTGGGCACGGACGCAGCCGGGCGCCGTCAGTACCTGTACCACCCCCAGTGGCGAAAGCACCGTGACCGCGGCAAGTTCCAGCGGGTCACCGAGGCCGCGAAGAATCTCCCGGAGGCCAGGCGCCGCATCGCCGAGGACATCTCTGCCGAGGGCATGAGCCTGGACAGGGCGTGCGCCACCGCCGTGAGGCTGCTGGACATCGGCTACTTCCGGATCGGCAACGACGCCTACACCGACGCCAACGGCTCCTTCGGGCTCACCACCCTGGAGCGTCAGCACGTGCGCCGTCGGGCGGACTCGATAGTTTTCTCCTTCATCGGCAAGTCTGGGATCAGCCACACCATCACCGTTGACGACACGCCAGCGGTGGAGGCGTTGGAGGTCATGCGTTCGCGGCGCACGCAGGACAGCCACCGCCTCCTGGCGCACAAGGAGGGCGATGGCTGGAGCGATCTGGGGTCCTCGGACGTGAACTCGTACCTGGCGGGGATCTTCGGGGGTTCGTTCACGGCGAAGGACTTCCGCACCTGGCACGCCACCGTCATCGCCGCAGAGGTACTGGCGCTCGACGACGAGCCCGGCGACAGCAAGGCGTCGCGCAAGCGTGCGATCAAGCAGGCGGTGATGGAGGTGTCGAGTTATCTGGGCAATACTCCGGCCATCGCACGGGCGTCCTACATCGACCCGCGTGTCATTGACAGCTACGAGCATGGCCAGACAATCGCCGACGTGGCCCGCGCGGTCCACCGCAGCCCTCAGGTGCGCCAGGAGAAACTGGAACAGGCGGTGCTGGAACTTCTGCCTTCCTGAGTGGGGCTCAGTCCGTCAGAGCTGATCAGCCCACACCGGCGCCGCGACGATGGCCACGGGACGTGGCACCTCGTGCAGTTCCGGTTCGTTCTCCCACCAGGAGGGTCCCACGTCGAACATCGCCACATTGCCGGAATCCCGGTTGGCGACCGCGAGGACACCGTCGCGCTGGGCGAACTGCGTGGGCCAGGTGCCCCCGCAGTCGACCTCGGCGACGGGTTCGATGCCTGCCCTCGCGCGGGTGAAGATTCCCAGAGTGTTGAGTTCACGATTGGCGGTGACCACCACGTCGGCTTCCGGCTCGTGTGTGATGTCCCCCACGTGGTTGGCCGGTAGTTCGTCAGAGATCCACCGATTGCTGGATGAACTGACGGCGATGGCGTCGGGGCCCAGTCTGGAGACACCGTTCGAGAGCTCGTGACTTGCCCACAAGCCTCCCGTGGCGTCACGACACATGTGGCGGGGTCCCGAACCCGCCGGCATTCGGCGGTGGACACCTCGTCGGACGAGCTTCCCGGCGTGGAGCGCCACCTCGTGGATGACGTCGTTACCGAGGTCGGTGACCAGCAGGTCACCTCCGTTGCGACCGATCCAGTGGGGATGCGACGCACTCTGCCGCGCAGGATTCGACACGAGACGTTGCGTGAAGGGGAAAGTCACTCGACTCCGGATGGAGACCACGTGACCGTCGCGCAGGTTGATGGCGCTCACGCTGCCATCCCCGTAGTTGACGGACAGCAGGAGCGTGGGGTCAGCGTCACCCCCCTCGTCGTCGCTCAGCAGGAGGAAGCACGGCACTTCACCCACCCCCGTCACCTCCGACGTCGAACCGTTCCGCAGGTCTACGGATGTGACGCCACCACCATCCGCGTAGGTCGCCACGTACACGATCGGGAGGCTGGGATGGGCAGCGAGGCCATTCGCCGAGCTGTGCGGGACCCTGGCCGCCACCGTCGACCCATCGAAGCCCAGCGCCACCACCTCGACCGCGCCGTCGCGCTCGCTGGCGACAAAGAACGATGACTCCATGTTCATCCACCCATCTCCGGTGATCGACTCGTGTCGACCACGCTAGCGGCCGCCTTCAGCTTTCCTACCGCGGGCGGGTGAACAGGTCCGCGTGCTGCGACCCCGGCACGCCCGGTGGTGGTCAGCTGTCGCCGCGGCCCGTCTTGGTCTGCAAACGGTCGATGTGTTCGGACGCCTCCGCCTTGGTGATGTCGGCGTCGAGTTCCTCGCCGGCTTCCCGTGCGAGCGTGTCGAGGTAGCTTCGCTGGGGGGCTGTCATGGGCTCATCACCCGTCACCCAGTCGGAGGGATCCTTCTCGACGCCGTCACTGCCAGCAGGACCCCCCAGGGTGTCCTTGCTCTGGAGGTCTCCGGCACGGTCCTGTGCGGCATTGTCATTGGTGTCGGCAGTCTCTGACGTCTGTTCCTGGCTCATGGTCTCCAGCGTAGATGCCACGCCCAACCACATGGGACGCTTGTGTCCGCTCTCACCCATCCGGGACGTTGGGACAAAGACGGGGTGGGCCCATCAGGCCCACCCCGTGCTCGGATGCCACCAGCCTCACCTCAGAAGAGGTCTGGCGACACCTTCCGTGCTCTGATGAAATTGATCACGTCAGAGTCCACGAGTGGACGATCCCACGTGTTCCAGAACACCAGCTCGTACCCCCCGCTCTGCACGACCGCGGTGTACATGTCCCAGTGCCCGTCCTTCACCTCCAGCCGAAGGCGATTTCCATAGATGGCCTTGATCTGACCCAATGTCATGCCCACCTGGGCCCCGTCAACCGTCCGAATGCCCTTGACGCGGAGCTCCACGTCGCGGAGATGGTACATGCTGTCACCGGACGACGACGTCGAGATGCCCCGGTTCTCCAGGGACTCGCTCGAGTACCAAGGGAATTCTTCCTCCACAAACTTGAAGTATCCCAGCGTGGCCAAGTCCTTCATGGGCGCTCCGATTTGGAGGGGTGTACCCGTCAGGCCGGTGAAGTCCAACCTTGACTGGTCGATGATCCACGCCGGGACCGTCGTCACGGGGGCCACCTTCGACGTTGAGAACAACACGATGTTGTTGAACACCCAATCGCTCTTCGAGACGTAGCGGCCACCCTCGGAGTGGACCTGCTTCGCCCACACATAGCTGCGGCATCCGCCACTGCCCGTCACAGCAGTGTCACACTCAGTGCGCCAGGTCCGGTCGCCACTCTTCCAACTACCGTTGTTCTGCCCCAGATTGTTACCCACCCAAGACGCCCGGGTCGAGGGCAAATAGGTCAGGTTGTTGAACGTCCATCCCGTCGTCGAGATGAAGCGGCCGTTGCTGTACCGCACCTGCGTTGCCCAAATATTGGCCCGGCACCGCACAACATTGCTCGAATACTTTTCACACGTCGTATTCCACAACCGATCACCCGAAATCTGGCCACCAGGGTTGGTGTACACACTTGGCGTGGAATCCACCCCAGACGAAGAATCCGCCTGCGCCACCGCAACACCAGAAACCAACGCCACGATCACCGCGGCAAACATCGCAAGGAACTTGCGTAAAATACTCACCATTACTCCTCAAGCAGGGTTCAACCAATTACTGCAGGCACTGAAGACATATCGAATGCTTGCCCATGCTCCTCCTCATCCGAGCGAATCTTGATGCGAAATGGATCGGCTGAATGAATCCCAATCCCGTCGACTCATCGCGATGGCGTCTCAGAAGAGTTGCGGCGACTTCTCCCGAGCCAACATGTAATCAATCACGTCCGAGTCCACCATCGGACGATCCACCGGCTCACCGTCCCTGCTCCAGAACACCAGTTCTTGTTCCCAACTCTGCACGACCTGGCAGAGAAACGAATTGCTCGTTTCCCTTGAGGCGCTCATGATATGCACCGATATTATCAATAAACACATTTTTTTTCGGCGTTATTGGTTTATTCATCACCTACGGACAACGTGCGGCAGAGACACTCGGTGATGAACGGTTCTTGCAGTGGTTTCACACGACGGGTCGCCGCAGGGAAAAATTCTTTACGTCGATCTCGACGCCCCCTCGGACCGCACACGGCGGGGTCGATAGAGTTGTTTGGACAGCCAACGAAAGGAAGGCCGTCATGGACCTACTGACTCGCACGGACATCCAGGGACTCGCTCAGGCAGAGACGGACGAGACACACGTCTCGCTCTACATGCCCACGCATCGCTACGGGGAGGGTGTGCAAGCAGATCAGCTGGAATGGAAGAACCTCGTCAGCGGCGTGGAGAATCTGCTGCTGAAAACGATGAGACGTCCCGAAGTGGAGAAATTACTCCAACCCGCTCGTGATCTGCAGCAGGACCCGATGGCGTGGCAGTACATGAGCGACGGCCTGGCGATGTTCCTGCGTCCGGGCTGGCACGAGAGCTACCGCATCCCCGCACCACTTCCCAAGCTCGCCACCGCTGGCGAACGCTTCATCACCGGACCACTGATGCATCTGCTCTCCGGTGACGAGCACTACCTGCTGCTGGCGCTGAGCCAGTCCGAGGTGCGCCTCATGGACGGCAGCCGCCACACGGTTGTGCAGGTGGAGCTGGACGAAGTGCCCACGAGCCTCGAGGACGTCGTCGAACCGCGTGAACCGCGCTCTGACACCGTGACCCGTCCCTCCAGCTCTGGCTCACGCGGCCGTGCCGTGTTCTACGGCCACGGCACCGGCGACGACGCCGCCGGCGAGGCGGATCTCAAGAAGTTCCTCCGTCAGGTCGCCACCGGCATGCGTGACATCCTTCGCGGACAGACCGCCCCGCTGGTCCTGGTCGGACTGGACCCGACTGTCGCCGCCTACCGCGACGTGAACGACTACGAGAACGTCCTCGACGAGGCCGTCATCCACAACCCGGACAAGCTTCCGCCCGCCCGGCTGCACGAACTGGCCTGGCCCCTGGTGGAGGCGAAGCTGCGCGACGAACGCGGAAAGCTCATCGACCGGTTCCATGAGCTCAACGGCACGGGCCGTGTAGCCAGTGAACTGGAAGCAGTAGGAGAGGCCGCTGAGCAGGGTCGCGTCGACACCCTGTTCCTGCGTGCCCATCCCTGGTGTTGGGAGGAAGTGGCAGGAGACGAGTTGGCCGTGGTGCACCTCGGTGCGGACGAACGCTACGCCGAGTGCGAAGCGCTCGACGCTGCAGCCGCAGCCACCCTGGCCAACGGCGGGACGGTGCACGCCACCTCGCAGCAGGTCGTGCCCGACGCTCAGGTCGCGGCCATCCTGCGTTACTGACGATCACGATGGGGGTGACCGTTTGGCATCACGGTCACCCCTGCCGGACTGATGTGGTGCGCCGGTCCTCAATTTTCGGGCGCACCATGCCCACGACCCCCGTCGGCTGACAGAATCGCCTCATGAGAATCGTCGTCATCGGCGGGGCCGGCAGGGTCGCCTCCCTCGTTGTCCCACCACTGTCGCGGGAGCACGACGTACTCGTTGCCGACCGTCGCCGCGCCGAATGGTGGACCGGCGAGCACACGCAGATCGACATCCTCGACCACCAGTCGCTACCAGCACTCTTCGAGGGCGCCGAGGCCCTCGTCTACATGGCCATGGGCCCGCTTGAGGACTGGGGCAGCACCGACTGGGCACGGCAGCACTTCGACGTGAACGTCACCGGGTTGTACCTCGCCACGCAGGCTGCAGGGCAGGCGGGGGTGCGTCGCATCGTCCACACGAGTTCGGGTTCCGTCTTCTCCGACTGGACGCATCGCGACCCGGGTGCTCGCCCCGATGCCGGGGACCCCTACGGTCTCAGCAAGGCGTGCGGTGAGGTGGTGGCGCAGGCAGCCGCCAACCAGTTCTCGATACCGGTGGTGGCACTTCGCCTGTTCCTCCCCACCCCCGACGACGACTACGTCGTGATGGCCGACCCCCGGTCCGGCATCGCCACGGCTGGCTCCGACGTCGCTGCTGCCTACCTGGCTGCGCTGTCGACAGACCTTGCACCCGGCTTCTACACACCGCACATCAGTGGCAACCGTGACGGCACGATCTCCATAGGATCGGCACGCGAGCTGCTCGGCTGGGAACCACGCATCCCGTAGCCGTCCTCCGCCGGGATGCACGGTCAGTCGAGAAGGCCCCTCTTTTCGAGCCAGTCCGCCGCGGTGGCGGTGCCCCGCTCCGCCCGGACCTGCCGTCCCACGGCGTCCGCAGTTCGTCTGTAGCTCTCATGCTGCGGGCCGTGCATCATCTCCTTCAGCAGTCCGGCCAGCTTTTCGGCCGTCAGTCTCCGGCGGGTGAGCGGCTCCGGACCGACACCCATCTCATGGAGTCGGCGACCATGGAAGGGCTGATCGAAACCGTGGGAGATGATCGCCGAAGGTACCCCCGCGGCCAGCGCCGCGTTGGTGGTGCCGGCCCCGCCGTGATGGATGACCCCTGCACAGCGTGGGAACAACCACCGGTGGTCGACGTCCCGGACCACCCTCACCATCGAGGTGGATTCCAGGGGACCGGAGCTGTCATCCGGTCGATGCACCACGGCGACACCCGCTCGGGCCGCCGCCTCGTCGATGAGCAGGAGATCCTTGGCCGGGTCGCGGCTGAGCATGCTGCCGAACCCGACGTAGACAGGTGCCGGACCATTCCCCAGCGATTCGACCAGTTCGGTCCCGGGTGGTGTTGGTTCGCCACCAAGCTCCCAGGCGCCGGTGACCATCGTGTTCACCGGCCAGTCGGGCTGCGGAGGCAGCAACAACCTGGATGCGGCTATCAGCACGGGCATCTGCAGGGCGCGTCCGGCCACCGCCCAGGGCGAGCGCCACGGCAACCGCAGCCGGCGACGCACCTCCCTCTCCAGCGGTTGGCCGAGCGAGAGGCTGCCGGTCCACACACCGTGCCGGGTCCACCAGCCGATCAACCTGCTCGGTCGTGTCGTTCGCGGAGACATCATGGCCATGGGCCCGGCAGTCGGCAGCGTTGCACTGAAGGTGACGTGAACCACGTGGCATCCCCGCTCCTCGGCGAGTGCGAGCGCCGCCGGCACGCCCACCACCCCCGTGATGAGCACATCATCGGAGCGGATGTGCTCGAGGAGCACGAGCGCCAGCGTGCTGGCGATGCGTCGCTGCCATGCCTGGAGCCCCAGTGCCGCGAGAACCGGGTTGCCGATCAGGGACTGCGCCCTGCGCTGGTCATCCGCATGCTCCACGAGCCCCGCACCGAGACTGACGACCGGGATTGATTGGGCTTCTGCGATGCCGGTGTACTCGGGATGGGAGAGAACCATGGTCTGTACGCCACGGTCCGCAAGTTCGCGTGCCGTGGCCACCATGGGCAGGACGTCGCCGCGGGATCCGATGGCGAGAAACACGACGCGCGACATGCCCGTCATCCTGCCACCGTGACCCAAGGGTTCACTTGCGTGAGATCACATCGCCACTGATGAGGATGAGGAACTCGTGGTCGTCGGTGAGGACGTTGAGGTACCCGGAGTCGACGCTCAGGACGTGCCCGCTGATCGTTTCGTCGGTGGTCTCGATCTGTTCGTGGGGAACCCACGGGGTCTGCAGGAAAGCAGCGACCACGAGCACCGCAGCGCCAGCCACCGCGCTCGCTCGCACCAGCAGCGCTCCCCACACCTGCCGCAGGGGATGCTCCCTGGGCAGGCGCCGGATCATCAGGAAGGAGAAGAGCACCGCCGCCGCAGCCATGGGCAGCCACCACGTCCTGAAACTGGCCGTGATGGTGACGAGGATCACCAGTGACATCACCGCCGCCAGGGACATCACCAGCCGCCTGCCACTTGGCCCCCACAGCAGCGCAGCGATCAGCAGCGGCAACACGAACATGAGCAGGATCGCGACGAGCAGGTGGTCCGCCATGAGGGATCCGAACAGGATGGCCAGGCCGTCGTTCAGGCTGATCGTCGTACTGACGAGGAAGGCGGTCTCCCAGCTGTAGCCGGAGACCGCGAAGATTCGCAGGATCAGGAACGCGAACACCCATACCGTGGATGACACGCCGGCGCTCCAACCCAGGCGTGAGGCATCCTTGGACTGCGCGGATGTGTCGGTGTTCTCGGTGGCGGCGTCGGCTGTCATGCATGCAACCTATAGGCCGGTGTCGCTGCTCAGCAGCGCCACGTCCGGGTTCCGCGGGATCATCGCTGACAAGCACCCGTCATGGCCGCCCAGCCAGTGGCGAAGCCCTCGATCCCTCACACGACGTGCGCTTTCGTGCTGGATCAAATACGGTAGGGGGTATCCTGCCCCAACGACGTCACGCAACCATCTGGAGGAACCCATCCTTCCCGTCATCTCCGCCCCGTCAGAGCCCAGGCGCTCCGCCCAGGCAATTGCCACGGCCCTGAAGGCCTGGACCCCCCGTCAGATCATCGCCGCCGGGGGCTTTTCCGTGCTTTTCGCGTTGCTCATCGGCATCCCGACGGTCATCATCCCCAACCCTGTATTCGGGCGCGAGATCGAGGTGCTCGCATGGAACTACCCGGTGTGGATCGGGTCCTCGATTCTCGCGGGCATGCTTGCGGCCACCTACGTGCGCCCGTCCGGCACCACGAAGAAGCAGGCTGTCGAGGAACGTGACGACGACGGAACCGGCACTCGACAGGGTAGATTCGGCATCGCCGGAACTGTGCTCGCATGGTTCGCGGTCGGCTGCCCAGTGTGCAACAAGCTCGCTCTCCTCGCCCTCGGCTACTCCGGAGCCATCACCTGGTTCGCACCCATCCAGCCACTGCTTGCTGCCGGCGCGCTGCTGCTCACCGGAGGGGCCCTCGCGTTCCGGCTCCGCGGTCAGGTCATCTGTCCCATGCGCAATCGCGTCACGTCCAGGGCCTGAAGCGCACTCCCATCGGTGCCCTGCACTGCCAAAGCCCGCAGTGGATTGTATGACTCACGGCCGGTGAAACATCGTCAACCCCGGGCAATTGGCCGTGCAAGCGGCTCTCCAAGTGACACCTTCGTTATGAGAATGTGACCAGAGGGATGATCTCCCTGCAGCTCTGAACATTCCCTCCCCCACACCCGCCACACCGATGTGGCCACACCCCCCGAAGGCACAGGTCATGAAGATTCGATCAGTTGTTGCAACCCTTCTCGCAACCGGCGTGGCGCTGGCCGCCACCACCGTCTCCGCCAATGCGAACCTGGTGACGAGGTGCATCGGCACTGCAGGCGCAGTCACCGTCCCCGGTGACCTGGTGGTGCCCGCCGGCCAGTCCTGCACCTTGACCGGCACCGTCGTGGAGGGGAAGGTGCGGGTGCAGCCCGGCGCTGACCTCGTTGTTCTGGACGTCACGTTGAACGACACCGTCGTGGTGGCCGCCGACGCCTACTTCGACGCCACCACCACCACGATCGGCGGCACGGTGACCACCCGCGGATTCGGGGTCTACTTTGATCGCTCTTTGGTGGGCGGGGATGTGCGGGGGCGCGCCACCAGTGAGGCGTCCTCCTTCACCTACGTGTACAACAGTGAGGTGGGCGGCCAGGTGGACGTCAGAGCCGGTGACGTGCTGATCGACAGCAGCCAGGTGGCGGGTCAGGTGCGTGGCCTCGGCACGACGTTCGTCGACGTCATCAACAGCACGCTGTTCGACACCCTCACCGTCAAGGACAACACCGAGGGCACATCGGTGTGCGCCAGCGAGGTGGACGGCGACACACGCCTCACCGGCAACACCGGGGTCCAGCTGGGTGAAGGTGATCTGCTGGGCAGCTGCGCCGACGGCACCAACTACTTCGGAGGAAGCGTCCACGTGTCTGACAACGTCGCCGGTGTGACGGTCAACGGCAACATCGTCCGCGGCGACCTCATCGGCACCGGCAACGACCCCGCCCCCACCGGCGCGGGCAACCGTGTTCGCGGCACCGTTGGTGGACAGTTCGCCGACATGGGCGCCGCGCCGCAGTCCCGTGTCCGCGTCATGGCTGTCCAGGTCGACCGCAGCGCGGAGACCCAGGACGGCGTTGAACAGCGTCGCTCGGCCGCTGTCGCGGCAGCAAACGCAGCCGGCCCGGCCCGGCTGTGACTCACACCACAACGAACCCCAAGGCGGCTGAAGTCATGCGAAGGACCAGAAGTACCCGATTGAGGGCGGCATCCATCGCCCTGACGATGGCAATGGCGCTCATCCCACTCGCCACCACCCCAGCCTCGGCGGACCCGGGACATGGGGATGGACCAAGGGATGTGGCAGCGAAACGCTGGGCGGAACGCACAGTGAAGAAGATGAGCATGGAGGAAAAGGTCGGACAACTGTTCATCCTCTTCGCCTACGGTCAGACCGCCTCGAGCAACGACACGAGGAACACCACGCTCTACGGCGTCCCCAACGCCAGCCAGATCATCGATCAGTACATGCCCGGCGGGTTCATCATCTTTTCGGCCCGGGACAACGTCACCAACCCCACGCAGGTGGCGCTGCTGTCCAACGGACTGCAAGCCTCTGCCCTGAACACCGGGGCCGGAATCCCACTGCTGGTCAGCACAGACCAGGAGCATGGCGTCGTGACCCGTATCGGTCCTCCGGCCACGCAGTTCCCCGGCAACATGGCCCTGGGGGCCGGTCGCAGTGCCGCAGACACCCGAACTGCGGCCGCCATCGCGGGCCGCGAGCTGGCTGCCATGGGAATTCACCAGAACAACGCCCCAGACGTCGACGTGAACGTGAACCCCGACAACCCGGTCATCGGGGTGCGCTCCTTCTCCTCGCGTACGGAACTGGTGTCAGAGTTGGGCGCGGCCACCATCCGTGGATACCAGGATGACGCGCGGGTGATCGCTACTGCAAAGCATTTCCCCGGCCATGGTGACACCGCCACCGACTCGCACACCGGCCTGCCCGTCATCACCCACACGTTGGAGGAGTGGCAGACGATCGACGCACCGCCCTTCCAGGCGGCAATCGACGCCGGTGTCGACTCCATCATGACCGCCCACATCGTCGTGCCCTCCCTCGATGACAGTGGCGACCCCGCCACTTTGTCGAAGAAGATCGTCACCGGCCAACTCCGCGATGCGATGGGATTCGAGGGCGTCATTGTCACCGACGGCCTCGAAATGGCCGGGGTGCGGCAGAAGTACGGCGACGGCGAGGTGGCCGTACGTGCTCTTGAGGCAGGCGTGGACCAGTTGTTGCTGCCCGCTGCGCCGCAGGTTGCGTACCAGGCGGTCAACGATGCCATCGACAGTGGGCGACTCAGCGAGCAGCGCATCGACGAGAGCGTCAAACGCATCCTTGCCATGAAACACACTCAGGGTGTCATCGCGCGGCCCACAGTGCAGATATCCCGGATCAGCACCTGGGTGGGTACGGGGCGCCACCTGCGCACGGCCGATCACATCAGCGACAGGACCACCACGGTGCTGCGCAACGAAGGGGCTTCACTGCCCGTCGACATGCAGGGCAAGAGGGTGCTGGTCACCGGCTGGGGTGTCTCCACCACCCAGACCCTCGCCACGGAATTGACGAAGCATGGGGCAACAGTGACCACGATGACGACGGGTGCCAGCCCCACTGCGGCACAGCGTGCCGCAGTCGTGGCGGAGGCCCAGCAGAACCAGGTCACGGTCATCCTCACCAACAATGTCGCCGCCGGCAGTGCCCAGCAGCAACTCGCCAACGCGCTCTACGGCACCGGGACTGATGTGGTGACCGCGGCGGTTCGCAATCCCTACGACATCGCCAGACTGCCTGATGCACCGAACTTTATCGCCACCTACTCCTATTCTCCTGTCGCGATCAGTTCCCTGGCACGAGTGATCACTGGTGAGATCGCCCCATCGGGCAAGCTTCCCGTCGACGTCCTGGACACCGAAGACCCAGAGGAGGTCCTGTACCCATTCGGCTTCGGACTCACCTGGTAAGAGGCGAGTGCACGTTCCATCCGGGGGACCACTGAACCAAGCATGAGAGGAAGAACAACGATGAGTACCAGCAGACGAAGCCTCTTCCGGGCCACGGGGATGGTGGCGGCCGCCGGAGCGATATCCGCCACGGCCCTCGACGCCCAGGCCGACCAGCCCGCGGACCACACCCGCGCCACCACGAACGAAGTGGTCGCCGGCGCCGATGTGGCCGCGGGCGGAGGTTGGCAAATCTTCCAGGGACGACGGGTGGGCATCATCACCAACCCCACCGGCGTGTTGTCCAACTTCACCAGCATCGTCGACGACATGGTCGCCCAGGGCGTGGACGTCGGTGGTGTTTTCGGGCCCGAGCACGGCTTCCGCGGGACCGCGCAGGCCGGCTCCAGCGAGCCGAAGTCGGTGGATCCCCGCACGGGGGTCACCGTCTACGACGCCTACGGCGCGAATGCCTCAAAGTTCGCGGGCTTCTTCGCTGATGCCGGGGTCGACGTCGTCGTCTTCGACATCCAGGACGTGGGCGCCCGGTTCTACACCTACATCTGGACGATGTGGTCGGCGATGCAGGCGGCCTCCTCGGCAGGCGTGGAGTTCGTAGTGCTGGACCGCCCCAATCCGCTCGGTGGCCGGGCACGAGGTCCCGTGCTGAAGCCGGGCTTTGCCTCTGGGGTCGGACAGCTGGAGATTGCCCAGCAACACGGCATGACCGTCGGCGAACTGGCGCTGTACTTCAATGCCACCTTCATGACCCGGTCCGGGGTGACGCCCCTGCCCAACATCGAGGTGGTGCAGGTCCAGGGCTGGACAAGGGGCATGCACATCGAGGACCTCGCCGCCCGGTGGGTGATGCCGTCGCCCAACATGCCGACCCCCTGGACGGCCGCCATCTACCCCGGCACGGGCATGTTCGAAGCCACCAACATGTCAGAGGGCCGTGGAACCACGCGACCATTCGAGCTGATCGGAGCACCTTATGGCGACTACCGATGGGCGCATGCACTGAACCAGGTGGGCCTGGCGGGGGTCGACTTCAGGGAGGCCTACTTCACCCCCACCTTCTCGAAGAACCAGGGCAAGGTGTGTGGTGGTGTCCAAGTGCACCTCGTCAATCCATCGGACGTCGACGCTCCTGCGGTGGCGACGCACATGCTCGTGACAGCGCGCGACCTGTACGAAGGTTTCGGCTGGCGGGGCGACGGCGGGCGCTGGATCGATCTTTTGACGGGATCTGACCGTTTCCGCACACAGTTCGACGCGGGCGCCAGCGCCACCGAAATCATCTCGGGATGGCAGCGGGATCTACGGCGCTTCGTCATCGACACACAGCGCTTCCTCCTCTATCGCGGCCCCAGGTAGGACCTTGGTGGAGGGGCCCAGCATGAGAGAGCTCTCATGCTGGGCTCCTTCTGTTCTCATACCCGGTTGGCATTGTGGTCAGCAGGTGGGAAACCGCGAGGGTGCCCGAAGATGTGAAGAGGAGAATTCATGAACCTGCTTGTGGCCGTAGCTGCCGACCTGATCGCCATTTCCCTGCTGGTGTTCGCCGTGTACTACCGACGGCATTTCCGACGCGATCTCGTGCTGGCCTATCTTGCGCTCAATGTGGGGATCATGGCGGTCACGGCTCTGCTGCTCGACAGCGGCGCTGGTATCGGCCTGGGCATGGGCCTGTTCGGCATTCTCTCCATCATCAGGTTGCGCTCGGATGCCATCACCCAGGAGGAGGTGGCGTATTACTTCGTCGCGCTGGCCATGGGCCTCATCAACGGCCTCCACCCCGGCCCGATCTGGTTGACTCCGGCCATCTCGCTCGGCCTGGTGCTCGTGATGTTCGCAGCAGATCACCCCAA
Organism: Propionibacteriaceae bacterium; assembly: GCA_030537675.1. GTDB lineage: Bacteria > Actinomycetota > Actinomycetes > Propionibacteriales > Propionibacteriaceae > Arachnia. The sequence continues at coordinate 31,942 of JAUNVL010000002.1, read as the reverse complement.
CTTCGCAGCCCGCACCCGCCGCCACACCGTGACCCTGGACCGCGCCTACTCCCACGAGCCCGCCCTCAAGGCTGCCCTGCAGGGGCTGCTGGGCGCTGACATCCTCCACGTGGTGGTGCTGGAACTCGACACGGTTCGCGACGTCACGGTGGTCGACGTGCGGTTCCGTATTCACGCCGCTTCCGCCCCGTCGGCGGGCTCCCGCAATGATTCGCGGGCACGCGACTGGGCAGTGTCACGATGACGGCCGTCGAGGACCACCTTGCAACGGTGGATGACCTACCCAGAATCACCTCCCGCTCGAAGGCGGTCCTGCATTCTGTCACCGGCAGGAAGGGGCCCGTCTCCCTCGATGAAGTCATGGAAGTCGCTGGCCTGCAAACCAGACACGAGAAGAAGTACCTTCTGACCCCGCGCGAGTTCGTGGAACTCAGCGCTGCACTGGAGGACTTCCGCGTCCTGCAGATCGACGGGAAGCGCCTGTTCGGGTATGAATCGGCCTACTTCGACAGCCCGGACCTGGCCCTTTTCCGTGCCCACAGGCAAGGACGTCGCCAGCGTTACAAGGTTCGCACCCGCACGTATCTGGACAGCGGCGAATCCCTCTTCGAGGTCAAACTCAAGGGCGGACGCGGCGAGACGGTCAAGCTGCGCCTCCCCTACGAGTTCGAGGACCGCAGCCGCATCACCGGGGAGGCGCAGGACTTCCTGGAGGACGCGCTCAGGGACAGCTACGACGCCGAACCACCCGAACTCACCCCCTCGCTCACCACCCGCTACACCCGCGCCACCTTCGTGGACGTGGCCGACGGCGCGCGCCTGACCTGCGACATCGACCTGGCCTGCACCGGTGAGGACACCACCGAGTATGGTCCCGACCTGATTCTGGTGGAGTCCAAGAGCACGGGCAGCGGCCGCGCCGACGAGGTCCTGGCCGCCATGGGCGTGCGCCCCGTCAGTGTCAGCAAGTACTGCGTCGGGATTGCCCTGACCAATCCTGACCTGCCGGCCAACAAATGGAACAGGATGCTGCGCACCCGGTTCGGATGGGAACGCGAGTACGACGACGCCGCCTGAGCCACCAGTGCCGGCGCGGCTGGGACTTTTGAAGCATTCAGCCCATTTACACACCACGATCTCTGCTAGCTTGTCCGGATATTAAAAGACCATCATTGCGTCGGCGCAATGTGATCTGAACACCGCAGTGCAGCGGTTGAACCGCTCACTCCAAGACGCGACCCCGGTCGGCGCCCCCGCGGAACGATAGGTATTCCTGACGAAGGGATGACTCGTGGCTCAGACAACACAGCCCCACACACAGCAGCGCACAGAATTCTTGGTTTCGAAAGGCTGGGTCCAGGGCGTCGCGCTCGTCATGATCTTCGGCTTCTTCGTCATGGGATTTCTCGCCGTGCGGACCTACACCGACGGGATGCCGCAACCGAAGACCGTCGTCACGCAGAACGGTGAGGAGGTGTTCAGTGGAGCCGAAGTCACCTCCGGACAACAGATCTTTTTGCGCCGCGGGCTGCAGCAGTACGGCTCGATCATGGGTCACGGCGGCTATCTCGGCCCGGACTACACGGCGGACTATCTGCGCCGGGCGTCCACATTTGCACTGGCGGAGTTGACCGATTCCGGCATCCAGGACCCCAGGGGCGAACTCGTCAAGGAAATGCGGACCAACCGCTACGACAAGGAGACGGGCACACTCGTCTTCACGGATCTTCAGGCCCAGGCCTTCGAGGTACTGAAGGAGCACTACGCCGACTACTTCGGCTCCCCCACCACCAAGTACGGGTTGATCCCGAACGCGATCACCGATCCTCAGGACATCCACGAGCTGACCGCATTCTTCGCCTGGACGGCGTGGGCCGCCGCCGCGGAGCGCCCCGGCCACAGCTACTCCTACACCAACAATTGGCCCTCTGAACCACTCGTCAACAACGCCCCTACCGCCGACATCATGGTGTGGAGTGGACTCTCGCTGTGTGCCCTGCTCGTGGGCACCGGACTCCTTTTCGCGGCCTACGGACGGTGGAGCCGCAACATCGGGTGGCACAGCAACGAGACGCCTGCACTGTCGTTCTCCCAACCGGGAGAGGTACAGATCACCCCGGCACAGCGCGCCACCACATGGTTCTTCTTCGTCGTCGCCGGGATGTTCGTCGCACAAGTCCTGCTGGGGGCTGCCATCGAGCACTACCGCGCCGAGCTCACCAGTTTCTTCGGGTGGGACCTCGCCCGGATTCTGCCGTTCAACCTCGCCCGCACCTGGCACGTCCAACTGGCCCTCCTGTGGACCGCAGCCTCGTTCCTCGCGGCCGCGATCTTCCTGGTTCCTTTCATTTCCGGACGCGAACCGCGCCGCCAGAACTGGCTGGCCTACGGTTTGCTGGTCGCGCTGGTCATCGTCGTCGTCGGGTCATTCACGGGTGAAGCCCTCAGCATCTTTGGGGTGGAATGGGCCAAGGGATCCATCTTCTTCGACCAGCAGTGGGAGTACCTCGACCTGCCCCGTTTCTGGCAGGGACTCCTGGTGATCGGCCTGTTCATGTGGGTGGCAATCCTCTATCGCGGAATGCGTGCCCGCCTGAAGACAGAGAGCCGAGGAAACCTGCCCTGGCTCTTCCTCTACGCCGCGCTCGCCATCCCGGGCTTCTATGCCGTGGGGATGCTGGCCAAACCCGAAACCCAGCTCACCGTCGCGGAGTTCTGGCGGTTCTGGGTGGTCCACCTGTGGGTGGAGGATTTCCTGGAGCTCTTCACCACCGTCATGGTGGCCTACATCTTCGTCATGCTGGGTGTGGTGCGTCGCCAGATCGCCATGGCCATCATCTTCCTCGACATCATCCTGTACTCCGTCGGCGGCGTCATCGGCACCATGCACCACCTGTACTTCTCCGGGACCCCCGTGGAGCACATGGCGCTCGGCGCCTTCTTCTCGGCGCTGGAAATCATCCCCCTCACCTTCCTGACCATCGAGGCATGGACATTCCTGCAACTCGGATCACGTCAGGAATCGCGCTCCTCGGCCCCCTTCCCCCACCGCTGGGCCGTCATGTTCCTCGTTGCCGTCGGCTTCTGGAACTTCCTCGGCGCCGGTGTGTTCGGCTTCCTCATCAACCTGCCGATCGTCTCCTACTACCAAATTGGCACCGCACTGACCGCCAACCACGCCCACGCCTCCATGATGGGCGTCTACGGCATGCTGGCCATCGGCCTCGCCCTGTTTGCCCTTCGCTACATCATCCCGGCCGATCGTTGGCCCGAGAAGGCGGCAAAGTTCTCCTTCTGGGCAACCAACATCGGCCTGGCATGGATGAGCTTCGCCACCCTGCTGCCACTCGGTGTCCTGCAGCTTTACCACTCGGTGAACAGCGGCTACTTCGAATCCCGCACGCTCGGCTACATCGCCGAGCCCGGCAACGCCATCCTGGAGTGGCTGCGGCTCCCCGGGGACGTCGCCCTCATCAGTGGCGCCTTCGCTTTCCTGTGGATCACGTGGCTGGGCATCAGATATGGCATCGCCGCGACGACACACGAGGTGCCCAGGGAACAACTGTTCGTCGTGGATCAACCCGTGGGAGCGGGTGGCCCGCCCATGTCCACGGACGCTGATGGCGGCTCGCCGTACGCCTCGGACCACCGGCCCATGGACGCCGACTGATGGCTGGCGTGGACATCATGGTCTGGCTCGCGACAGGCTATGGGCTCGTTCTGCTCGCAGTCGCCTGGGGCATCGACCTCGCAGCACGCCGGTCAGCCCAGCGCACGACGGCGTGGCGCTCCGGCGCGTTCACCTACCACGAGGACCACGACGCCTGGCTCTGCCCCGAGGACCAGTGGTTGTGGCCACAGTCCTTCGACCCGGGCAACAGGGTCATGCGATACCGGGCGAGCCCAGTGGTTTGCAACGCGTGCCCGGTGAAGGACACCTGCACCATGTCCGAGACGGGCAGGGAGATCAGCCGCAACGTCGACCCCTGGCCCAGTTCCGAGGCCGAACGATTCCACCGCGGGGTCGCCTGCTGTGTCGTGGTGCTGGCGATGCTGTGGCCCGCCATCACCTTCTTCACGGCCACGAACACCACCGAGCGGCTGATGCTGGCCGCTGTCGTGGTCGTCGTCGTCCTCGCCAGCGGCCCGCTGTGGTCGCACCTGCGCCGCAGCCGCGCCGACTTCCCCGTCCACGTGCCGGTGGCGGAACTCGACGAGACAGTCGCCCAACAGGAATCGCTGGCCCGCACGATGCACCAGCGCCGCGCGACGTACGGAAGCGACACGCCCGACAAGGCTCGGGCTGCCGCCGTGGCCACTCCATTGCCCATGCCGAGGATTCGCTACAGCAGCGACGCCCGCTCGAAGCCGATCGACAAGTACCAGCCGGGATTTCCTGTCCGACAGGCCCCCGGCACGAGGAGCTCCCCATGAACCCCATGGCCATCGCCGCAATCGCAGTTGTCGTCGTCGTGCTTGTCCTCCTGCTGGCGTCGATCCGTGTGCTGAAGGAGTACGAGCGTGGAGTGGCCTTCCGATTGGGACGGTTGCGGGAACCACTCCAGCCGGGTGTGCGGTTGCTCGTGCCCATAGTCGACTCCCTGGTCCGCGTGGACCTGCGCGTGGTGACCCTGACCATCCCTCCACAGGAGGTGATCACCAAGGACAACGTCCCAGCACGGGTCAACGCGGTGGTGCTCTTCCAGGTCACCGACCCCGTCCAATCGGTGATGGCCGTCGAGAACCACGCCGTGGCCACGTCGCAGATCGCGCAGACCACCCTGCGGTCTGTCGTTGGGCGCGCAGACCTCGATACTCTCCTGGCGCACCGTGCCGACCTCAACGAGGATCTCGCACGCAGCATCGACGCACAGACCCAGCCATGGGGCGTGCAGGTCAATGTCGTCGAGATCAAGGACGTGGAAATACCCCAGGCCATGCAGCGCGCCATGGCGAGGGAGGCTGAGGCGGAGCGTGAGCGGCGCGCCAAGATCATCAACGCGCACGGCGAATTGCAGGCCGCTGAAGAACTGGCCCAGGCAGCCGAAATCCTGGGGCGGGCACCGGCCTCACTGCAGCTCCGCTACCTCCAGACACTGCTCGAGCTGGGTGCTGACCAGAACTCGACGGTGGTTTTTCCCCTCCCCATGGACATCATCGGTCCGTTCCTGCAGAGGGCACCCGAGATTCTCTCCAAGCTCGCCGGGGACGACCACACACCACCTGCCACACGAGGCATCAACGGTTCGTCGATCAGCCCCGCGGAAAGCGCCCATTCGAGCGGTGGCGCTTCAAGCGCCCATGACAGTGAGAGGGACAAGCCATGACCGACTCCAAGCCACCGAGCCCGGCGCGAACCGACGGGGTGCCGGGCGTACCGGTCATGGTTCTGGGAGCCGTCATCGCTGTCCTGGGACCACTCTTCGGTCTGCTCGCAGGTTCGATGGCCGGATCCCCAGATCCCAACTCCTCCGGACATCTGGTGCAGTACTTCATAGGCGGCCTGATGGTGGGCGCTGTGGGTGCGGTGATCATGTATCTCGGATTCGTGCGGTACCGACGGTGGCGCAAAGCGTTGAAAGCGGAGCAGCGCCTCTGACCCCGTTCTCCCAGGGTTGCTGCTCCACCGGAGACATCCCAGCGCGCTTGCGACTGGCCTACGAACCGTCCTTGGCGCGGTGGCTACAGCCGGGCCAGCAGCATGGTCGTCGCTTCCCGTCCGCCAGGTTCTCCTGCGCCTGCCTGATGCGCTTCATCCTGGTCTCGGGGCGTTTCGCGTCCTCGACCCAGCAAATCCACTCATTGCGTGCCAACGGGGTGATGTCCTTCCACGCGGCGAAGGACTGTGCATCGGCAGCCAACTGCGTCTGGAGGTCTGACGGCAGCGTGTGCACCGTCCCCGATGGGACCCGTTCTGCAGTCATGGTCGATGCTAACCCCGTCCGAGCCCGTTCGGATAGGGGCGTGGCCCACGCCCGTGACGGGATAGCGTGGGGATGACCCCACCGAGGGTGAGGACGAGCCCCAGCCCGGCCAGAGGTCGTTAACTGTCGTCGATGACATGGAGAAGGACGTGAGGCCATTGCAGGGTGACGGCAACGGCGTGGTTCCCGCGCTCACCTTCGTGGGTGCCGGGGTTGGCGTCGGTGTGATGTCAGGGCTGCTGGGTGTCGGTGGCGGCGTCGCCCTGGTCCCCATCCTCGTCCTGCTCCTGCATTTCCAGCAGAAGAACGCCCAGGCCACATCGCTGGCCGCCATCGTGCTCACCGCATTGTCCGGCGCTCTTTTCTACGGCCTCGCGGGAGAGGTGCTGCTTCTCCCCGCTGCGATCGTGGCCATCGGGGGCCTGGTGGGCGCCGTCGTAGGTGGTGGTCTGCTGCACAGACTTTCCGAGAACACGATGCGCTACGTCTTCGCTGTCCTCCTGCTCATCGTGGCCGGGCGACTGCTCTGGCCCACGGCCGCGGCCGCAGTGGCTGGCGAGGTCTCCACCAGCGGGCCATTGGTCATCGCCGGTTACCTGTTCGCCGGGCTTGCGATGGGTGTCCTGTCAGCGTTGCTGGGCGTCGGCGGGGGCGTCATTCTCGTCCCGGCCTTCATGCTGGGCTTCGGCATGTCTCCGCAAGAGGCCCAAGGCACTTCCCTGGCAGTGATGGTGCCCGTGTCGTTGATGGGCGCATGGCGCAACGCTCGTCACGGCTACACCGATTGGCGTGCAGGCGCATGGCTCGGGGCGGGAGGAATCGCGGGCGCCCCGCTCGGGGTGCAGCTGGCCCTCATCCTGCCCGCGGAGTGGATGTCCCGGCTCTTCGCCCTCTTCCTCCTTTTCTCGGCTGTACAACTGCTGCGTCGCGCCCGAAAATCCGCCGCACCCCCGGCCACGACGTCCGATGGAACAGACTCCTCCCATGGCGGAGAGCACGGGGAGCAGGCAGCAACCTGAGAGGGCTTGCGCTCCTCGCGACGAATGAACTTCCCCCGGATGTCGAACGCCGCTCGCCTACATGCGACGATTCACGGCACGGGTTGCTGAGTCCGAGGAGCGTGCCGCATGACCAACACTGAGAAGACCACCTTGTTCTCCATCACGGTTGCCGAGCGACGGCGTCTCGTCCACGTGCTTGGGACACTGACTTCGGATGGCTGGGATCACTCGGCCCTGTGTGAAGGCTGGCGGGTGCGGGAGGTGGTGGCGCACCTGACGATGCCCTATCGCTACTCGAACGGGGCTGTGATCCGCGGCATCCTCAGCGCACATGGCAGCTTCAACCGGTTCGTGGACCGTGCAGCCAAACGTGATGCGGCCACGATGACGACGGACGACATGCTCCAGTGCCTTGCGGACAACGTTGAGAGCACCTGGCGACCACCGGGTGGAGGACAGGCCGACACACTGAGGGAGAACGTCATTCACGGTCTCGACATCACGGAGGCTCTCGGCCTCGAGCCGCCGCCGGTCGCGACCATTCTCCAAGTTCTGGAGCACACCGGCCCCCGCTCCCTCAAGACGTTCGTCGACACCCTCGACGGACATCGGCTCGAGGCGACGGACGCCGAATGGCACGTCGGCGAGGGAGACCCCCTGAGGCTCCGAGCGAAGGACATCCTCCTTGCGATGTCAGGCCGGGCAACGCTGCCCTCCGCCACCGCCTCATGACGCAGCCTCCCGCCCGGGCAGGCGTACTCTGAAAGTCTCGAGAGAACGAGGATCCGCCATGAACATCCTAATTTTCGGTGCCACAGGCGCCACCGGGGCATGCCTCATCAACGAGGCCAACAGCAGGGGCCACGACGTCACAGCCTTCGTTCGCGACGCCTCGGGGCTGGCCTCGCCCGACACGCCCCACATCCAGGGCGACATCACCGATCCAGACGCCGTGCTGCGCGCGCTGTCGGGACAGGACGCAGTCGTGAGTGCACTGGGGCCCCGAACACCGCTGAAGCGTGATCCCGAACTGGTGGCCGGCATCCGCACCATCGTGGCCGCAATGGAGAAAAGCGCCGTTCGTCGCATCGTGTACATCTCCACCATGGGCGTGGGCGATTCAGCACGCCAACTGGGCTGGGTCGGTCGTGTCGTCGCCGTGCCCTCTTCCTGCGCAACGCCATCGCGGACCACTCCGACAAGGAGGACATCATCTCCGGCAGCGGCCTGGAGTGGACCATCGTGCGGCCAGCGCAACTGACCAACGGTCCCCTGCAGACCTACCGCAGCGGTGAAGACATCAGCGCTACAACATCGTCATCAGCCGTCAGCCGCACCTCAGTGGCGTCATTCGTCCTGGACACCATCGACGACGCCACGTACGTCGGCGCACGACCGAACATCATGGGTGGCTGAGGTCTTGCAAGCACGTGATGCCAACACGTTGCAACCCTTGCTCCCACCGTTGTGTGCTGACGGCCAGATGGCCGTTGATCCCCCGGCCTCAGGTTCTATGACGTTCCCATCACCCTGGTGCTGGCCGTCGCAGGGCGACGGCAGGAGAAGATTCCCAGCCGATGGCGGTGAGCACTCGCAGCGCCACTGACTCCAGCGAGTCATCACCGACGTCGAGGATGGCGTCCGGCATCAACTGTCTGTCAAGGACTCCGTCCAGTTCCCCGCTCCTGTGGAGATGCCACTCGAGCGACGGCCCCGGATCATGACGGGCGACCAACCGTTGGCGCACCAGATTGAGATCGACTCGCAGCCGACAGACGGTGACTGACATCCCCACGGCGGCCGTATGCTCCTCCACTCCCTCGGTCCCTTCCACGACCCCCGCCATGATCAGCCTTCTCGCGCCTGCGAGGAGGTAGTTCTGGCTGACTGATCGAAGATTGGTGAACCCGAGAATGCTGTTGAACGGGTCCTCCGGTGGAGACGGCCAGCCTCGGCACAATTCATCCAGGTCGATCACTGCATGCGGGACGCCCTGGCGTCGAAGCTCCTCACCGACGGCGTAGGCGGTGCTGGTCTTGCCAGCACCCACGGTCCCGGTGATGAGCAGGCACGCCGGCGGTTGGGAGTCGTACTCGTTGACCACGTGCCCACCCCTTCACGTCACACCGACGCCAGACGCCGTCGGATCCCTTCCGTGTACTGCTCCGCTTCCAGACCAGCGACGAGGTGCCAGACCCCGGGTGTGACCTCCACCGCTCCCGCGAGCCCGGATCGTTGCAACGCTTCGACGTCGACCATTGAGGAGTCCTTCACATTCACCCGCACGCGGGTCTCTGCGATCAACTCGACGCCGTTGATGTTGGCCTCGCCACCGAGCGCCGCAACCCACTGCTTCGCCTGGTTGGTCTCCACGTCACCCACCACGATCACCCGCGGTTCGGACGTCGGCTCGTCCTCGACGCCGCTGCGCCGGGAAGCAGCCTTCTGCTCCGGCGTGCGGTAATCGAAGATGATGACCATCAGCATGGAGGTGAAGAATGCCGCAGCGACCGCGCCACCGTAGAGGGCGATGTTGCTGAAGGCCGGGATGGTGAGCAGCGAGGTGAAGACGAACGCCTTGGTGGTGACGCTGCCGCCGAAGCCGAGGATCAGGCCACCCACGAGACAGCCGGTCAGCATCCGGGGGTAGATCTTCTTGAACCGCAGATGGATGCCGTACAGGGAAGGCTCGGAGATACCACCCAGGAGTCCTGCCGCCAACGCTCCGGTGGCCGTCTGACGCATCGCGGCGTCCCGGTCGCGCCAGGCGAGGAACAGCACGCCCGCCGTCGCGCCGAAGCACGCGAAGTTCCACGCACCCATGGGGCCCTGGATGTAGTCGAAGCCCAGCGTCTGGATGTTGAGCAGCATGATGGCGTTGATGGGCCAGTGCAAGCCCAACGGCACCATGAACGGGTACACCAGGGGAATCATGATCGCGAAGATGAACGGCGAGATGGCGTTGATGGCCTGCAACCCGCTCGCCAGCCATGCGCCGACGTACACGCCGATGGGGCCGATGAGGAATGCCGTCAACGGCAACATGACGAGCATGGCCAGGAAGGGCACGAAGATCAGCTGCAGGTTCTCCGGGATGATCCGCTTCAACCCCTTGTAGAGCGGCCCGAGCACTCCAGCCATCAGCAGCGGCGGGAAGACCTGTGACGAGTAGTCGAAGATCGTCAAGGGCACACCGAAGATGTCCACGAGCGTGACATCGCTGCCGGCGATCGTCGCGGAATACGCTCCCTCGATTCCCCCCAGGTCCCTGAATCCGGGCAGCATCACCAGCGCCATGATGGCGAACCCCACCCACGGATCCGCACCGATCTTCTTGCTGGCGTTGTAGGCCACCATGAGCGGCAGGAAGACGAACACGGACTGCCACAGCAGGTTCACGAACTGCCACGACGGCGGCAGTTCGGTCCGCGGGTCGGCCCAGTTGCCGATGACGCCGAGGGTGCTCATCAACGCCATGAAGGTGATGAACAGGGACGCACCCAGCAGAGCACCAAGGATGGGCCGGAAGGAGTCAGAGAGGAACTCAAAGAATGAGTCCACCCAGGCAAATTTGCCCCGGACCCCACCCGCCTTGCCAGCAGCCTTGAGCTCGGCGTCGGTCAGTGGCGTGGAGCTGCCTGCCATCTCGGGCAGTTCCTGGATCTCGTTGTAGACGCTCTGGACGGCCCCACCCATGATGATCTGGAAGCGGTTTCCGCTCTGCGGAACGGCCCCCATCACGCCTTTGATGGTCTCGACGGTCTCCACCTTGATGTCCGAGGAGTCCACGAGCTGGAACCTCAGGCGGGTGGCGCAGTGGCTGAGGCTGACGATGTTCTTCCTGCCACCGACTGCCTTGACGACTTCCTGTGCTGCACTCATGTTGATCTCCTCAGCTCAGCTCTCGCCCATGGGGACAAGAGCCCGGACTTCACGCGGGGTGGAGCAGGTGACGGCTTTGGCAGCCAGTTCCTTGCACGTGGCCAGGTCATAGGCCCTGACCGTGGCCTTGACGGATGGGATGGCAGGGATGGAACAGCTCAGCTCATCCACTCCGAGGCCCACGAGGAGTGGCACGGCCTGCGGGTCGGAAGCCACACCGCCACACACGCCCAACCATTTTCCGTGGGCGTGCAGCGCCCTGGCCGCGTACCCGATGAGTGTGAGGACCGCAGGGTTGCACGGGTCCACCTGCGCCGCGAGTTTCGGGTGCCCCCGGTCCATCGCCAGCGTGTAGCTCGTGAGGTCGTTGGTGCCGACACTGAAGAAGTCGCAGCCTTCCTCCGCTGCGAACTGCTTCGCCATGACGGCCACCGACGGGACTTCCATCATGATGCCGACGCTGACGGGCGCTGTGACACCGGAAGCGGCCCGCTCCTCGTCGTAGATGGCCTTGGCGCGTCGCCAGTCCTCGATGGTCGCGATCATCGGGAACATGACGTACAGCTCGGCTCCGGCGTCGGCGGCCGCGAGGATGGCGCGCAACTGGGTGCGCAACACCTGCGGCTTTTCCAGTCCGACGCGAACCCCGCGGATTCCGAGGAAGGGGTTTTCCTCGGCGGGGATGGGAAGGTATGCCAGTGGTTTGTCGCCACCGACGTCGAGGGTGCGGATCACCAGTGGCTGGCCCGGCGGCAAGGCACGGGAACAGTCGGCGTAGACCTGCGCCTGCTCGTCCTCGCTCGGCGCCGTCGTCCGGCCCATGAAGACGAACTCGCTGCGAAGCAGTCCCACTCCCTCAGCTCCCCGGGTGCCTGCCTCCTTGGCATCATCGACTCCGCCGATATTGGCCACAACTTTGACCCGGTGTCCGTCGGTCGTGATCGCCGGCTCGTCCTTGGCTGCCTCCTCCACGGCCTTGCGCTCGGAGATGCGGCGTTGCCGAGTCAGGATTTTTTCGATGTCCTCATCGGAGGCGTTCAGCTGCAGGCTGCCGGCGGAACCGTCGAGGATCACTCGGGTCCCATCCGCGATGTCCAGTGCACGGGATTCGATGCCGGCGACGGCTGGGATGTCGAGGGAGCGCGCGATGATCGCGACATGGCTGGATGCGCCGCCGCTGGTGGTGGCGAACCCCACCACCTTGGTTCTGTCGAGTTGCGCGGTGTCCGAGGGCGTCAGCTCCTCGGCCAGAAGAATGGCATTCTCCGGCAGCTCACTCCTCTCCGAGCGCTGCCCGGTCAGCTCTTCCAGGACGCGCTGCCCGACGTCGCGTACATCTCCCGCACGTCCGGCCAGGATTTCATTGCTGAGGCCTGCCAACTGGTCAGCGAAGGAGTTGAAGGCGGAGCGCCAGGCGAACGGTGCAGATTTACCCTTGTCAATGGCGCTGACGGCAAGGTCGAGCAGGTCCGGATCGGACAGTAGTTCCTGGTGGGCAGCGAAGATGGCTGCCTTGTCTGCTGACGACTCCTCCTCCACCCGCTTCTCGAGTGCCGAGAGATCGAGCAGGGCCCTGTCAATGGCCGAGTTCAGCTTGCGGCGCTCCTTGTGCCTGTCATCCGCGTACTCGTCCACGTGGATGTCCTCGTGGCGGAATTGCACCACCGTGCCAATCCCTAGCCCGGGCGAGGCGGACACCCCGAGCAGTTTGTTGGGATCACCGGAACGTGGCGAGGTCTTTTCAGGCTCCGCCGCTGGTTCCTTCACCGCGGGTGTCGACGACGTGTCATCCGTGCCACTGACCGGAGGGCAGTCCTCACCGAGTCCGGCCCGTACGGCGTCGGAGAGCTGCGCCACAGCCTCGCGAGCATCCGGACCGTGAGCAGAAATGGTGACCTTCTCCGCGTGCGCCACCGCCATCGACATGATGGAAACGATGGACTTGCCATTGGCTGTGTCGTCGCCACGGCGCAAACGGATGTCGGAGCGGAATTTCTTGGCCAGTCCGACGAACGTCGCGGAGGGGCGCGCGTGCAAACCGGTGGGGTTGGGCACCAGGATGGCCCCGGACGCAGCGCTGCTCGCCGGCCCTGCCGCCACCTCCTCGCCTTCGGCGGGGGCGGCGGCGAGCTCCACGGTGGCTGCGACGTCCTTGCCGGCGGACACGACGCCGGTGGCAAAGGTGATTCCGCCGACCAGGTCCGAGTTGGTGATCACCACTTGGGTCAACAGCGACTTCGCCTTACGGCCCACTTCATCGAGGTCGAACTCGATGAGGGCATCCCCGACCTTGACATGTGCGCCGGCCTTCACGAGTGGCGTGAAACCTTCTCCCACCAGGCGGACAGTGTCCAACCCGATGTGCATGAGGATCTCCAGACCGTTCTCGGAGCGGATCGTCACGGCGTGGGATGACGGTTGGACATCAACCACCTCACCGTCCACGGGCGCGAGCAGCACATTGCTGAGAGGGTCGATCGAGAAGCCCTCACCCAGCATCTTCCGGCTGAAAACAGGATCAGGAACATCCTCGATGGCCACCATCACCCCTGTCAGCGGGGCGGCGAATTCCACGGTTCCCGTGGTCAGCAGGTCAGTCACGATCACTCCTGTCGGTGCCTCCCCGCGACAGTCTTTGTCAGCGTGGGGTGGCTGCTTCGCCTCGATACTAATGCTCCATGCCCACCCACGCGGCAGAGCCGCCGAACACACAGGATTGCGGATCGTGAACGGGGGGAGGCTGGCAAAGCGCTGTACTGTGAGGCGCTCGCGAGCAGTCCAGCGTGCCCACAGAATCACTCGAGGAGACCGAAGCCCGCATGAGCCCTTCCAAGAAAGTACGTGTCCCGGACGCCCTGGAGCGTCCTTCACGGGTGAAACGCGTCATACGCGAGGTCACCCAACCCGGATTGGTGCACCCCGCACTGATTCCCGGAATTGGCGTGGAACGCACAGGCCGCACCTTCTCCACGAACTGGACTGTGTTCGCTGTGGCGGGTACGGCTGTCGCAGCCGTCATCGCCTGGGCTGTCATCGCCCCAGCCAGCATCACGACGGTGGGAGACGCATCACTCGCCTGGGTGACGGACAAGTTCGGGTGGCTGTTCGGCGTGCTCGCCGTGGCCATCGCTCTCTTCATGATGGTCCTCGGTTTCGGCCGCACCGGTGGTGTCCGGCTGGGTGCCGATGACGAGGCCCCGGAGTTCTCGACGGTGTCGTGGATCGCGATGCTGTTTTCTGCGGGCATGGGCATCGGCCTGCTCTTCTACGGCCCCTACGAGCCGCTCACCTACTTCCTCGATCCGCCGCACGGGGTGACCGCGGAAGCTGGCAGCCCCGACGCAGCACTCACGTCCCTGGCGCAGGTACTGCTCCATTGGGGGCCGATCGCCTGGGCGTTCTACGCACTCGTGGGTGGCGCCATTGCCTACAGCTCCTACAGGCGTGGACGTGCACCCCTCATCTCAGCGATCTTCGAGCCGATCTTCGGGTCCAAGACAGCCGGACCGCTCGGCAGCATCATCGATATCTTCGCGATCATCGTCACACTGTTCGGCACTGCAATCTCACTGGGAATCGGGGTCCAGCAGATCGGCCACGGGGTGGAGTTGACCTTCAACACCGGCCCGCTCGGGAACAATTTCCTCATAGCCGCGATGAGCATTCTCACGACGCTGTTCATCATTTCAGCAGTCTCCGGTATCAAACGGGGAATCCGGGCGCTCTCGAACATCAACATGATTCTGGCCGGACTGCTCGCGGTGTTCGTCTTCATCGCAGGCCCCACCATCTACCTCCTGAACTTCCTCCCGGCCGCGCTCCTGGAGTTCTTCAAGGACCTCACCATGATGCTGCTCCGCAACCCCAACCAGGGGACGGAGACAGCCGAGTTCATGGCGTCATGGACCACGTTCTACTGGGCGTGGTGGGTGTCGTGGACACCCTTCGTCGGGCTGTTCATCGCCAAGATTTCGCGCGGGCGCACGCTGCGTGAGTTCGTCACCGTCATCATGGTGGTGCCCTCTGCCGTGTGCTTCCTCTGGTTCGGAATCTTCGGTGGAACCTCCATGTACATGGAAGCGAACGGCGCGAAGCTGAGTGACCTGGGCTCGGGCGAGGAAGTACTCTTCGGCCTCCTGCAGAACCTGCCCTTCGGCGTGATCACCACCTTCGTCGCCATGGTCTCCATCATCATCTTCTTCGTCACATCCGCTGACTCCGCATCCATCGTGATGGGTTCCATCAGCCAGAGGGGCAAGCCCAACCCGTCCCCATGGGTCACCATCCTGTGGGGTGTCCTGCTGGGTCTCGTGGCTGCCTCCCTCCTCCTTGCGGCCACCGACGACGGTGCAGATCCCTTGTCCGGGCTGCAATCGATCATGGTGGTCTCGGCGCTGCCCTTCGCGTTCGTCGTGATCGGGATCATGGTCGCGTGGGCGAAGGACCTGAAGACCGACCCGTACATGTTGCGGGAGAAGTACGCACGCGCAGCCATCGCCCAGGGTGTGCGGTTGGGCATCACTGATCATGGCGACAACTTCGTCTTCGGTTCCAGCGAGGTTGCGTCGGAGGACGGTGCAGGCGCCTGGTTGGACTCCCGCGATCCATCGTTGTCTGAGTGGTACGTGGACGCCACCAGCGAGCCTGCCGCGATCGAGGCCGAAGATGTGCTGCGAATCCTGGATCCCGGCCGTATTCAGGCCAGAAGGCCAGAGCGCGAGGGAGATCATGCCTCGGGCGACACGGCGCTCAGTGGCCGTTGGTCAACCCGCAGCAATCCTCCCCGGGTCCCGGTGGCCCCCCCACCCCCCGACACCACCGACGAGTAGCAAGGCCATTTCCTCCGCCCGGATGCCTCCGGGCGGAGGAGCAGGCGGCGTTTGGTCCGTCGCCCGGTTCACACGCGCTTCCAGGATTGAGTGTGAGGACTGGACATGCGGCGCCGGGCAGGGTTCGATGCACCCATGGACATCGAGCTTTCGGAGATTCGGCAATTCCTCGCGCAGTATCCGCCGTTCGACGAGCTTTCCGCCCAAGCCCTCAACGAACTCCCCCGCCAGTTGACCGCCCGCTACTACAAGCGCGGCTCCACTCTGGTCACAGCCGGGCGGTCCAATCAGTTCATGTTCGTCCTGCGCTCCGGTGCGGTCGACATCCTTGATCCACACGGCGCGCTCGTGGAGCGTTCCGAACCCGGCACCTGCTTTGGCATGTCCAGCGTCATTGCCGGCGGACCGTCCACCTACACGATGATCGCCCGCGAGGACTCGCTCACGTACCTCATGCCCGCGGAGGTGTTCAACGGCCTCATCCGCGCAGAACCCCCCTTCGGCCACTTCTTCATGACCAAGCAGGCGGGCCGTATCCGCAGCGCTGTGGAGGCGGTCCACGTCGCAGAGTCAGGCGGGGCGATTCTGAAGACGCGGGTGCGTGACATCCTGAAACGGGCCCCGATCTGGACGGCACCCACGTCGTCGATCCGCGACGCGGCCGTGGTGATGAGCGAGGAGCGTGTGTCCGCGCTGCTCGTCCTCAAGGACGAGAAACTCGTCGGCATCGTGACCGACCGCGATCTGCGCAGCAAGGTCATCGCGGTGGGCCGCGACATCTCTGAGCCAGTTTCAGCCGTCATGACGCGCAACCCGCACACCATCGCTGCGGGGGCTCA
The DNA here is from genome assembly GCA_030537675.1 of Propionibacteriaceae bacterium. Taxonomy (GTDB): domain Bacteria; phylum Actinomycetota; class Actinomycetes; order Propionibacteriales; family Propionibacteriaceae; genus Arachnia. The sequence continues at coordinate 15,467 of JAUNVL010000002.1, read as the reverse complement.
TGCCTTCGAGGTGTTGCTCGACATGACCGAGAAGAACGTCCATCACCTTCCAGTACTCGATGACGACAAGGTGATTGGGTTGGTCACCGCCGGCGACCTGATGCGACTCGATCAGGCCAATCCCATCTACCTGGTGGGCGACATCGCCAAGCAGACCGATTTGGAGGGGCTCCAGCGATGCGCGCAACGGCTCCCGTCCATCGTCGAAACCTACGTGGCAAGGGATGCCAGCGCGGACGACATCGGCAGGGTTGTGACCGCCGTCGGCGACGCTTTCACACGCAAGCTGCTGAATTTTGCCGAGGCCGAACTGGGAGCGCCACCAGTGCGCTACTGCTGGGTTGCCCTTGGCTCCCAGGCACGACTCGAACAGGGACTGCAGTCGGATCAGGACAGCGCCGTCATCCTCGATGACTCCGTCGCGCCGGAGCAGTTGCCGTACTTCGCACAACTGACCCGGCACGTCGTTGACGGCCTGGAAGCCTGCGGATACCAACTCTGCCCCGGAGACATGATGGCCACCAACCCCCAGTGGCGCCAGCCCCTGCAGACATGGAGCCGGTACTTCAGTGCATGGATGAACGAACCGGAACCGGACGCTCTGCTGAACGCCCAGACATTCTTCGACATGCGCCCCATCTACGGCGACAACTCCTTGTTCACCCGACTGCAGAACCCCGTCGTCAGCCGTGCACCCCAGTCCACCCGGTTCCTGACACATCTGGCCAAGCAGTGTCAGGCGTGGCAGCCGCCGATCGGCTTCTTTCGAGACTTCGTTCTGGAGACGGAGGGCGAACACAAGAACACCCTCGACCTCAAAGCCGGCGGCATCATCGCCATCGTTCAGATGGCGAGATTGTTCGCGCTGTCGAAGGGCCTCACCCAGGTCAACACGCGGGCGCGGCTGGAGTCTGCGGCAACGGTCGACGCTTTGTCGAAGGAGAACGCCGACAATCTCGCGGACGCCTTCGAACTCATCAATTACGTGCGGCTGCGGCACCAGGTCAGGCAGTTGAAGTCTGGCCGCAAACCCGACAGCCACCTGGCGCCAGCCGATCTGACGTCCTTCGAGAAGCGTCACCTGCGCGACGCGTTCGGCATCGTCCGCAAGATGCAGAGCGCCGTCGCCTACCTCTACCAAGTTCAGTACCTCTGATGGTCTGGGGACCGATCAGCGGGCTGTTCGGCGGGACGGAACGGCGCCGCCACCGCGCCCAGGCGAAGGCACGGGGGCCGCTTGCCGATTTCTACACCGGCGCGTTGCCGGACCCGACAACGCCCGTCTCGGAGTTGCAGCTGCTCGCGATTGACCTGGAGACCACGGGCCTGGATCCAGCAAGCGACCAGGCACTCAGCGTGGGGTTCGTGCCACTTGCCGGACAGGAGATCGTCCTGGCGGGGGCGCGACATCTGATCATCCAGTCGCAGGCGGAGGTGGGACAAAGCGCGGTCGTGCACCATCTCACCGACGACATGATTGCCGCGGGCGCGTTGATGGTGGATGTCCTGGAGGCGACGCTCGCAGCCCTCAAGGGCCGGGTCCTGCTGGCCCACTACGCCACCATCGAGGAGCAGTTCCTCTCACGGGCATGCGAAAGGCATTTCGGAGCACCTCTGGTGGTGCCCATCATCGACACCATGGAACTGCACCATCGGCTGCTCTCGCAGGGATTCGACGACGAGGCCCGCGGCAACCAGCTTCGTCTGTGGAACGCCCGGGAGAGGTATGGCCTTCCGGCGTACGGCGCCCATGAGGCGCTCACCGATGCGTTGGCGTGCGCCGAGTTGTACCTGGGCCAAGTGGCGGAGTTGTCCACCCTCAAACCGCAGACCTTCAAATCGCTGAGCCGTTGAGCGCACCAGCACCACCCTTTTCGCTGCCACCTGCCCCGCATGGATCAGGCCGTGAAATAGGAGCACAAGCCTGGTGTTTTCCCTGCCGAGTCGCCCTTTTAGTCCTTTGACCAGTCAGCCACGACAATCATATCCGACGTTCCGTCTGACGATGAGTGCACAAATGGTCACTCGCGGGCCGGAGACGCAGTAGCGGTCACGGAATTCACCATTTCCCTGAGTCAGGGAGACCATCGAGATAGAATTATTGGAGAATCCTTCCCTCACTGCAGAAAGAGGGCCTTCTCATGCGATTGATTCGATATTCACTCACGCTCCTGGTGAGCACGGTGCTGATCCTCACCACCGTCGGAATCCAACCGGCCGCAGCGCTCGACGTCTACACCACCCCCGGTCAACACCGCCTCAACGGCAGGGATTGGCGGACCACATGTGAGCCGTACTCCCAAACCACGCGATGCCGCACCGAGATCAAAGCCACCCAGGTCACCCAGGTCAATGGACGCTTCATTTCCAGGACGGACTGGTTCTTCAACAACCTCACCTATGTGCAATCCCCCCGAAGTCTCTGGGAGAACAATCCCCTCGGGAATACCGGCTCCTGGACAGCACATGATGGCCGCAGGTGGAGCACCGAATGCGACACGTCCACCAGCGGCGCCAACGGATGCCGAAGCTACATCCGGGCCAGCGTCATAGAAGCCTACAAGCGCGGCGGACGCTGGAATTACCGGTGGACAACCAAAAACGTGTTCAACAACATCGTACGTTTCACCGTTCCGGCGCCGCCGACCATCGATCCTGCAACAATTCACGACCCTGCCCTGCGCCAATGCATCACCAAGGCCATGGGAATCTCCAACACCACGCCGATGACCGAACGACACCTGGCAGGAGTGAAGCGCCTCTCCTGCGGCCCCTCGAACCTCCAGACGCTGCAGGGCATGCCCGCCCTGCCCAACCTGAGCGTCCTGGACATCTACGGCAATCCGGTCGCCACCCTGCGCGGGCTTCCAGAACTGCCCGAACTGACTGACCTGTCCCTGCGTGGCAACGAGATCGCAGATGTGACGAACTTTCCTCCGTTGCCAAAACTCATAAGTCTGTATCTGTACGACAACCAGATCACCAGCCTGCAAGGCCTTCGAGACCTCCCCCAGCTGGCGGTTCTTCACATCCAGGACAACCAGATCACCAGTCTTGACAACTTTCCAGCGCTCCCTGCCCTCACGGATCTGGACATCAGTGGTAACCGGATCGGCTCGATGGCCGGTTTGCCGGAACTTCCAAAACTCACCACTGCTGACTTCTCGTGGAACGCCATCACGTCGCTGGGTGGCATGCCTGATCTGCCCCAGCTCAGGACTCTTCGATTGAATCGCAACGAGATCGTCAGTCTCGCGGGTATTCCCACGCTGACTCAGCTTGAGGTTCTGTGGCTCAGTTCCAATCCGCTTGCCACGGTCGCTCCGCTCGCGGGGTTCACCGCCCTCAGGTATCTCTATCTGGACACGTCTTTGGTGACCGACCTTGCAACGCTGGATGCTCTGGTCGCGAACGGCCTGACCATTTACGACTACTGATCGCCGCCATACACTCTGAAAAGGATGGACGACTTGCTGAACAATCCCCTGATCTCCTCGCGATACTTCTTTCCCGGAGGCCGTCCGCCAGTGTCCCAGTTGACCGTGCCCGTGGCTGGGGCGATGTTGGCCTGCGCTGTGCATCGCGTGGACCCGAACGGATTCACAGTGGTCCATTTCCACGGCAACGGTGAGGTGGTCGCCGACTGGCAGGGCCTCTGGGACAGGGTGATCAACAAGCTGGGATGGGACCTACTTCTCGCCGAGTACCGGGGCTACGGCGGATCCACGGGAGAACCCCTGTTGGGTTTGATGCTGGACGACGTGGCGGCTGTCATCGAGGCTGCGGGACCGCCCGAGAAAGTCGTTGTGATGGGTCGATCAGTGGGCTCATTCTTCGCGCTGGAAGCGGTGGAGCGGTATCCGTCGATCGCCGGCCTGATCCTTGAGAGCGCGATTGCCGACCCGCTTGAGCGCCTGCTGCTGCGGGTGACTCCAGCTGAGATCGGCGCCACCGCTGACGACTGGCAAGCGATGGGGCAACGACTCGATCACCAGAGAAAGATCAGCAACTACAGCGGTCCGACGCTGCTACTGCACACACGCGTCGACGGGTTGGTGGACGTCAGCCATGCCCAGCGGTTGAAACGATGGGCTGGCGGCCCCTCGACGTTGCGCGTCTTCGAGTCCGGCAATCACAACTCCATACTCGGGGAGAACTGGGACGAGTACCTCAGGCTGGTCGCCGACTTCCTCCTGAGCGTCAGAACCTCCACGCAGGCCTGACCGCTGCACGTCCGGCTCGCGGAAACGCGTCGAACTATCATGGAATCCATGATCATCCCGGGGGTCGAACCCGTCTCCACGGAAGCACCGGGGCTGACGGGCCCCATCATGATGAACCAGAACTGGCGCGACCTGACCTTCCTGCACTGGGCCGTGACCCCCGAGCGGGTTCAGCACTGGATGCCCCCCGGCGTCCGTCCGGATACTCTCGACGGCGTCACCTACGTCGGCCTGATTCCTTTCCGCATGGTGGGTGCCGGAATTTCCTGCGGCCCGGGTGTCCCCTGGCTGGGCACGTTCCTCGAGACCAACGTGCGGCTCTACTCGGTGGACGAGACAGGACGCCGCGGCATTGTGTTCCTGAGCCTCGACGCCGATAGGGCAGCGGTGGTGCTCGGGGCGCGCGCGGCGTTCGGCCTGCCCTATCGCTGGGCTCGGATGCGCTACGGCATGAGCCACGACGTGCACTCTTACGACACGCACCTTCGCAGTCCCGGAAAAGGAGCGACGAGCCACATCGCGGTGCGCGCTGGGGACAGGCGCCACTCCACCGAGCTGGATGACTTCCTCAGCGCACGGTGGGGACTGCACGTGCGCTGGTGGGGAAGGACGTTGTACGTGCCGAATCGCCATGAGGCATGGCCCGTGCATGACGCGGAAGTGCTGGCGCTGGATGACGAGCTGATGGCGTCGGTGGGACTGCCCGAGCTGGCCATGCGTCCTCCCGATCACGTGGCATTCAGCCCCGGAGTGTTCACTGAATTCGGGTTGCCGGTGGACGCGACGCGGCCTCGTCACCCATGACCGGCGATCCGTCGCCTACTGGGCTGCGAAACGGCTGGGCGAACTCTCCGCAGGCAACTCTCGTCGACGTCCGCCCGTCCAGACAGCCACTGCACCCGCAATCACCAGGACAGCGACGGTAAGCCATCCTGTCCCCGGCGGGACATCCCAATTGAATTCGTTGAAGAGCACCATTGTCTGGAAGTCCACGAGCAGGTGCGCAAAGCCAAATGACGTGGCTCCCCAGAGGACGAACCCCAAACCCAGCAGCGTTTCGCGCGGAAGGGCAGGATTTCGCCACCACAGGATGCAATACAGCACCAGGGCGGCCACGTCGACGGCGATCCAGAGCCACCCCGTTATGTAATCCTCCTGCTTATCGCCGGGATTCAGTGCGGCTGACCAGCTCAGGATCGCGAAGATGAGCGGAGCGATTGCCGCAAGCAGCGCAATCAACGTCGTTTCGGCGCGCAGGCGCAGTCCAAGGACAAGAAGGATCCACGCGGCCACAGCCACCACCATGGCGAGTCCCCCGACTTGCGAGGCCGACGGCGTGAGCCCAACGTCCTGGGGGAAATACACCAAAGGGAACCCCTCGTCCATCCGCCTCAGGCAGGCGTCAGAGATGTCCTTCTCTCCACTGGGAGCGAAGATGGTCCCGTCCCACATGACCCCGCGGCAGGGAAGCCAGAGCAGGTAGACAGAGACTGCAGACAACGCTGCGGAGACGAACAGCAAACCGCCGGCGGCGAACCACGGCCAACGCCTCTTCGCCTCCACGTTTTCATCATCGGTGTCGTCCATGAATCGGCCCCCCGATCGTCCCGGTATCGACACAGTAGCGAGGTCACGTCGGCCGCACAGTCGCACGCAACATCCTGTTCCCGGACGCTGCTCCCCGACTCGTGGGCAAACAACAATGAGGACGGGACCAGCCGTGGTACGAAACTGGTCCCATCCTCGTTGCGGGTGATTAACCCAATCTTCAGCCGAGCAGCGCGTTCACGTCCACCGAAGCAGGAACGAGGACGGCGTCGATGGCGTGGATGACACCGTTGGAGGCGTCGACGTCGGTGGCCACGACGTTGGCGTCATTCACCATGACGCCACCTTCGGTCTTGACCTCGATGGTCGAGCCCTCGACGGTCGCGACCTCTCCGGCAGTCACATCAGCCGCCATGACCTCAGCGGGCAGGACGTGGTAGGTCAGGATGCTGGTCAGCGCATCCTTGTTCTCCGGCAGCAACAGGGCGTCCAGCAGACCCTCGGGCAGAGCTTCGAACGCTGCGTCGGTGGGGGCGAACACGGTGAAGGGGCCCTCACCGGACAGCGTCTCGACGAGATCCGCTGCCGTTACAGCGGCGACCAGGGTCTCGAAGTCGGGATTGGCGGCAGCAACGTCGACGATCGTGCCGGACTCTTCCATGGGCGCCTCGGACTCCATGGGAGCCTCAGATTCCATGGGCTCCTCGGATGTCATCGCGGACTGGGTGGGAGCGCTGGTGGTTTCGGACGCAGCTGGGTCGCTGTCAGCGCCGCAGCCGGACAGGAACAGCAGGCCGGCGATGCTCGCAGCAGCGAGTGATTTGATCTTCATGGGAACTCCTTGAGGGGGTGAAGCCGTCGTTTACAACTCCTACTGATGTCTTCGTGCCAGGACAGGCATATGGATGCACTTTGCGTGAGAATCTTTTCCCACGCGGTATCGGCCACCGGCTGCCACCTCTTCCTTATGCTGGAGCCACGGCTCCTCGACGCACTGCCGTGCTTGCATTGGTTCTGTGTGAGGCCCACCGAGCGGAGGCTCTGACGTGAGAGTCATCACATCCTCCATCGCGTCTCTCACGAACTACGTGGGTCGACGCTTTGGTCTGCAGCAGCCACTGAAGGTTGTGCTGACCTCCACGGCCAGGCTCACGACCGCCGCAGTGCTCGCCTACCTGCTCACGGTCTGGCTCATCGACGGGCCGGTGGATCTGACTGGCGCATTGACCGCCCTCCTGGTTGTTCAGGCATCGGCACGATCGTCACTCCAGATGGGGGTGGTGCGTGTCGGCGCGGTGCTGACCGGCGTGCTGGTGGCCATTGGTGTCTCCTCCTGGGTGGGGTTGACCTGGTGGTCGCTGGCCATGGTGATCGGGCTGTCATTGCTCCTGGCCGCGGTGCTGAGGCTGGGTGACCAGGCTCTCGAGACCCCCATCAGCGCGATGCTGATCCTCGCCGTCGGAGGTCAGGAGATCGCTGCTGAAACCCGGGTACTGACCACGCTGATCGGGGCCGGAGTCGGGATGAGCTTCAACCTGCTGTTGCCTCCGCGTCTGCCCATCGATACTGCCGTTCACCAGGTGCGCGACGTCGCCAAGCAGGAGGCCCAGTCACTTCGTGAGGCTGGCTGGTCCATGATGCAGCGGCCGGTTACCCGAGGTGAAGTCGGGACCTGGCTGGACACGGTCCGTGACATCTCAGCGCTCGCCCGCCAAGCTCACGAGTCGGTCAGCACCATCGAGGAGCTCAGACACCTCAATACGCGCTCGATCAGCGCGCCTCGGGTAGAGCCGATTCTGCGCAGCGGACTCGACGCGTTGGAGCGCTCCTTGTACGCAGTGCGGGGCCTGTACTTCCTGATGCACAAGGAAGCGCCGGAGGTCAGCACCCTGGACGACGGGTACGGCGACGATGTCCGAGCTGCTTTCGCGGTCCTCCTGGAGCATGTCGCGGACTCCGTGGAAGGCTTCGGCGCACTGTTGCAGGCGGACGTGGAGGGGGCGGACGATCAGGTCAATCAAAGTCTCGCTGCGAGCCTCGACGGCAGCGGTGAGGCCATGGCCATCCTGACGGATCTGCTCATGGTTGATCCCCGAGACGAGACGTCACTCTGGCTCCTGCGCGGTTCCATCCTGGTGTCCGTGCGCCAGGCAATCGAGCCACTGAGACTGCAGGACCGTGCCCGACTCCGAACAGAGCACAACCGCCGCGGCGCAGCTTCTGGCCCAGTTGGAATGATCGCAAGAAGCGTCGCCCTCCAACGAAGGCGGTTGAGGAAATTCGGGCTGTTCGATGGTCGGCGACGTTGATCTCATCCCATGCAGCTCAGCCATCAGATCCCTCCGGTGGTGAAGATCCGTCTTCCCACGTCTCTGATGTTCGCGCGGTTCACACCCTCCTGCACGGGGCCAGGGCGAGGCTGCCCCCGAATCGCTCCTTCTCCGACTGGTACAGCATCGGATTGGCTCTACTCCTCGTGGTCGTGGGCTTCAGCAGCCTCCTCACGTTTGGTCTGTGGGATCGTCTTCCGGGATGCCTCACCTCGCGTTGCTCCGCCGACGTGGAGGCTTCGTCTCTTGCGGGGGTCCTCGGCTTCGGGTTGGTTGTGTACCTCTCCGGATTGCTCACAGGCCCCATTTCCGTCAGTGCGGCTGAGACGTTCTGGGTCTTGTCGTCGCCCATCGAGCGCCGGTCGTTGTTGCGACGCAGAAAGGCAGCCCTGTACCTGCGCACGGTATTCGCAGGTGCCGTGGCTGGCGTCGCCCACTTCCTGGTGTGGAACACCAACCCATGGTGGCTCGTGGCATTTCCGCTGACAGTTTCGTCTCCCCTTTCAGGTTACGGAGCCATGGTTGGCGGGCGGTCCTGGAAGCGGAGGTGCGCCGCTGCCTACGGTCGCCTTTCATGGTGACCGGTGTGCTGTTGTGCATCGCGGCGATCGCTCTGGCTCACCTTTTGGGGAATCCGAGCTTCCTGATCACGATCTCCTTGTTCTCGATGCTGTTCACCAGTCTCAGTGTCTCCTCACTCAGGTTGTACTCGACGTCACCAGGTATTGCCCGACTCTTTCCCCAGGCCCCAATGTCGATGCGCCTTGTCCTGGTGCTGCCTACCGCTCTCCTGATCCTCGCTCTGACTCTCACGGTGAGCAGCGTCGCTGCGCTCCTTCCCGGGCCATTGCTGCACCTGCCGAACATGCTCGCCATGCTCGCTGCCTGCGTCTCTGGACTCGTGGGGGGAATTCGCTGGACAACCGCAACACCGACCCAGTTCAGCTCCGGGATCGTGATGACTGAAATGGGACCCATCCACCTCTCCGCCTGGCTGAACACCATCCGCGGTTTCGATCTGGCTGTACTCCTGGCACTCCCTGCTGCACTCGGTTTCGACCCACTGTTGGCATTGACCGTCGCACTGGTTGGTCTGGGCTGGTGTCTGGTTCGACGTTGAGATCCGCCGCGCCAAGGACGTCGACGCTCAGCGTTTCAACCACTCATGGACTCGCTCCGAGAACACCACTCGATATTCAAGAGAGCGAATATCCTCGCTCGAAATATCGACTCCTCGCTCCCTGGCTTGGAACGCGAGCCACTCCCAGGGATGATCCTCCTCGTCGTCGTCATCGTCGGGAAGCACGGTGTTGAGAACGAAACCGGTCAGAGATTCCAAGGTCTCGATAGTTGCTGGGTCAAGCACCTCTGACGACGCGGATTTGTATCCAATGCCGAAGCCGCGTTCGTCGATGGGCACACGAGCGCCGGTGCTGAGTTCGACGAACTCGATGACGGAGAACCTCACGCTCGCTGTCGTGGGATCTGCAACTCGAAGATCGCAGAACGCGCCAATGGAGACCACTTCACCGCCATCCGGCGGTGCATCGCTCAGCTGGAACCAGCTCAGATCGGGTGGAGGCTCGCGCATTTCCTCCGGGAGGGGTGCCCATTGGTAGTTCACGGTGGATCTCAACCTCTCGGGATGCTGCTGGCTCCGGTCGCCAATCAGGTGGTGGTGCAAGAATGCTGTCAGGATGACCAGCTGCCCGGGCTCACTGATGGAAAACGGTAGCCGCTGGGCAGATCCATGTGCGGCCACTGCCCAGTGCCGTGACGGCGCCACCGACTTTCGGCATCCACTCAACTGCGTTGGAACCGCCCCGGAAATCTGCTGCCCCATCCAGTCCTCTTGACACCTTGGTACCTTGTATCGCATGGATGACCTCCGGATCCTCACCAACCTCCGGAAGGGCGTGCTGGAATGTTGCGTTCTCGCCCTCATGCAGGACCACGACGTCTACGGCGTCGACCTCGCAAAGCGGCTGACTGCGCTGGGGCTGATCGCCAGCGAGGGCACGTTGTACCCGGTGTTGTCCCGGCTGCGCAAGACGGGACTGGTGAGCACCCGGTGGGAGGAATCGACCATGGGCCCGCCCCGTCGCTACTACAGCATCACTGCGGAAGGACGACACGTGGTCGAACAGTTCCAGCACATCTGGGGGAGTTTCTCGACTTCCGTCGAGGCGGCTTTGAGAGGGGGTGGCAAGGATGAATGAGCAACAGACGAGCGTCAACCACCCACTCGTTCTCGCGTACCTGCAACAACTGGAGAGCGCACTCTTCGCGCTGCCAGCAGATGAACGCGCCATCATCGTCGACGATGTCACGGAGCACATTGCCGATTCCCTCCGGGACGGACAAGTCCCGCCCGATTCGGCGCACGTGCGTGCAGTTCTCGACTCGTTGGGTGATCCGGTAGCGATCGCAACAGAAGCAGGCACTGCGCCCATGCCCACCCGGGTTGGTCAGCGTGCGCCTTTCCTTGAGCGTCGATCCGGCGCGGTGGTGATCGTGCTGCTGCTACTCATCGGCGGGATCGTCCTGCCGGTTCTGGGATGGCTGGTCGGCGTCGTCCTGCTGTGGGCATCCCGTGGGTGGTCCACCCTCCAGAAACTCGTCGGAACCCTGGTATTTCCTGGTGGACTGTTCTCCATCATCATCGTTGCAGGCGCCCTCCCGATGTGGTTCGGGCGGTCAGTCACAGGGTCTGAATGCACTGGAGCGATCGACGCCGCAGAGGAGTGTGTCGAACTCGGGCCCCTCATCCAGGCACCCGAGTGGAGTTGGCTGTTGCTGGTGATCATGTTGGCGCTGCAGGCTGCATCGTCTGCCTACTTGCTGGCGAAGTTTCGCAGCACGGAGACCGGAAACAACCTGCCACATACGACGTAGGGGCAAGCGTCGCAGACCCCGCCATGCGAGTCAGGAACCCTCCGTGCGCGCCGGACTCTGCTCCGTTAGTCCTTTTGCAGGTCGATGTTGGCCCGCTGGACCCCATCTGCATCCGTGTCGAAGGCAACCGATCCTGTGTATGCGTCACCGTTCACCGGCCCCTGGACGGTGAAGGCGGCGTCATTGGTGATCTCCATCAACGGGTTCGCTGACACGGCGTAGCCAGCCCTCGCCAACAGGGCCCGGTAGGCTGCGTCCGCGGCGGTGACGTCCCCGGGAAACTCGTAGCTGGCAAACATCCGCATGTCGCCGCCAACCTTCTCTTCAGCGAAGGGCTCCAATTCCCCCCATCCCTCGGGGACCGGGAACGGGAACTCGTCACTGGCGGGCTGAGCCCCTTCAGGCATGTTGACCTCCACTGGAGCTTGTTCTTCGGAGTCGGTGGGCTCCTCAGCGTCGCCTGGTTCCGCAGCGTCAGGTTGCTCCGCTGTGTCAGATTGTTCCTGCATCGTTGGCATGTCTTCAGCAACTGGATCAGTATCCGCGGTATTCACGCCGCATCCAACCAGTGCGAGGGCGAGCATTCCGAATAGGAACGACCGCCATTTTATATACCTACGCATGGGCAATCTCCCTGTTGTCGGTCATCTCGTCTCCGCGTCCACGCAGCCTACCTTGGTTGCATTTTTTCATCCAGCCTTTGCTGGAACGACATTCCAGCAGTGACCGCAAAATAACATACGTGAGAATCCTGATCGTCAACCACCATTCACTGCCTTGCCGTGAATTCTGGGGTGAACCTCACATCCGTTGCGCGAGCTTTCCCAGATACCGCATGGTCACGATCGACTGCAGACCCAGCACTTCCATCATCATGGCGCCGCCCCACATTTTGTCTGCACGTGAGACATCTTTGCTGCCCGGGCAACCGTTCAAAACCAGGGCCTCTCCCCCAACCCGGGTGACTGTAGGGCGGATCCCGACACCGGAGGAGCGTTCCCCCAAGACGACGGGCCATGGCGCGTCCAAGCCCCGTCGAGTACCGCAGTTCGCAGTAGCGACAGTGGTCTGCACGGCGTTCCGGCAGACTCTGCTGCATGCGGAACACAACCCTGTTGAGCAGACAACGGTGGTGGCCGGCCGCCGTCGGTGGGGCAGTGCTGAGCATCGCCCTGATCATCGCTTTTTTCCCGGTCAATGGGCGAACTCCGGCAACGATGGAGCCGGGGCAGCCCGCGAGCATCCCGTCGCGCCTTGCCAGCTACTCGTACCTCACCGGCGACGTGGCTTCCTCGCCACCGGGGCGTGCGGTGGCGCTCTTCCAGCACGGGTTCGATGTTGAGTTCATGGATTTCCCGCAAGCAGTGGTGATGGGCGCTGACGGTGATGCATATCGTCGCGTCGGTCCTGCCGAGGCCCGAGGCGGAGCGGAAACCCAGGGTGACCCGGGGCCCATGCGGTTGTCCTCGGACGGAACCCTCGTCGCCGTCGGTGACTACAACGCCAATCCACCTGATCTGGCTGTCGTTGATCTCGAAACGGGGGACGTCGAAGTGAAACCAGTGGCCGGCGGGCTCAGCATTCTCCCGCTCACGTGGTCGCCAGACTCACTCCAAGTGGCTTACCTCAGCACCCCTGACCAGGTGCGTCCCTACACTGTCCGCGCCATCACGGGCAACATTGGCATCCTCGATCTGACCACCGGAGAGTCTCGACTTCTGCCTGGTGCCGCCGACGCCCGCGCAGTGGCATTTTCTCCCGACGGAACTGAATTGGCGATCCACCGCATCCCTCCGGATGATCCCTCTCGGGAAGACCCTGAAGGAATGCCACTGGTGGGAGGTGGCAGGATCGACATCGTCGGTTCCAATGACGAACTTCTTCGAGATATCCCCCTCCCACCCGATCAGTACCTCAACGGCCCCAATGCCTGGTCCCCGGATGGCGCATTCCTGGCGACTGGTGTCCAGTCGTGGGGGTGCCAGCAACTGGATGGCGGATGGGATGAAGCCGAGTGGCTGCAGTGCCTTGATGAGGTGGAAGCTCTCTTCTTCGTCGACGCCTCTGGTCGAGAGGGCCCGGTGCCGGCGCCGCTGAAAGCGACAATGGTGGGTGGCGACGAGGTGTTGGGGTGGTTGAGCGCCAAGGAGTTGCTGGTTTTTGATGACGTCGAGGGCTCTGACAAGGCAGGCGCCGATTCCGGTCGGGTTTTCTGGGTGACCGCTGTGTCCCTCGATGGGAGTTCGTCGCGCCGGCTCACCACCATCCGGGACGTCGACGACTACGGAGTTGGAGGCTTTCACGTGGCGACTGGGTTGATTCCGGACATACAGGTCCGGGAGCCGGGAACCATCGATCGTGGGCGTTGGCCCACGGCGATTCGCATCAGCGTTGCTTTGCTCTGTGGCGGCGCAGCTCTGGTCATCGCCAACGTCATGAGTGGGCGACGCCGGAGGCAAACGTGACGCCGGACCCGGGCAGAGGAACCGGTGCGCATTCACCCCGAATCGAGTTGCGGGCTTCGAGGCGCACCGCAGGAGTGGTCGGGCGGCCGCTTCAGTTGTTCATGCACATTTGGGATTCGCCTATATCTTGAGACTCCATGAACTTGTTCCTGCGGCTACTGACGCTTCCCTTCCTGTCTGGGCGGCGTTCCGGGACCTCCCCACTGGGGCCCTGCCGAACCCCCTTCAGAGTGTGGCCGACCGATCTCGACATCCTGCGCCACGTGAACAACGGCGTGTATCTCTCACTCATGGATCTGGCCCGCGTGGATTTGTTGAGCCGCGCCGGCTTCAGTTCTGAGATCAGGAAACGTGGCTGGTATCCCGTCGTCGCCGCCGAGACGATCTCCTTTCGCCGCTCGCTCACTCTTTTTCAACGCTTCGAGATCGTCACAACTGTCATCGGCTGGGACGACAAGGCGTTCTACCTGACGCAAGATTTCGTGCGAGATGGCGTCGTTGTTTCCTCAGCGGTGGTGAGGGCACGGTTTCTTGGCCGTGGCGGTGAGCGGGTTTCGCCGCAGTCGGTCATGGACCTGGTACCGGTGCCGGTCGTGCAGCCCGTCCTTCCGGAGTGGGTGGCAGCGGCCTTGCAGACGCCGGCACTTCGCAACTCGTCGTCTTGATTCAGGGTCCAGCCGCCCACGAGAGCAAGCAGCCCTCACATCACCACTGGTAGTCGAGGAACTTGCCGTCAAACGTCACGACGACGCGGTCGCCCGAAGGGTCGGTTCGGCGGGAGACGTCGACCTTGAAGTTGATGGCGCTCATGATGCCGTCGCCGAACTCCTCGTGAATCAGCTCCTTGATGGCGGGGCCGTAGACGGCGATGGCCTCAAGGAATCGGTAGATCGTTGGATCCTCTGCGAGTTCACCAAGCCCCGCCCGGTAGGGCTGCCTCTGCATGGCCAGGACGACGTCGTCGTCCAGCCCCAACAGCTCCTGGACCTTCGCTGCCTCCGCGGCGGGCAGCGGGTGCTGGCCGAGCAGCGCCGCCACGGTCCACTCCTTGGGTCGCTCGATGGCATCGGCGATCTCCGCCCACGTGAGTCCACGACGTTGTCTGGCCGCTTGGACCTGTTCGACGATGTGATTCCTGATGGCTTCCATGCCCCACTCCTCCTGTCGTGCCCGTGTGGCCGACCCTAGCGGAGGCGCGATCTCAGCACGCCTCATCGGAGACCCTCCCGCTTCATTTGTGCAGGAGGTCGCGGTCTCCGCGCCGCAACGCCGGGCGAGGGTTGACCGGCAGGGTAGTTGGAACGGTATTCGGAAATACAGGTGCGTTTGTTCCACCTGGCCTGCTCAGTGTGCGGTCACCGACGTCTGCTCAGATCCTGCTCACTGATTGATGGCTCACCGCCCCGACAAGCCAGCAGGCGGGCGGCGCGCCCGGAGTGCGTTCAAGCCAGCAGCGGCGCCGGCGGCCAGACCCACAACCAGCAGAAGCGGAGGGGGACCGAAAACGAAGCTCAGACCGGCCGTCGATGACTGACTGACCAGGGCGGACGTCATGACACGCGGACGGCGCCGCCCGTCTGAGAACGACGTATCACCCATATCCACGAGGCTAGCCCGTTGTTGGCTCGTCCCGCCCGCCGACAGACTGTCGTTGAAGGGTCAGAGAACGGCCAATGCAATGTGTTGTGTCGAGGAATGAGGGAGCATGGGAGTTGGGGTCCCGGGGAGTAGTCGTCGGGTAGGCGACGCAGTGGGCAGTCGGTGAGGAGGGCACATGACCGTCGCGAAGAGGCTCAAACCAGTGCTGACAGCAGCGTTCGGGGCGGATCTTCCCGTCAGGATCGACTGTTGGGACGGCAGTTCTTTTGGCCCTCGTGACGCCACATTCGCCCTTCGCTTCACCCGGCGACGCGCCCTGCGACGGATCATGTGGTCTCCCAACGAGCTCGGCTTCGTCCGCGCTTACGTCTCGGGAGATCTCGAGATCGACGGCAACCTGATGGAGG
>JAUNVL010000166.1 GCA_030537675.1 Propionibacteriaceae bacterium | reverse complement strand
CAGCGTCTTCTTTCCAGACGTCCCTCGTCCATCGTCTGCCGCAAGGTTCCCTGCACCTCGGATGCGGCGTTGTCCGACCAAGCAAGATGAGGGAGGTGCCGATGGCTTGGGGTGGATGCTTGGGCTCGCGATGGCCCATCGACGTCCGGCAGAATCCTCAGGAGTCGGTGGCGGATTGTCCGCCCGGGATGGAGTCGAGTAAGTCGTGCTTCCGCACGTCGCTGACCTCGGACACGACGCCGCTCTCGATCGAGACGTAGGCACGATTCCCACGCGTCCGTTCGCATCATTGACCCCGAACGTGGACCCCGATAATGTTCCTCATATCTTGCTTCGAGCATTGTTGCTCAATGCGTACCCCCCACGCTGAAGTACGACACCTCAGTATTTCTACCGAAGTTGAGGAGCCCCCCCGTGAAACCCATCCGCGCCGTGGCAATGTTTGCCGTGAGTATCCTGATGGTCCCTCTGTTCTCGCCAATAGCCGCGTCAGATGAATCGTCTCCGCCCACCATTCGTCAGGAAGGCGAAGGCTCAGGTTCAGACCGCCTGGGCGATCCTTCACCCGCGCCTCTCCTTGCCAACGGGTATCAGAACGTGATCGATAGAACCGGAAGTCCTGAGGCCTTCCGTATGTTCGACAACTCAGGCAATCAGGTCTTCAACCCGCTTCTTGACCAAGGCGCATGGCACGGCTTCACCCTTCCTGCAAACGCCAGCGAATACGGTGGATTCACAGGCCCCATGGTGATTTCTGAAGAATACAGCCTGTTCTTCGCGCACGAACTGGACAAACTCTCCATCACATCCGGCGGTCAATCCGTCGACTTTTCCAACGCCAAGTCTGAACAAATCTACGAGATACCGGGAGCGCTGGTCCAACGGTTCGAATTCGAGCAGTTCGGGCTGGAATTGGATTTGAGATTCGCTGACTCCCGCACAGCGATAATCCGAACAAGGCTCGTGAATCACACCGGATCTGAGAATCCGCTGGAGTTGACTTGGGAGGGTGCATTGCTGGACAAGTGGACACCCTCGAAGGACTTGTCCGAGCAATACCCAACGTGGAGTCGTTCGATCACCGGCCATGACACAGGCGTCAGCTTCGGCTTCGGTGAGCTTCGCAGCACCTGGAACATCATGCAGAGCGGCAGCGCTGAGTATCGGATTGATCGAACCATCGATTCTGACATCGCGGTGGACAATGAAGCGTTGAGCTACAGCAGCACCGCCAGTGTGGCTCTCCAACCAAAGGACACCACAGAGTTCTTCACGCTTCACACCTACACGCATTCCGACAGCGACACAGACGCTCACGCCGCAGCGCTGGAGGATATTTTGCTCCACCCCGGCAGCTACTTCGACGCATCGATCTCCCGATGGGAAGGGTACCTCGGTGCTGGTCTCTCCAATCCGAAGGCCGGCGAGACGTGGGAGCGGGTGGCGGTCAAAGCAATGGAAACACTGAATGGAAACTGGCGTTCGCCAGCGGGCGAGATCAAGCACGATGGCGTCACCCCATCCAATACCGCGAGATGGTTCAACGGGGTCTGGGCGTGGGACAGCTGGAAGCATGCCTATGCCATGGCACGCTTCAACCCTGACGTTGCAAGGAACAACATCCGATCCATGTACGACTACCAGATCCAGGCGGATGATCCCGTGCGGCCGCAGGACGCAGGCATGGTCATTGACGACGTGTTCTACAACAAACTCGAGGACCGCGGCGGTGACGGTGGGAACTGGAATGAACGCAACACCAAGCCGCCACTGTCAGCCTGGGCCGTCTGGGAAATCTACGAGGCCACGGGCGACGAGAACTTCGTCGCCGAGATGTACCCCAAGATTCGGGCCGCCCATGATTGGTGGTACCGCTCGCGGGATCACAACCAGAACGGGATTGCAGAATACGGTGCGACGAACCATCCTGAACACAACGATGCCAGCGGCAACATCACTTTCGTCGTTTCTTACATCGGCGACCCGCCGGCTTCCCTGGACTTCACCTCATGCCAGAAGGAATCCGATGGAGACAGCACATCCTTCGCCTGCGCAGGTGACGCCCTCTACCGGGCTGTGCTAGCCACTGGTGGCTACGACGATCTCTACGTCGGGGCCCAGGACGGGGCGGGCTGGGAATCAGGCATGGACAACGCTGCCAGATTCGGATTCATCAACAATGCGCAACTACAACGCTACGCGGATGCCGAATTTGGAGGCGATCTGGAGCGGGCCCGCCAGGATTGGCAGGTGCTGTTCTTCGAGAACCGGGCTCCCGACGGAGCGCTGATCGGGTTCTCCATCAACCAGGAGTCGGTGGAGCTCAACGCGTACTTGGCGAAGGAGAAGGGGGTTCTGGCTGACATGGCCGACCTGTTGGGGGAGCCCTCCCAGGCCCAGGCTGATCGCTCCGGTGCCGTGGAAATGTCCGCCTACATCAATGAGTGCATGTTTGATCCAGCCAGCGGGTTCTATTATGACCGGCAGATCACGGATGCTCCCGCTGTTGCGGGCGAATGCCCCGGAACCCTGCTCACCGCTCGTGGGCGCGGGCCGGAGGGATGGAGCCCGCTGTGGGCGGAGATCGCCGATGACGACAAGGCGGCGCAGGTGCGCTCAGTCATGCTTGATCCTGAAGAATTCAACACGCTGGTACCCCTTGGCACCGCGGCCCTGACCAATCCTGCGTACGACCCCAACATCTACTGGCGGGGCAGGGTTTGGCTGGACCAGTTCTACTTCGGCGTGACAGGACTGGACAACTACGGGTACCGCTCCGATGCAGTCATGCTGGTGGACAAACTGACGGACAATGCGGAGGGTCTAGCCGGTGACAAGCCGATCAGAGAGAACTACAATCCGGAAACCGGGGCGATGCTCGGAGCAACGAACTTCGGATGGAGTTCGGCTTTCCTCTACAGGCTTTACCGAGACTTTGTCGGCGGATCCGTGACGGAGCCGGAACCCACCCCCACGGCCACCACCCAGCCAACGCCACAGACGACAGATGTGTATTCCACGCCTGGATTCCACTTCGTGAACGGCCGTCACTGGTACACGAAGTGCGAACCCTACTCGCAGACCACCAGGTGCAGCACTGAAATCTGGTCCACTCAGGTCGAGTACCTCGGCGGAGGCCGCTTCCAGGGGAACACTGGTTGGCACTTCAACAACCTGACGTACTTGCCGTTGATGACGCGGGCTCAATGGGCGACCAACCCTCTTGGCTACTCGGGTACGTTCACCTCTGCTGGCCGGAGCTGGCGCACGGAGTGCGACACCGCAGAAACCGGGCGCAATGGTTGTCGATCCTTCGTCTGGTCACCCAACGTGGTGCAGGCGCGACAATCCGCAGGAGGAACGTGGTCGTACCATCAGGCCGACGTCTGGACCTTCAACAACATCGTCCGGTTCAAGTGATCTGACTTTAAGGACAAGGCCCGGGCACCCCAAGCCCGGGCCTTCGTCTTTGGTGGGGGTGCTGGCCCGACTCAACGTTCTCGTCGCGTTCTCAACTCGACCGCTGAGACGACGTGTCCAAACCGGTGTGGACCGGTGTTCGAAACGTCCCGGCCATCGCCTGGCGCGTGTCCTCGTTCACGTGGCACGTGGCGATCCCTGGGTGCCGCCCCCGCCGTTTCGGCGTCGACCCGCGACTCCGGTGTGGCGCCGGGACCTGAATGCCGTGACAACGCCGCTGCAAGGGGTCCCACGATGAGGCGACGCTGGCCGCTCAGTTCCGTCATCATGGATCGCAGGCCTGTCACCGGACGCCGACACCCTCGTCGAGGAGCACGCCCCTGCCGTGTCCTGCAGCTCCATGTCGTACGTCTACGTCGGAGCTCAGCCCTTGAATCGCACGATGTTGTTGAAGACCCAGCCCTTCGACTGGGAGTACGTCCA
>JAUNVL010000165.1 GCA_030537675.1 Propionibacteriaceae bacterium | reverse complement strand
GGGGTGATTACCTTCCTCGCCGCCGGCATCTGGCTCACCGGCCGGGAGACCAACCGCCCGCAGCGCACCCAGGTCGCGCCCGTCGCAGGCTAAAGGTACCTCCGGGGGTCTACTACCGTGGTGGTCACGACGATGGTAGGGGAGTAACAACGTGTACGAAGTCTGCGTGGCCTACCTCACTGCACACCGCCATGGCCGGCGCTGTGTGCTGTTGGGGCATAAACAACGTGGTGTGGGCGATGGCAAAGTTGTTGCCCCCGGCGGGAAACTAGAACCTGGCGAAAGTGCCCGCACCGCGGTCATCCGCGAGGTAGCCGAAGAGACCGGTCTCACGCTGGCACCGGACACTCTCACTGAGGTAGGCACCGTCGCCTATACCTTCCCGACCAAACCGGAGTGGTCCCAGCGCTCCCACGTCTTCACTGGCGAAGTAGGGACCACAGACCCAGTTGACTCCAGCGAATTACACACCTGGTGGTGTCCGGTTGCCGACATCCCCTTCCACCGGATGTGGCAGGACGCCGCACAGTGGGTGCCGGCAGTACTTGTCGGGGCTCGGGGCTTCACCCTGGCCTACTCCTTCGGTTCAGATCTGAGCACTCTTACCGGCGATGTGGAGACCCTGCACCATGACTGAACCCGTGCTACCCATTGGGATTTACCAGCGCGTCCGTACCAACGCCGTCCAGACGCTGGATGAACACACTACTGGAGTAGACCTCGACTACGCCGAAGTCTCCGCCGTTGATGGCCCCACCGTGCTGGGCCGGCATATTGGACAGGTCGCCACCACCGCACTGGAGGGGCTGCGCCAAGCTGATCGACTTGCCGCCGCGAATCACATCCTCAGCGCGATAGCTCAGATCGAGGCAGGTGCCCCACCGCCATCGCACGACGTGGCAGCGCCGCCCCAGTCCGTTCCAGAAGCGGTCTGCGTGGCCAACGGTCTCCGTGAGCTGGTCGCTGTTCGTCCCCATGCTGGTGAAGCGCTGGTGCGGCCCACCACCCCGCTCACTGATGCTGCGCTCCTCACTAACGGCCGGGATGAACCCAATATTGGCCACGAGCTCGCCGCTGAACTGGGCTCCGCCGATCACGTGGACATCCTCATGGCATTCGTCAAATTCGCCGGAATCAACGCTATCGAGGCGGAGCTGAGGTCCCTGCTGCACCGCGATGTCCCGGTCCGGCTCATCACCACCACCTACTGCGGTGCGACCGAGCGGCGTGCTTTGGACAAGCTTGTCGACCTCGGGGTCCAGGTAAAACTCCGATACGAAACCAACTCCACCCGACTCCATGCGAAAGCCTGGCTGTTTAGGCGCGACTCCGGCTACGACACCGCCTACATCGGGTCGTCTAACCTCTCCCACTCGGCACTACATGACGGCATGGAGTGGAATGTTCGGATCGGGATCGGGCAAACCAGCCCGCTGCTAACCAAGTTCCGAGCGACCTTCGAAACGTACTGGGCTGATGATGCCTTCGTCGACTACCAGCCAGAGCGAGATGCAGACCGCCTCGATCACCAGTTGGCCAGCGCGCGGGGCCAAAAGACGGAAGCGGCCGAGCTGGCTACTATCTCCGGGCTCGAGGTCCAGCCCTACCCGCACCAGCGCAAGATCCTCGAGGCGCTCGACGCAGAGCGTACTGAGTACGACCGACACGAAAACCTCATCGTGGCTGCCACCGGTACCGGAAAGACCGTGGTGGCTGCTCTGGACTATCGGCGGCTCTGCGAGCAGCTGGACACCCACGGCCGTGGATACCCGCGGCTTCTCTTCGTCGCACACCGCGCCGAGATCCTGATGCAGGCACGCCAGACCTACCGCGAGGTCCTCATGGACCCCACTTTCGGCGAACTCCTTGTCGGTGGCGAGGTGCCCACCCATGGGGACCATGTCTTTGCCTCCATTCAGTCCCTACGCAATGTGCCCGATGAGTTGGACTACGACATCATCGTCATCGACGAGTTCCACCACGCAGCAGCCTCGTCCTACCGACAGGCCATGGCGCGCATGCGCTACCGCGAGTTACTTGGGATGACTGCCACCCCCGAGCGTGCCGATGGCAGCAATGTGAAGGAACTCTTTGGGGGCTACATCTCCTATGAGCTCCGGCTCTGGGATGCTCTCGATGCGGACCTGCTCTCGCCCTTCCACTACTACGGGGTCAGTGACGGCACCGACCTGTCGACTTTGACCTGGTCCCAGGGCAAGTACCGCGATGATGAACTAGATAATCTCTTCACCGGTAATGACGCCCGCCTGCGGATCATCCTCAAGAACCTGAACGACAAGGTGGCTGATCCCAGCCGGATGCGTGCTCTCGGGTTCTGCGTGAGCATCGACCACGCGGAGTACATGGCTCGGGAGTTCACCAACCGTGGTGTCCCCGCCAAGGCTGTCACCAGCCGCACCTCCCCAGAAGAGCGCAAGACCGCGTTTGCAGAATTACGTGCAGGAACCCTCGCCTGCCTCTTCGGCGTAGATGTGTTCAACGAGGGCCTGGACATCCCCAAGGTCGACACTCTGCTGATGCTCCGCCCAACACAGAGCCCCACCGTGTTCCTGCAGCAGCTTGGGCGTGGTCTGCGTCGAGCAGAGAACAAGGCTCTGACCACGGTTCTCGACTTTGTGGGGTTGCACCGGGAGGAATTTGACCTCTCGCTGCGGTTTACGGCGATGGTCGGGAAGAAGCGCAAGCAGCTTGAAGAAGAAGTCACGGACGGGTTCCCACAGCTGCCTTCTGGTTGTCGGATCATCCTTGACTCCGTGACTCGAGCGCAGGTGCTGGCCAACGTCAAGAAGCGGGTCTCGGTGCCTGGTCGAACACTGGCTATGGCCTTGGACGGCATGGCCGACCCAGCAACGGTAGACCTGGGTGAGTTCCTCGATGAAACCGGCTTCGAGCTGCCGGACCTTTACCGTGGCAACCGAAGCTGGACCGGGATCCGGGAGGCAGCTGGGTTGCTGACCCGGTCGCCTGCGGAACTCCGGCTGGGGAACCGGATGAGTGGGCTCGCCCATGTCGATGATGCAGTACGAGCTCGGGCGTATGCAGACATTGTGACCAGCTCGGATCCACTTGAGGCGATGGCCCCAGAGCGAGCGACCTACGCGCATATGCTGCTGGCCGTCCTGTACCGAGACCAGCGCGGTGGGCAGCATCCTGAACTCCTGGAGGAGCTGCGGGAGCGCTCTGATATCGCCCAAGAGATCACAGAGCTGATGGAGTACTTGGCCCATATCCATGTGCCACGGATTCCCCGAAAGCTGGATCTGGTCGGCGCTAACGTACCTCTCTACTCGCATGCGTTCTACCGCCGGGAAGAGCTACTCGCCGCATTCGGATGGCTGGAACCTCACGATCACGCGCCTGATGGGAAGGCTCCGCAGTATCAGCGAGAGGGCGTGCTCTGGTCCCCCCGGACGCAGTCTGACGTGTTCTTCGTCACCTTGAACAAGTCCGGTCGCCGGTTCAGCCCAACCACGATGTACCGGGACTACGCCATATCCCGCGACGTGTTCCACTGGGAGTCGCAGTCCACCACACCTGCGGCCAGCCCCACCGGACAGCGGTACCAGCACCACGCCGAGCAGGGGAGCAACGTAGTGCTGGCACTGCGAACTCACCCCGATGATGAGATCGGAGGAGGCGCTCCCTTTTTCCTCGCCGGCCCTATGACGTTCATGAACGCGGTGGGGGAGAAGCCGATGAGCATTACCTGGAAGCTACATCGCCCCCTCCCCGAGGAGGTATTCGCTGCAGCCCAGGTGGACCACGCATGACCCCAATCCCCAGCTCCTGGGGTCCTGGGGTTTGTGCCGTTGGCTCTTCAACTGTGGGCATCTCCACGGTATGGGGAGGGGCGGGGGCGGAGGGCGGGTGTGCCGGGGGGGCGGACAGGG
>JAUNVL010000164.1 GCA_030537675.1 Propionibacteriaceae bacterium | reverse complement strand
ATCGGATTCCATCGATAATCCGATGTAATAAACCGGCCACAGGACACTGAGTTGAGACCGGATGTCCGGTCCCACCGAATCTGAGTCAAGCGCCACGGACCTGAGTCATTGTGGTGTGCTGTCCCACGGATCCGAATCACCAGGCGCCTGTGATCTGTGTTGGGCTTCTGAATCAGCACGCTTACCGTCGTGGTGACGACCGCTCTTGCAGCCTCCTGGCCACTACCTCCGCGGCCGACCCTGCCAAACGTAGGAATGGTCCACATAGATGGAACACCGAAGCCTGGAAACCGTCCCGCGAACCTGAGCCACCCCGCGTGCCTGATCGCCCCTGTGGTTCAGATAGGCCGGGACCAGACAATGGATGAACACGCCCAAGAGTTGCTCTCGGCCTCGACAGGCGTCGCGATCTTCTCGATTGACCGGACTCGCCCCTCAGTCACGAACCACACATGACAATCGCGGGGTTTGACCCCACCGGGGGGGTGTCTTCGTAGAAGAAGTGTTAACTCTCCCCGCCTGACCTGCTGATGACCTTGGCCTCTAGGATCACATTGGAGGTAAGTCATGCACACTGCATTAGGCAGCCCCATTCGGGCTAACTTCGAGATCACCGACTCCTGCCCTCTCGCATGCGAACACTGCTACACCTACTGGGGCTTTTCTGCCACGGGTGTGCGTAACTCGAAGGATCGCAGCGGGCGCTCTCTGGCAGACATGGAGGCTGTTCTTGACGTGATAATCGCCTCAGGCGTCCAGGTGGTGACATTCACAGGCGGAGAACCTCTTGTCCGCAAGGACCTGCTGTTCCCACTGATCGCGAGAGCGAAGAGCAACGGGATGCGCGTCCTCGTGAACACTTCTGCCACGATGCTGTCGGCAGCAGATGCGGATCGGATGGCTGAGTTACGCGTCGACGGTTTTCTTGTATCTCTGATGAGCAGCGATGAGGACGAGAACAATTTGTTGGCCCACGCCAACAGCTACGCTCGCACAACGCGAGGGATCCGGATGCTGGCCGATCGTGGACTGGTCGTCACAGTGAACATGGTCTGCTCGAAGGCAAACTACGGCACGGTTCGGGAGACAGCTCAACTCGCCACGGATCTGGGAGCCGTGATGTTTTCAGCCACCCCGATGCTGCCGACACCCGGGAACATGCTTGCCAACAGGTTGCATCTTGATCCTGATGAGCTTCACGACGTTATGTTCGACCTCCTCTGGGCACGAGACAACTTGCCGATCCAAGTCACCACACTCGACCCGGTGGTCCATTGCCAGTTCGATAGTTCCGACCGCGAGCAACTCGGTAGCCTCCTCGGTGAACGCTACTGCTGTGCGGGCATTACAGATTGCGCCGTCTCCCCGAACGGGGATTTACGTGCCTGCATCATGACGGATCAAGTTGCGGGCAACCTCCTCACTGATGGTTGGGAGAAGTCCTGGGAGGCGCTGTCTCCTTGGCGTGAACCCACGATCTTGCCTACCGCGTGCCGGGAGTGCGATCTCGTCGATGCTTGCGGCGGGGGATGCAGAGTCGCCGCTCAAGCTACGACTGGTGACTTGAGCGGGCGTGACCCGTACATGACCCTCCCGATCGTGGGGGTAAGTGCTGGCGGTGCGATTCGGCCTCAAGTTCCTGAACTGGAACCAAGGACCTTCTTGACGTTCCATCCCGATGTGGTAGCACGACCTGAGCCCTTCGGGGGAAGCCTTTTCTTGCGCGGCAAAGCGACCTTTTTAAAGCAGGGCCCTTTCGCCCTCACAACTGGTCAGCAAGCTCGCGGTCCGTTTACCCCGCTGGACTGGGCACAGGAGCACGAACTGTCAATCAAATCGGTACTTGACTTCCTGTCGGTGCTCCGCGCCGACGGCTTCCTGATACCGGTGGAAGGAGGTGAACGTAAATGAACACTTTGGACGACCCCTTCATCCGACCAGCCGATGTCTTGTCCCGGACTGGGTACAGCGACGAGGTGCCCACGGGTGAATGCCATATGGGTGGCTTTCGTCTCGAAGATGAGCCGCCACTCAGTGCCAACGTGGCGACTGTGATTCGGTGAGGGACAACAGAAGGGGAGGAGCGATCACGATGCGTGGCATCCTTGGCTCCTCCCCTTCACTCGCAACTGAGGTCACTATCTGTTTGGAGCGAATAGCCTCATCCGATTGCCGCGAAACACTTAGCTCCAGCGCCGGGGTGCTCAGCGCTGATCAACCAATCGCTACTGGGTCACGTGGCTTGCACGTCGCTTTTGATGGGGCTCTCTACAACACCGAACAACTATTGCGCGACCATCGCTTGGACGTTTCTAGCTTCGACGGTGCTGAAGTCGTGCTGGCCCTATTTCAGCTGCTAGGACCCAGTTTTACCGATCATCTGGAGGGTGCGTATGCCTTCATCATCATCGACGATACGGAAGGGACTCTGTTCTTCGGGGTCGACGAGATGGGGATCAAGCCCTTGTACCTCTCCCGCTACGCGGACGGAGTCCTCCTCTGTTCGACCCTCGCAGCACTCCCTTTAGACCGCATCAGTGACGTCGAACGTGTTCCGTGTGGAACAGTATGGGACCTTGACGGACTGCGGCACACCACCGGCCGAGTTACATCGGACACCGAGTGGACGACGGCCTTGAGGAAGGCGTTACAGGCGCAGATCCCGCAAGACATTCGTTGGTGCAGCTTGCTCAGCGGGGGGGTCGACTCCAGCGTGCTATGCAGCCTAGCGGCCCAGCAAGGACCACTAATGACCCTCACCTGCGGAATGGACGGTTCCGAGGACCTGGAACAGGGGCGCCGTGTAGCCGAACTACTTGATTCAGAACACCACGAGCACCGCATCGATCCAGACCAACTCAAGTCCATGATTCACGAAGTGGTGATCGCGACTGCGTCCTTCGAGCCTTGGCTGGTGCTAGGAGGTATCGGCACGCTCGCGGCCGCTCGTGCTGGCGCCGCCCTGGGAGTTAAAGCGATGATCAGTGGTGAAGGCGCCGATGAGTTGTTTGCTGGGTATCGTGACTTCGATCACACACCAGCAGAAACACTTGAGGCTACACTTCGCGATCAACAAAACCAGCTCGGCGCGACCGAGTGCCTGCGGCTGGACCGCTGCTCAAGGGCCGCCGGAGTCGAAGTGCGAGTTCCATTCCTCGCCAGAGAGGTGGTCGCGGCCGTTCGCGCCCTCCCGGTGGGGGCGAAGAGGAATCGTCCTGGGTCGCCTGACTCTATTACGAAAGTCGCACTACGTGAGTATGCCTCGCAACTTGGTCTGCCGGAATGGGTTGCGTACCGCGCCAAGGTTGGCTTCAGCAAAGGTATCGGCATCACGCCGACGTTGACGGATTTCGCCCACGATGAACGGAGTCGCTGGGCAAGCCCTGCCGACCGCGAACGCTATGCCGCACCTGGCATAGACATGGACGCACCCGTAGCCGCTTGGCTGCTCGGACTCTGGCTATCGCACTACGGCGATGCTCTCGGCTCCGACTGGACATCGCTCGAGGAGCGGGGGCTTGTTCGGGCGACCGCTCAATCCCTCATGGAGCGGTCGGGCTAAGCTAAGTTGGTGGCGCCAGTGAGTCCCCGTGTTCGTGTGGCAGCGTTCGTGTCGTACTCTCCAGTTTGATCAAGATCATGCTCGTACGTATGGGCTAAAAGCGGTGGCGCCCTGCTCGACGCTGAGAAACCCCACCGGCATCTGATGATGATACCGAACCGTCAAGGGCTTAGCGTTCAATCCTGTTCCGTTACCAGAACCCCGAACCGGGCCGGACACCTTCGTTGCCGTTGGTGACGGCAGCGTTACCAATACTTTTTCCGTGAGTTCAGCCGGACTGAAGCTATTTTGGTGTGAACCCACGGCTGTTTCGGCTCCGTGGCTGTGGTTGGGGTCTTGCGTGAAGCAACAACGAAGCCGGGCGGTGTGGGTTTCCCCACGCCG
>JAUNVL010000021.1:7592-29777 GCA_030537675.1 Propionibacteriaceae bacterium | reverse complement strand
TGGTACTTCACCATGGCGCACATCGACGTCGACGACGGCTGGTACCGGGAAAGGGAACTCATGAAGATCAGGGTGGGGGCCAAGAGGTCGGACGTGTCCATGGCGCGTGCGGACGGGCTGGTCCAGGAACTGCGGGAGCAGGGACACGAGGTCGAGATCGTGTTGCTCCCCAATACAGGAGACAGAGAGAGCATCGGTCAACTCCGGCTGGGGCTGCTGCGGGACGACTTCGACGTCGCCATCCATCGGTTGAACCGCGTACCCACGGAGTCCGTCGCCGGTCTGACGCTGGCCGCGATTCCGCAGCGCGGAGATGGTCGCGACGCAGTCTGCGTCAGGGACGGACTCACACTGGCGGAACTTCCCCCGGGCGCCGTGGTGGCCACCGACGGTGAGCTTCGCCACGGCAACATCCGCCGCCTTCGCTCTGACCTCGAGTTTGAGGACCTCCAGGCCAGCCTCACCTCGTACCTCGACCGCGTGGCCGCTGGCACCCTCGACGCCGTCGTCGCCAGCGCCGCCGACATCGAGGTCATCGGTCGTGAGGAGGAAATCACTGATCGCCTACCGTTCGTCGCAGCACCCGGCCTGGGCGCCGTCGGCTACGAATGTCGCGAGGTGGACACCGAGCTCGTCGAGCTTCTTTCACAGTTCGATGATCCGGACACCCGCATCTGTGTCATCACCGAGCGAGCGGCGAGGGCTGCCCTCGACGTCCACGAGTCCGTTTCCGTGGGTGCTTTCGCCCAGCGCAGTGGCCTCCTGACGTTGAAGGTGGAGATCATCCAGCATGACGGTTCCCAGGGACTGAGCGTGCAGTTGGGCATGCCCACATCGGAGTTCCACGCCATCCGCTGCGGGCACCGGGCAGCTGAGGCCCTGCGGCAGCGTGGCGCCGAGCAGCTGGGGCGCGCACCAGAACCAGAGCCAGAGCCGGAGAACGCGGAACGGCCCAAGACCACCGATCTCCGCCATGCGCGTGTCCTGATTCCACGCGAAGAAGGACTGATGTCGCAGGGGTTGCGCGACGCAGGCATGACCGTCGACGCCGTGCCATTGCAGCGACGCGACGTGCTGAGCGTCAGCAGCACACTCGAAGGCGCGGACTGGGTGGCCTTCACTTCCCGGCGTGCAGTGGACAGCGTCCGGCAACTCGGGTGGACTCTGCCCCGCGATGTCAAGGTGGCCGCCATTGGCCCCGGCACCGCCGATGCCCTCGTGGACCTCGGATACACCGTCGACCTCCAGCCGGAGGATGGCTGGGGTGTGCACGCCCTTCTCGACATCTGGCCCGAGGGTGAGGGCAAGGTGTTCGTGCCCGGATCGGCACTCCTTGCCCCGACGTTCGTGGCGGGGCTCCAGGCAAAGGGCTGGGCGGCTCAGCTGATCCCGATCTACACCATGAAGGCCGTCTCCCAGGCGCCGCCCGAGCTGGTGGAGGCCTGGAACGACTCCCTCTACGACGCCGTCGTCATCGCTTCGGGCTCCAGCGCGCTGGCCGTCAGCCAACTGCTGGGGTGGAATCCGGACGTCATTGTCATCGCCGTGGGTGAGTCTGCCGCAGCCGTGTTGAAGAGGGTTCACGTCGAGGTGGCCGGCGAAACCGGTTCATACAAGCCTGAGGACGTCGTGGAGCTGCTGCGCGCAGCCATTGAGGATCGGCCAGCCACGGCCTGAGGCCCCCAGTGTGGCTCCGGCCGGGGCGGGCGCGCCCCGGCCGGGGACACCCCTGGTTCCCTGCATATTTCTGTCGGTGAGGACGCCTATCATCGTGTCCATGACGTACCGGAGCGCCCACAGCGATGAGCTGCTGATGGACGGCTACAAGGCGCACGTCACCTTGAAGGCCATGAAGAGGATGCGGGTCCGGATCAATCCACCGGAGGGTACCGTCGCCGTTTCCGCACCGCTGGGCACCCCGGATCACGTGATCGAACGATTCCTCGAGGAGAACCACGGCTGGATCCTGCAGACGCAGGCCAAGGTGCGCCTTCGCTCACCCGGACCCGGGACGCTCGTGACTGGTGGTCGAGTGCGGCTGTGGGGGAACTGGCTTGAAGTTGTCGTTCTGGAGGCTCCGCGTGCGTCAGCCCACGTGGTGGGTGGGCGGGTCGTGATCCATCGACGAGCAGGCGACGACGAGGCTGCCAGCAGAGCGGTGGAGGCGCTGTACCGCCGGGAGATGAACACTTCTCTGGAGGGACTGCTGCGCACGTGGGAGCCCCGGGTGGGGCGCAGCGCAGCGAAGATCAGGCTTCGACGGATGACGTCGCGCTGGGGTAGCTGCAACACGGTCACGTGCCACATCACCTTCAATACTGCGCTGGCCAGATTCCCACCCGAAGCACTGGAGTTCGTCGTGGTCCACGAGCTGACGCACCTGCTGGAACGCGGCCACGGCCCGGTGTTCAAGTCTCACCTGGACAGACTGCTTCCGGACTGGTCCGCGCGACGCGAGTTGCTGCGCGAAGGTCCTTGACCGGTTGGTCAGCGGGGAGTGTCGAGGCTCCACGAGTCCGGTTGCACGGTGATGGCGGTATTCCAGTCGTCGGTCTGCCACGTGAACGTGGCGATCGCGGCAGTCGGCATGTGCGAGATCCCACCCTCGGAAAGATCTCCGGTCAGGTCGGTCATACCCGGATCGTGGGCCACGATCATGACAGTGCGGGCTCCCGAGCGGGCCGCATGTGACATCAGGGTCGATGCCGAGGCGCCGTAGAGCGTCGGCACCAGCGTCAGTTCGCATCCGAGGGCGGTGCTCTGCGCTTCGGCGGTCATGCGCGCACGGACGGCGGTGCTGGTGAGGATGATCTCGGGACGCACTCCTGCGTCGGCCAACCGCTTCGCCATTGTGGGAGCGTCGCGCTCACCACGCGCGTTCAAGGGACGGTCGTGGTCGGTGAGACCTGCGGCGCTCCAGTCGGATTTCGCGTGCCGCATCAGCAGGAGCGTGATCATGTCGGGTTCACCATGCGGGTGAGCATATCCCCGTCGTCGGCCCCTGCGCCGGTCGAGGACGACGGGTGCCCCCGTGGACAGCTCGCCCTGACCCGACCGGTCAGCTTTTTCTGTACAGGTTCTTCGACTGGTAGACCGGCTCGCTCGTCACGAGCACGCCGAGATTGCGGAGGATTCCCCGGTCCACCGAGCCGAGGATGACGGCCGAATGGGCGTCGCATCCGCGAAGGTGCTGCAGTGCGGAGAGCGCCTGCTTTGCGTAGGGATCGACGTTCGCGCTGACGGCGAGGGCAATGAGTACCTCGTCGGTGTGGAGTCGGGGGTTCTTGCTGCCCAGATGCCGGGTCTTGAGTTCCTGGATTGGTTCGATCGCCTCGGGCGCGAGGAGCTTGACCGAGGCCGGGATGCCAGCGAGAGTTTTGAGCGCATCCAGGAGCATTGCGGAGCAGGCGCCCAACAGGGCGGACGTCTTGCCGGTGATGATCTGACCGCCGGGAAGTTCGATGGCGGCAGCCGGTGCCTGCGTCCGCTTGGCGACCCTCAGTGCAGGTTCCACCACTGGTCGATCTTTCGCGCTGATCCCCAGCGAGCTCATGAGCAGGGCGATCCGGTCCGACTCATCCGGCTCGAGCTGGTCCTTCTTCTCCTCGACGAGCGCGGCGTACCAGCGTCGGAGCACCTCCTGACGGGAAGCGGCCCGGCACGCCTCGTCGTCGGAGATGCACGCACCCACCATGTTCACGCCCATGTCAGTGGGCGACTTGTACGGTGACGCACCGAGAATTCGTTCGAACATCAGGTTCAACACCGGGAAGATCTCGACGTCACGGTTGTAGTTGACGGCTTGTTTCCCGTAGGCAGCGAGGTGGAAGGGATCGATCATGTTGACGTCGTCAAGGTCGGCCGTGGCGGCTTCGTAGGCGATGTTGATCGGGTGGTCCAGCGGAAGGTTCCAGATGGGGAAGGTCTCGAACTTGGCGTAGCCAGAGCTGATGCCCCGCGCGTGGTCGTGGTACATCTGCGAGAGACAGGTGGCCATCTTGCCGCTGCCGGGACCGGGGCCGGTGACGACGACGACGTCGCGGGTGGTCTCGATGTAGTCATTCCTGCCATATCCCTGATCGCTGACGATGTGGGCGATGTCGTTCGGGTAGCCCTTGATGGGGCTGTGGCGGTACACCTTCAGGCCAAGCTTCTCGAGCTTGCGTTTGAAGGCGCGCGCGTTGCCGTTGTCCTCGGTCATCCGGGAGATGACGACGCTGCCCACGTACAGGCCGTGGGAACGGAAACCGTCCACGAGCCGAAGGACGTCCTGATCGTAGGAAATGCCGTGGTCGGCCCGCATCTTGTTGCGGGCGAGGTCGCGGGCGCTGACGGCGATGACGATTTCCAGGTCGTCCTTCAATTCCGCGAGCATCGCGATCTTGTTGTCAGGGGTGAAACCCGGCAACACACGGGAGGCATGGAGGTCGTCGAACAGCTTCCCGCCGAGCTCCAGGTAGAGCTTGCCCCCGAACTGTTTGCGTCGTGCGTCGATGTGATGGGACTGCAGTGCGAGGTACTTCTCGCGGTCGAAGCCGATCCTGTGCATGGTGTTCCTCCCAATCCCCAGCGGATCATACCGAGCACCATGGACTGGAGCGGAACCTGGACCCAACAAACATTCGACGCGTCGTCGTCGGTGTCGAACTGATAAAGGATCAGATTTCCTGTGCGTGTGGGTGCCCGGGTCGGCTTGCCGGACGTAGGCTGGTATGTCGAACTCGTTCCCGCAACGTCCCTTCGTCGATAGGGCTGGATCTGTGCCGTCATTCCGCAGTCGTCGTCTCGCCACCATGCTGGCGCCGCTTCTGGTGCTCGGCATGGCTGGGTGCGCTCCCGGTCCCCGGGCTGCACCGGAGGACACCGCTCCGGCCACTGTTGCGGTGCCTGCATCGTCGAGTCCGACCGCCTCATCATCCGAAGCAGGGGAGGGGGAGACGTCAGTCGAGGACCCGCAGTCCACTGCGAGCATGACGGAGCCTCTCACCACGTCCACGCCTTCCCAGACCGCGTTGCCCGTAGTCATCCTCTCCCCTGGCGACACCGGTGACCTGGTGCGGGAACTGCAGCATCGGCTGCTCCAACTGGACTGGTTCGAGGGGAGCATCACTCCGAACTTCGGTGATCAGACGCAACTGGCGGTGGAGGGATTCCAGACCAAGCGTGGTCTCCCGGGCACCGGAGTCGTTGATCCGACGACGTGGGACCGACTCCTGGACATGACGAGGGTGCCGACCGACGACGAGATGTACAACATCCTGAGGCCCGGCCCGGCTCTGCTGGCCACCGGGGACAAGGGCGATGACGTCAAGGACCTCCAGGCCCGGCTGAAGCAGATCGCCTGGTTCAACGAGGACGTGACGGGCAACTACGGGCCAAGGACCACGGCTGCTGTGGAGGGGTTCCAAGCCAAGCGCGAGATCCCCGTGACGGGCGAGGTGGACCAACGGACATTCGACAGACTCGCCAGCATGACCCGAAAGCCCACCACGGATGAGCTGAACAACGTGGCTGGCACCCCCCGGGCTGAAGGCATGACGCTGGATGATCGGTGCCTCACGGGCAGGGTCGTCTGCATCTCGAAGGCCCAGCGCAAACTGGCATGGGTGGTGGACGGAGAGGTTCGGCTCACCATGGACGTCCGGTTCGGCTCTGAACTGACACCCACGCGCAACGGCGCGTTCGCCGTCAACTGGAAATCCAAGAACCACGTGTCGAGTCTCTACAACACTGCGATGCCCTACGCGCTGTTCTTCTCCGGCGGCCAGGCGGTGCACTTCTCCGCAGATTTCCAGGCACGTGGATACAACGGTTCGTCTCACGGATGCGTGAACGTCCGCAACAAGGGTGCCGTCTCGGACCTGTTTGACGCGACGTCCGTGGGGGACAAGGTGATCGTCTACAAGGGTTGACTCAGGGTGTCGCAGACGTCGGTCTGATCCTGCCCGGCCGCACTCTCGGATATCGTCGATCCCGCTGCATCAGAACTTCGGAAGGCACCTCGTGAACATTGCTCTGGCCATCGGTCTGCAGGTCATCGGATCGTTCCTCTTTGCCAGTGGTGCGACCCTGCAGCATCTGGGCGTCAAGAGCACGTTCGATCCCTCGGGCAAGACCTCATCCAACCGTCTCACCATCGGCGGGATGCTGCGGCTCTTCAAAATCCGCAAGTGGCTGCTGGGCCTGGTGTTCGTTTTCAGTGGTGCCGCGTTCCACCTCATCGCCCTGAGCATGGCACCCGTGGCCGTCGTACAGCCGGTGGGCATCCTCGCGGTGCCGTGGTCGGTGCTGCTGGCCGCCAAGATCCACGGGCACAAGGTGCCCGGACGCATCTGGACTGCTGTGTCCATCACCATCGTCGGCGTCATCGGATTCACCATTTTCTCGTCCCTGTTCGCAACGGGGGAGAAACCATTCGAGTTCACGCCGGTCCTGGTGTCCTTCCTCGTCGTGTGTGCTCTGTGCGCGGTGCTGTCCGTGGTGGCGACGAAGGCTGCCTCGTGGGCCAAGGCCATGCTGTGGTCCTCAGTGGGTGCAATCTTCTACGGTCTCGCGTCAGGGCTGATGAAGGCTGCGATGAACCTGGTCCAGGACCACGGATTCTCCCTGCTTCACTGGCAGGTGCTCGCAGTGATCGGGTTCATGATTGCCTGTTACGGACTGGGCGTGTGGATGATCCAGCAGGGCTACGCGTCAGGCCCCGCAGAGATCACGGTGGGGACCATGACGACGGTCGACCCATTCGTGGCGGTCGTGTTCGGCCTCGTCGTACTGGGAGAGGGGTACGGCATGGGACTGGGTCCGGCCATCGGCATGGTGGTCTCCGGTGCCGTGGCCGTCTACGGCGTGGTGCTGCTCTCGCGTGACCATCCTGACGCTGTGGAGGAGCGGCGCGAGGCAGCCGCCGAGGCCGCTGAGGCACTGGCAGCCGCCCATGCTCTCTCGACGGCGAAGAAGGATTCTCGGGAGCGCCCGGCCTGACTCACTCGGGGATGGGGAGTGCGGTCAACGCGCTGCCGAATCCGGATGCGAGGACCAGCGTGCTGTCGCCGCGTTCCACGGCAAACTCGACGATGCCCTCGAACGGCGTCCCCGTCCTCACCGTGGCCAGTTCGTAGTTCACGGGTTCGGCTACTTGCAGGGATGCGTTGTTGAACATGTAGAGCGAGAAACTCCGCTCGCCCTGGCCGTCATCGAGGGTGATCCGGTAGGTGATCTTCACGCCTTCGTCGGTCCATGTCTGCGACAGGATCTCGAAGACACCAGTGCCGTTTCCCTCGAAGGGGATGGACGTGCCGCCCGTGGCGACGGGCTCCGGCGTGGCACCTTCGCTCATCTGGATCGTGGGTGTGGGGCTTGCTGCGGGGTCGCTTGCCGAGAAACCACCCGTGAACTGCAGCACCAGCACCAGCACGATGATGGCGGCCACGATGCCGATCCCCAGCCACAACGTCTTGAAGTTCGTGGTGCGTGGGGGTTCGAACTGGTCCATCCTGGGCGGTTCGGACGAGGGGGGAGCCTGACCGAACGGCTGATGAGGATCCCGGCCCGGAGTGTCCCGGTAGCTCTGGGGGCTCCACCGGGCGTCCGGTTGGGACCAGGGTGACTGGTCCGGGCGGACGGGCCGGGGCCCGTTGCCCTGTGGTGGTGGCCATTGTTGGTTGCTCATGGTGGCTCCACGATACAGAGGCGGTGGTGTGGGGGGCCGGGCTCGCACCCGGTTCTCCACGGTTTCGGGATTTCTTTGGCGAATTGGGTCCCTGCCGACCACCAAAGGGTCCATGAGCATGGAGATCACACGACTGCACGGCACCACCAGCGCCGATTTGCTGGCCATTCCTGTCATCATGCTGGGATTCCACCCTCGCGAGTCCTGCGTCGTCCTCGGAGTCCGAGGTACACGTGTCGAGTTCTGCGCACGCATGGACCTCGACTGGTTCACCAGTGGCTTCGGTTTCGGGAAGGTCGCCGAACAACTGGAGAATGCTGTGGCGAAGTGCCCGGGCGGTGTCATGGCGGTGCTGGCCTACACGGCGGATCCCGAAGCCGGTGAAGTCGCCGTGAACGAACTGGTGGCCGTGGTGGGTGAGGAGATCGTGGCCGAGGCCTTGGTCACCGACGGCGACCGGTTCTGGTACGCCAACGCCGGCATGCTGAGACCACCGGAGGGGATCGCGTACTCGTACGCATCCAGCAATTTCGCGGCCCAGGCCGTGTTCTCCGGAGTCAATGTCACGTCGTGCAGGGAGAACGCGGTGGCTGAGGTGCAACCTCCGACTCTGCAGGACAGAACCTTTGTTGCTGCTGACATTGCCGCGGCCCGGAGCAAGATCAGTTCACTGGACCCGGCAGAGCGACTGGCGCTGCTGACCCACCACATGGCGAGCTCAGAACCTCTCGGACCCCACGCCGCAGAACTGGTTGTTCTCCTCCAGGAGGAGGAACACTTCGGCGAGATCCTGGCACAGTCGAGCATTGCATCGGCAGCCCGGTTCCGTCCCCGGCTGGCCGAAGCGCGAAGACGAAGCCCCGACGCGCTTGCCGCCAACGTGCTCTCACTGCTGGCGCTCTCCTGCTGGCTCGATGGCGAGGGAGCTCAACAGAGCGAGTGCCTCACGCAACTGGAGGCCCTCGACCCCTATCACCCCCTGATGGACGTGCTGAAGGCGATGCACCACGACGCCGTCCCGCCGAGCGAGTGGGATGGATGACGGGAGGTGACGAGAGGGGTGACTGCCCTAGAGTGACGCCATGCGATTTGTGGTGTGTGGTGAAGCGTTGATCGACATGTTGCCCGGTGAGACGGTGTCTCCTGCCGAGAGCCGATGGACCGCCCTGGCAGGCGGCGGACCCATGAACACCGCCGTGGCGCTCAACAGACTCGGTGAAGACGTGCAATTCCTGGGACGCCTCGGTGGCGACGCCTTCGGCGTACAGATCACCGGCTACCTGGAAGCGAACTCCGTGGGTCTCGACCTGGCGGTGCGGACGCAGGATCCGACGTCGCTGGCAGTCGTCTCGCTGGACGACGACGGCAAGGCTGAGTACACGTTCCATTTCGACGGAACCTCCAACTTCGGATGGCAGCCGCACGAATTCCCCACCCTCGCCGATGACGACTGGCTCCACTTCGGCTCGCTCGGCGCCGTGGTCGGCAATGGAGTGAAGCCCATGCTGGACTTCGTGTCCACCACCAACGCTGCTGTCAGCTACGACATCAATGTGCGACCCACTGTGCAGCCGGACCGCAGCGCCTATTTCGCCACCGTCGCCGACCTCATGGCGGCTGTGGGGTCCGGTGGGGGCATCGTGAAGGCCAGCGATGACGACATCAACTGGTTGGTGGATGATGACGACCCCATCGCCTACGCCGAGGCCTGGGCCACGGAGTACGGCCTTTCCATGTTCATCGTCACCCTGGGCGCGGACGGGGTGGTGGCCGTCAAACCCGATGGCCGACTGATCCGTGTGCCCGGCCACCAGGTGGAGCTTGTCGATACCGTCGGGGCCGGTGACACCTTCATGGCAGGATTCCTCAGCGCCTATGCCGTCGACCCGATGGACGTGGAAGCGGCGCTCGTCCGCGGCGCTGCCGCGTCGGCACTGGTGTGCAGCCGCAAGGGTGCGAACCCGCCCACCCTCACCGAAGTCGAGGCGTTCCTCGCGTCCTGACCCGTGCGGCGGGGGCATGTGGCGAGCGACGGTATATTGAGCGGGCGTCTGAGTGACCAGCCCAGGCGTCACTGCCCAACACACGCGAAGCGAACCAAGGAGCAATACGTGAGCCAGGACGTGGACCAGACGTCGAGAACCTACGACCGGGTGCAGGCACAGGAGAAGTGGCAGGCATTCTGGGAGGAGGACGAGACTTTCCGTCCTCTCGACGACGGCTCACGCGAGCGTCGCTACGTCCTCGACATGTTTCCCTACCCCTCCGGTGACCTCCACATGGGTCACGCGGAGGCCTACGCCATGGGGGACGTGCTGTCACGGTTCTGGCGGCTGCAGGGCTTCGACGTCATGCACCCCATCGGCTGGGACTCCTTCGGTCTGCCCGCTGAGAACGCGGCCATCAAGGCCAACGCGCACCCGGCAACCTGGACCTACAACAACATCGAGACCCAGGTGCGCTCCTTCAAGCGTTACGGACTTTCGCTCGACTGGTCACGGCGTCTTCACACCTCGGACGAGGAGTACTACCGCTGGACCCAGTGGCTGTTCCTGCAGTTCAAGCAGCGCGGGCTGGCGTATCGGAAGGACTCGTTCGTCAACTGGTGTCCTTCTGACCAGACCGTGCTGGCCAACGAGCAGGTGGTGGGCGGGTACTGCGAACGCTGTGGTGCGGAGGTCACCAAGCGCAAGCTGAACCAGTGGTTCTTCAAAATCACCGACTATGCGGAGCAACTGCTCGACGACATGTCGCAGCTCGAGGGTGGCTGGCCGGACCACGTGCTCGCGATGCAGCGCAACTGGATCGGTCGCTCCGAAGGCGCACACGTCCAGTTCAGGGTGGAGGGCAGGGATGAACCCATCACGGTTTTCACCACCCGACCGGACACCTTGTTCGGCGCGACGTACATGGCCGTCGCGCCCGATGCTGCACTGGCTGCCGAACTCGTCAGCGACGAGCAGCGGGCAGCCTTCGAGGCCTACGCCGAGAAAGCCAAGAAGCAGACCGAGATCGAGCGCCAGTCCACGGACCATGCCAAGACTGGTGTGTGGCTGGGCGTGTACGCCACCAACCCCGTCAACGGCCAGCAGGTCCCGATCTGGGCTGCCGACTACGTGTTGGCTGACTACGGCACGGGCGCCATCATGGCGGTACCCGCCCACGACCAGCGCGACCTTGAATTTGCTCGTACCCACGGCCTGCCGGTCGTCACGGTGCTCGACGTCGACGGCACGGACCCCGCGGAGACGGGTGTGGCCACGATTGGTGACGGCGCCTACCTGAACTCCGGCCTGCTCGACGGGTTGACCGACAAGGCGTCGGGAGTGTCGCGGATCATCGAGAAGCTGGAAGCCGACGGGGCCGGTACAGGCACCATCCAGTACAGGTTGCGCGACTGGCTGCTGTCGCGCCAGCGGTTCTGGGGCTGCCCCATCCCGATCATCCACTGTGCCAACTGCGGTGAGGTTCCCGTCCCGGAGGATCAGCTTCCCGTCCGGCTCCCCGACATGCGCGGTTCCGCGCTGTCGCCCAAGGGCACGTCGCCGCTGGCTTCGGCCACGGAATGGGTCAACGTGGCCTGCCCCGCGTGCGATGGGCCGGCGACGCGTGACACGGACACCATGGACACGTTCGTGGATTCGTCGTGGTATTTCTTCCGGTACTGCTCGCCGCACTACACGGACGGCCCCTTCGATCCCGAAGCGGTTGCCAACTGGATGCCTGTTGCCCAGTACGTCGGCGGTGTCGAGCACGCCATCCTGCACCTGCTCTACATGCGGTTCTTCACCAAGGTGCTGCGCGACATGGGCCTGGTGGCGTTCGACGAGCCGATGCTGCGTCTCCTGAACCAGGGGCAGGTCATCAACGAGGGCAGGGCCATGAGCAAGTCGCTCGGCAATGGCGTGGACCTCGGCAAGGTGATCGACGAGTTCGGCGTGGACGCCGTCCGGCTGACCATGATCTTCGCGGGCCCGCCGGAGGACGACATCGACTGGGCGGACCTGTCG
Organism: Propionibacteriaceae bacterium; assembly: GCA_030537675.1. Taxonomy (GTDB): domain Bacteria; phylum Actinomycetota; class Actinomycetes; order Propionibacteriales; family Propionibacteriaceae; genus Arachnia. The sequence continues at coordinate 18,098 of JAUNVL010000021.1, read as the reverse complement.
CCCGCGTCGTCGCTGAAGTTCCTGCAGCGTGCCTACCGCATCGCCTCCGATGTGACGAGCCTCCCCGGCGCGGACCCGGCCACGGGCGATGCCGAGTTGCGCCGCCACACCCACAAGGCGATCGCCGAGATCACCCTCCTGGTGGAGTCCGGCCGCTTCAATGTGGCCGTTGCCCGCACCATGGAGCTCGTCAACGCGGCTCGCAAGGCCATTGACAGCGCCGTCGGCGGCGCAGATCCGGCCGTGCGGGAGGCAGCGGCCTTCGTGGCGCAGTCATTGAGTCTCGTGGCGCCCTACGTTGCCGAGGAGATGTGGGAGACGCTCGGTCTGCCACCGTCGATTGCCAACAGCGAGTGGCCCACGGCTGATCCTGCTCTGATGGTGGAGGACTCCGTCACCATGGTGGTACAGATCCAGGGCAAGGTGCGCGGCAAGATCGAGGTCCCCGCCGACATCGACGAGCAGGGGGCGCTTGAACTCGCCCTGGCCGATCCGGGCGTGCAGCGCTCCCTGGACGGTAGGGAGATCGCGAAGGTCATCGCGCGTCTGCCCAAGATGTTGAGCCTGGTGCCCGGCAAGTAAGGGCTTCCATTACCTGACGAGCCGTCGCCGGAGTTCCGGCGGCGGCTTGTCCACATCCTGACGTCCCCCATGGGGCCGGGGAGTGCCTGCCGCCCAAAGTGGTGTGCATGAGCCCCGGCGCGAAGTCCACGGTTGACGAGGAGTTGGCACGGGCCCGTCTGGCCTTCATCACCGCCGGACAACCTGCTCTGGGCGCGCCCCGTCGGGCCGCCATCGACGGCGTCCCGGAACGTTCACCAGACGGCGACCTCCCATCAGACGACGAACCACAGACCGTCGTCCCCGGCCAGACGCTTGGGCGGCGGATCCACAACAGGCTTTTCCTCACCACCAAGCAGGCCGTCGCGGTGCTCGCTCTCCTGCTGTGCGGGGTGGTGGTGACACTGACGGCGCTGGGACGCAGCTCGGCGTCCCAGCTGCCCATCGAACCCAGTCCGGAGGTCTCCACGGCTGTCACCGTGGCCCACCCCACTGTGAGTCCCAGCCCACCCACGCTCATGCGCGTTCACGTGCTGGGTGCTGTGGTGTCCCCGGGGGTCGTGAGTGTGACCGGTGGCGCCATCGTCCAGGATGCGCTGGCTGCCGCCGGTGGACTGCGGGACGACGCAGATCCGGCGGAACTCAATCTTGCCGCTCCGGTGAGCGAAGGACAGCAGGTCATCGTGGGGACCACGGGCGAACCTCGCGGGCAGGTGAATCAACAACCGGTCCCCACCTCAGTGGGGGTGGGTGGCGCGTTGGTCAACCTCAACACTGCAGATCGTGCGGAGTTGGAAGGGCTGCCCGGCGTCGGACCGGTGCTGGCGGAGGCGATCATCGCGTGGCGTGAGGAGAACGACGGATTCGGCTCCCCGTCAGAGTTGCAGGAGGTCTCCGGGATTGGTCCCAAGAGCTACGCGAAGCTTGAACCCCTGGTCACCACGTGAAGAGTCAGGACTGGCGCCTGGCGCCCCTGGCGGCTGCAGCGTGGGGAGGAGCGTGGCTGGGTTCCGCTGGCCTTCGCCCGGGGTGGGGGCCGTTGCTCGCAGTCTGTGCAGCACTCCTGGTGATCGGCATCGGCGCTCTCGCCGGTAACCGCACCTGGTTGGTGCTCGTGGTGGTTGTCCTGGTGGTGACCACACTGCTGACCGTCCTGCGGGTCGTGACCATCCAGTTCGCGGCCCCCGCAGAGCTGGCTGCCGAGGGTGCAGCCGCCACCGTGGTCGTCAAGATGGTGGGGGAACCCCGCCTGAAGTCTGAAAGGAAACCACCACTGGCCATTGCCCGGGCGGAACTGCATGAGGTTCGCGCGCGTGGAATCGTCATCACCACCGTGCAACCGGTCGTGGTGTTTGCTTCCGGCGATGTGGCTGCAGATTTTGCCCATGCCGTTCCCGGCGCCACGTACGAGGTCCGTGGGCGTCTCGCCTCAGCTGAACGGGATTCGCCTGAGGCTCTCGTGGTCAGGGCTCGCTCCTTGTCGGGCGTGGTTGCCCCGCCAGGTGCGGTGGATGTGCTGGTGAACGCACTGCGCGCGGGCCTGCGTGCAAGCACAGCCCACTCGCCGCCACAGCAGGCTGCTCTGGTGTCGTCGCTGGTGGTGGGTGACACGGCCCGAATCACCGAGGAGATGGATGAGCAGTTCAAGGTCACGTCGTTGTCGCACCTCATGGCCGTCAGCGGCTCGAATCTGTCGCTGATGCTGGTGGTCCTGTTGGCGTTGACGCGCGCCGTGGGGGTGCGTGGGTGGTGGGTGCGGGTGGTCGCCATGGGTGGTGTGGCTCTGTTCGTGTTGGTGTGTCGCGGTGAGCCGTCGGTGGTTCGGGCCGCAGCGATGGGGTTGGTGGCGGTGTCCGCCACGGGTGTGGGGAGGGGGAGCAGAACCGTCCGCAATTTGTCGTTGGCAGTGTTGTGCCTCGTGTTGCTGGATCCCTGGCTCTCCCGGTCATGGGGGTTTGCGCTGTCCGTGGCCGCTTGTTCGGGGATCGCGCTGTGGTCGCCGGCATGGATGGAGGCATTGGCCGGATGGGCGCCCAGGTGGGTGGCGGAGGCTCTCGCCATTCCCCTCGCCGCACAACTGGCCACGCAGCCGCTGATCACGGCTCTCTCAGGTCGTGTGTCAGTGATTGGTGTGCTGGCGAACGCCTTGGCTGGCCCCTTCGTCGGCCCGGCCACCGTGCTCGGTCTGGCAGCCATGTGCACGGCCTTCCTGCCGGGGCTGCCACTGCTGTTGGGGTGGGTGGCCGGGTGGTGCGTGCAACCCATCATCTGGGTGGCGCAATTCGGGTCGGCCCTGCCCTCCGCAGCGTGGGAGTGGCCAGCCTCGATGCTTGGTGTGGGGCTCTCCGCGCTCACTTGCCTGGTGCTCGGATCCGTCATGGTCCACGCCTTGCGACGGCGACTCCTGACCGTGGCGCTGGTGGTGGCGCTGATTGCCGGGTCATGCGTGCGCCCCGTGGTGTGGGGGTGGCCCGGTGAATGGCAGGCAGTGTTTTGTGATGTCGGTCAGGGGGATGCCACTGTTCTGCGTGCAGGGCCCAGGGCCGCAGTGCTGGTGGACACAGGCCCTGACGCGACGGCAGTACTGGCCTGCCTGGATGGGCTGGGCATCCAGGACATCCCCCTGCTCGTCCTGACGCACTTCCATGCCGATCACATCGGAGGACTGGATGGGGTGGTCGAGCGGTTCCGGCCTGATGTGGTGCTGGTGAGCCCGTTCTCCTCGCCTCCGCCAGGTGCAGCCGCCGTTCGAAGGGCAGCTGACAGCGTGGACGCGGAACTGGTGATCGTCGGTGCCGGAGAGGTTTTCAAAGTCGGGGATGTCGTGTGGACGACGATCTCCGCACTCGACAGGCGCGTGCCCGCCGCGGGCGTCGAAGGACAGAGCGGCGCTGAGAATGATTCGTCGGTGGTGGGAATTGCGCAGGTGGGGGAGCTGCGAGTGCTGCTCCCGGGTGATGTGGAGCCCTCAGGACAGAGGACAGCGTTGACGGCATCAGGTCGCAGTGGCATCGGGCTGCAGGCCCACGTGTTGAAGCTGCCCCACCATGGTTCTGCCCGGCAGGAACCGTTGTTCTTCGCGGCCTCCGGTGCCACTCTCGCCGTGGCGAGCGCGGGGGAGGACAACGACTACGGTCATCCCGCCCGTGCAGCTCTGGACCTTGCAGTGAGGGACGGGATGTCGGTGGCGCGCACTGACCTCGATGGATCCATCGCAGTGTCGATCAACGACGGACAGCTCACCGTTCGCACGACGGCTGGCTGAACTCTTCCGGGCTGTGGGGGAGGTCAGCAGCACGTCAGAACGTGGAAGCCGGGCGGGGTTTTAACCCGGCCGCCCTGTACATCGCGTCGATGGCTTCCATGTTCGCCAGGGAATCGGCAGGCCCCGTCGGGATTCCCACGCCATCGCGGACCGCCTCCACGAACGCTCCCAGTTGGGCCGCGTAGCTGGAGGGATGCAGCGGCACCTCCTCCGTGGTGGTGCCTCCCTGCAACGAAATGGTGATCTGGTTGCCGTGCTGCGGATGAACGAAGTTCTTGACGTCGATGGTGCCGAGGGTTCCGGTGATGCGTGCGTTCTGTACCTGCTCATCCTCCAGAAGTGAGCTCCGGATGGTGGAGCTCACGCCACCATGGAACTGCAGCGTCGCCTCCAACGCCTCGTCCACCTGCCCACAGTCGACCGCGCGCGCCCACGCTGAAATGACTTCTGGCTCGGATGACATCAGTGTGCGCGCCAGATGGAGCGGATAGCAGCCGAGGTCCATGGTGGAGCCACCACCCAGCGGCAATTGGTACCGGATGTCGCTGCGGTCAGGAATCGTGACGTCGAAAGTGGCGCTGATGTCCGTCACGTCCCCCACGACGCCCTGCTCCAGCAACTCCTGCAACCGTGCCGTGAGTGCGTGGTAGCGGTAGTGGAAGGCTTCCATCAGCACTTTGTCGCTCAACGCGGCCGCCTCCACCACTTGCCGGGCTTCGGTCGCGTTCGCGGCAAAGGGCTTCTCCACCAGGACATGCTTGTGCGCGTGCAGTGTGGCGATGCTCCACCGTGCGTGGTGCGAGGCGGGCAACGGGATGTAGATGGCATCCAGGTCCGGAGAGTTCACGACGTCGTCGTAGGAGTCGAGGACCATGGGGATGCCATGGGTCGCGGCAAACTCCTCTGCCCGGCCGCGATCGCGTGCGGCAATGGCTGTGACTTGTACGTCATCCCGCTCAACCGCCGGGTCGATGAGGGCACGCTTCGCGATCCTGGCTGCACCGAGGATTCCTATCCTGATGGGATGTGACATCGATGTCCTTCCGGGTGGGTGTTCCGGACACAGCCTAATGGGCGTGAATCCGTGCCCCGTGGAGACTTCATTTTCGCCGCAACAGTGCTGCGCTGCGCGCTGTCCCCCCGAGGTGGCAAGCTAGCCCACGTGACTGCTTTCGGATCTTCCCTGCTGGTGACAGGCAGCGAGCAACTCCTCGCCTCACGTGCTGTCGACGGTCGACGCAAAGCAGCGGCCGCCGAGCAACCCGGCGCAGACATCAATCGCATCAACTCCCTGGAACTCGGCACGTCGATGCTGTCGGAGGTGGTTGGAGGGTCGTTGTTCTCCAGCCACATCATCGCCATCATCGACGACGTGGGTGCCACACCGCCCGAGGTGGTGGACCAGTTGGTCGCCGTCGCCAAGGACCCGGGTGATGATCTCTGTCTCATCCTCGTCCACGAGGGCGGGAACAAGGGCAAGGGCCTCATTGACAAGCTCAAGAAGGCGAAGATCGAGACCCAGTCTGTAGCTGCGCCCAAGGCGTGGGAGCTGCCCAAGTTCTGTCAGCAGGAGGCCAAGCGTCTGAAGGTGGGACTGGGACAGGAGGCCTCCGAAGCGCTGGTGGCCGCCGTCGGGACGGACCTTCGGGCACTGGTGTCCGCGTTGTCGCAGTTGGCCGATGATGCGGGTGGGGAACAGATCGACGCCAAACTGGTGCAGAGGTACTTCGCGGGACGCGCGGAAGTGACGTCCTTCGCCGTCGCGGACGCAGTGTTGGCGGGCAACACGTCGCTGGCAATGGAGCGGTTGCGGTGGGCGCTCAACTCCGGCGCGGCCCCTGTGCTGGTCACCAGCGCCATGGCCGGCGCCTTCCGGGGGATGGGCAAGTATCTGGACGCGCAGGGAAACCGGATGAACGACTATGACCTCGCCCGCCAGATCGGACTGCCGCCCTGGAAACTGAAGGACTACTCGCGCGCCTCGCGCAATTGGCAGCAGGCCGGTGTCTCCGCCGCCATCAAGCTCATCGCGCTGGCCGACGCAGACGTCAAGGGCGCTGCCACCAACGCGGACTACGCGCTCGAGAAGATGGTTCTCGGGGTCCTGTCCAACCGCCGCCACTGACCCCAGCACGCCCTCACCTGTCGCACCGAAGCGAGAACGCCAGCCGCAGACGAGACGCAAACCCAAAGTGAGAACGCGTGAAATACAGCGTTGGAGTTGTGATCTCCGGTTGGCGTTCAGCAGTTCGGTTGGCGTCGGGGCGCGGACCATCACCGGATGCTCCGACGACGTGGAGAACGCGCCATCGTGAGACCCTCTGGAGGAACGTCAAACAGCGCCCTGACCACCGAGTGAGTCAGGGCGCTGGAGAAGCGCAGTGTTGTGTCAGACCAGTGCAGCGGCGGTCGACGAGATCGCCGACTTGCGGTTTGCAGCCTGATTGCTGTGGATGACGCCCTTGCTCACGGCGCGGTCGAGGGTGCGGTTGGCAACCTTGGCCAGCTCGACAGCCTTCTCGTTGTTGCCCTCGGCAACTGCGGTTCGGAACGCACGCACGTGGGTACGCAGCTCAGCCTTGACGGCCTTGTTGCGCTGACGCGCGATCTCGTTGGTCTTGTTCCGCTTCTTCTGGGACTTGATGTTCGCCACTTGGCAAGCCTCGCTCGGTGCTTTGGTTTTATGAGATTTCACGCGCACATTTACGCGACGCCCTAGGCTACCCGAGCGCAGTTGCAGCGACCAAATTCGTGGGATTGGGGCCGCCGTCCACGCCTGCGTCCAGCGCGTGTTCACCCATGATCCAGCCAGGGAATGGCGCGGTGGATCGGCGCGATCGGTGGCATGGCGGGCAGCACGGCAGGCGCGCCCCTCGCGGTAGTTCGGTCGGTGTGCCCATCCATGAGAGAATTACCCGTCACCCACGAACCCCAAGGAATGTGAATGCCCTCACCGCGTCCAGGCAGGACCGATCCGGCGATCATCCGCAACTTCTGCATCATCGCTCACATCGACCACGGCAAGTCGACGCTGGCGGACCGGATGCTGCAGTTGACCGGAGTCGTCGACGGCCGGAGCATGCGTGCGCAGTACCTCGATCGCATGGACATCGAGCGTGAGCGTGGCATCACCATCAAGAGCCAGGCCGTGAGAATGCCGTGGACGGTTGACGGCAAGATCCACGTCCTCAACATGATCGACACCCCTGGCCACGTCGACTTCACCTACGAGGTCTCCAGGTCGCTTGCGGCGTGCGAGGGTGCGCTCCTGCTCGTCGACGCTGCTCAGGGCATTGAGGCGCAGACTCTCGCGAACCTGTATCTGGCGCTCGAAGCAGACCTGCAGATCATCCCCGTGTTGAACAAGATCGACCTCCCCGGAGCCCAGCCCGAAAAGTACGCGGCCGAACTGGCCGGCATCATCGGCTGCGACCCGAGCGACGTCCTGCTCGTCTCCGCCAAGACGGGGCTCGGAGTGGAGGCGTTGCTGAACGAGATCGTGCTTCAGATTTCCGCCCCTGTGGGAGACCCCAACGCTCCGGCGCGTGCACTGATCTTCGACTCCGTCTACGACACTTATCGCGGCGTCGTCACCTACGTTCGGGTGATCGACGGTGAACTCAGTGGCCGCGAACGCATCCTCATGATGTCCAGCAAGACCACGCACGAACTGCTCGAGGTGGGTGTCATCTCCCCCGAACCGATGAAGTCCGACTCCGTCGGCGTCGGCGAGGTGGGCTACCTGATCACGGGGGTCAAGGACGTCCGCCAGTCGCGCGTCGGTGACACCATCACGGCCGCCGTACACCCCGCCACCCAGGCGCTCGGGGGATACAGGCACCCCAACCCCATGGTCTATGCCGGTCTCTACCCGATCGACGGCGACGACTTCAACGTGCTTCGCGAGGCTCTGGAGAAGTTGCAACTCAATGACGCCGCACTCACCTACGAGCCCGAATCATCCAGCGCACTCGGCTTCGGATTCCGCATCGGCTTCCTCGGCCTGCTGCACATGGAGATCGTCCGTGAACGGCTGGAGCGCGAGTTCAACCTGGAACTGATCTCCACCGCGCCGAACGTGGTCTACGACGTCGTGATGGAGGACGGGTCAAAGCACCACGTGACGAACCCGTCCGAGTATCCGGAGGGCAAGATCGCCGACGTCTACGAGCCCATCGTGCGCGCCACGATCTTGGCGCCGGCGGAGTACATCGGTACCATTCTGGAACTGTGCCAGTTGCGTCGCGGTGTGCAGTTGGGGCTTGACTACCTCAGCGAGGATCGCGTCGAGATCCGCTACTCGCTGCCGCTGGCCGAGATCGTCTTCGACTTCTTCGATGCGCTGAAGTCGCGCACCAAGGGATACGCGTCCTTGGACTACGAGCCCGCCGATCAGGAGTCCTCCGACCTCGTGAAGGTGGACATCCTCCTGCAGGGGGAGACGGTGGACGCGTTCAGCTCCATCGTGCACCGCGACAAGGCCTACAGCTACGGGCTCATGATGGCCGGCAAGCTCAAGGAACTCATTCCTCGGCAGCAGTTCGAGGTGCCCATCCAGGCAGCCATCGGCAGCCGCGTCATCGCACGCGAGACCATCCGGGCCATCCGGAAGGACGTGCTCGCCAAGTGTTACGGCGGCGACATCTCCCGGAAGCGCAAGCTGCTGGAGAAGCAGAAGGAAGGCAAGAAGCGGATGAAGATGGTGGGGCGTGTCGAGGTGCCGCAAGAGGCGTTCGTCGCGGCGCTTTCCACCACCGAACCGCCGAAGAAGTAGCCACTCCCGAAGGGTAAAGTTCCTTAAACTCATGCGTCATCCGGCATTTGATTCCATCTCGCCGGCCTATCCGAGACGCGCAGCCTGGGGCACCGCCTCCAGTCTCCGCGCATGGCAGGCCGCTGCGTTCGCCCAGTACGAGGAAACCCAACCCAAGGATTTCCTCTGCGTGGCCACCCCCGGGGCAGGCAAGACCACCTTCGCCCTGCGCATCGCCCATCACCTGCTGACCACACGCACCATCAAACGCATCGTCGTGGTCACGCCCACGGAGCACCTCAAGGTGCAGTGGGCCGACGCCGCCGCCAGGGTGGGCATCCACCTGGATCCGGGGCTCAACAGGTCCACCAAACGTGGCCGGGCCAAGGAGTACGACGGGAGCGTCGTCACCTACGCGGGTGTCTCCATGCGTGCCTGGTCCTACGAGGCGCTGTGCCACAAGATGGACACGCTGGTGATCTTCGACGAGATCCACCACGCCGGTGACGCCCTCAGCTGGGGTGAGGGCATCGAACAGGCATTCGGCTACGCCACCCGTCGGCTGTCGTTGACAGGAACCCCGTTCCGCTCCGACGACAACCCCATCCCCTTCGTGGAGTACGAGGAGATCGGCACCGGCGTCAAGATCTCTCGCCCCGACTACACATACGGCTATGCCGAGGCGCTTGCCGATCACGTGGTGCGGCCTGTGCTGTTCATGAACTACGGCGGCCCCATGCGCTGGCGCACGAAGGCCGGCGACGAGATCGGCGCCGACCTGGGCACTGCCATGACCAAGGACCTCACGTCGCAGGCGTGGCGGACAGCGCTGGCCCCCTCGGGGGAGTGGATCAACGCGGTCCTGCAGGCTGCCGACACCCGACTGTCCGAAGTGAGGCGCCACGTCCCCGACGCCGGGGGGCTGGTCATAGCGTCGAACCAGAACCAGGCCCGCGCATACGCGAAGCTCCTGGCCTCCGTCAGCGGCGAGGATCCCTGCGTCGTGCTCTCGGACAACTCCCGTGCCAGCTCCCGGATCGATGACTTCGCCGGATCCACCGCGCGGTGGATGGTGGCGGTGCGCATGGTGTCCGAAGGGGTTGACGTTCCACGGCTCGCCGTCGGTGTGTACGCCACGGCGACGTCCACGCCCCTGTTCTTCTCACAGGCAGTCGGTCGGTTCGTGCGTTCTCGCCGCCGGGGCGAGGTGGCCACCGTCTTCCTGCCCACCGTCCCCATCCTCCTTGCGCACGCTGGCACGTTGGAGCGGCAGCGCGACCACGTGCTGGGCAGGGCGAAGAACGACGACGACCTGTGGAGCGAGTCCGACGCCCTCATGGACGCGGCGAACCAGGGCGACAGCACCGCCGACGATCTGTTGGGCAGCTTCGAGGCACTGGAATCGCAGGCCACCTTTGACCACGTGCTGTTCGATTCGCAGGCCTTCGGGATGCATGCCGAGCCGTTGTCCACCGATGAGCAGGACTACCTGGGGCTGCCGGGGCTGCTGGAGCCGGACCAGGTCAGCAGCCTGCTCCAGGACCGACAGGCCAAACAGTTGCGCCGCCGGGACCAGCAGGATCGAAAGGACCGCGCCGAGCCGACGGTGGCACTTCACCGTGCGCTGGCGAGCAAGCGCAAGGAACTGAACTCCCTGGTGGCGCAGTACGCCCGAACCTCAGGGGTGCCGCACAGCCACGTGCACGCTGACCTGCGCCGGGAATGCGGGGGCCCGAGCCTCGCCGAGGCATCCCAGGACCAGGTGGACCAGCGGGTGACAGCAGTCAGAAGCTGGATGCGCGCCGGCTGAGTCAGCCGGGCAGGTGCTGCGAGACCTTGTTCAGTTCGTCGAGTAGGCCGCCTGCGGCCGTGTCGAGACGTCGGGTGGGTGTGGGGGATCTCGACATGCGGCTGCTCGTGCCTCGCG
>JAUNVL010000021.1:0-7492 GCA_030537675.1 Propionibacteriaceae bacterium | reverse complement strand
TCGAGACGTCGGGTGGGTGTGGGGGATCTCGACATGCGGCTGCTCGTGCCTCGCGAGCTGCTACTCGATCAGCGGTGCTATCTCGACATGGGGCTACTCGTTCCTCACGGGTGCTGCGAGACCTTGTTCAGTTCGTCGAGTAGGCCGTATGCGGCCGTGTCGAGACGTCGGTAGGTGTGGGGGGATCTCGGTTCGCGGCTGCTCGTGGCTCGCGGCTGCTGCTCGATCAGCGGTGCTATCTCGGCATGCGGCTTGTGCCTCGCGGGTGCTGCGAGACCTTGTTCAGTTCGTCGAGTAGGCCGCCTGCGGCCGTGTCGAGACGTTGGGTGGGTGTGGGGGGATCTTGACATGCGGCTGCTCGTGCCTCGCGGCAGCTACTCGATCAGCGTGGTTGGGATTTTAGTTCGTCGAGTAGGCCGCCTGCGGCCGTGTCGAGACGTCGGGTGGGTGTGGGGGATCTCGACATGCGGCTGCTCGTGCCTCGCGGCCGCTACTCGATCAGCGGTGCTATCTCGACATGCGGCTGCTCGTGCCTCGCGAGCTGCTACTCGATCAGCGTGGTTGGGATTTTAGTTCGTCGAGTGGGCCGTCTGCGGCCGTGTCGAGGCGTCGGGTGGGTGTGGGGGGATCTCGACATGCGGCTGCTCGTTCCTCGCGAGCTGCTACTCGATCAGCGTTGCTATCTCGACATGCGGCTGCTCGTGCCTCGCGGCCGCTACTCGATCAGCGTTGCTCAGGCGCATCAGGTGGGGTTTTGCTCCTCCGGTAGGCCGACCCGGACAGACCTCGCAGATCCTCGAATCGGCCTTCCACCAGCGCCTCCCTCTTGGCCCTCGACCAGCCCTGGATCTGCTTCTCCAGAGCCCAGGCTTCGTCCACGCGTTCCGTTTCGCACGCCCAGATCAGGGCGACCGGCAAACGCTTCGACGTATAGCGTGCTCCCTTCCCCGAGGCGTGCTGCTGCATCCGCCCGTCGAGATTTCTCGTCGATCCCACGTAGTAGGAATCATCCGCGCAACGCAACACATAGACCCAAGCCATGCCGACCACTGTGGGCGGTTGGCCTGCCGCGAGGTCACACTGCGTCTGCCGCTGTGGATGAGGGATCGGCTGATCCCACCCCTTCAGCGACCAGACGTGGTTAGGCTGGTCCATGAAAATATCTGAGGTCATCAAAAAGAAGGGCAGCGACGTCGTCACCATTGCATCGACGATGACGGTCGCCGAGATGCTGCGGATCCTGGACGAGAACCGGATTGGTGCGGTCGTGGTGAGCGACGACGATGGCGTCACCGTGCATGGCATCGCCAGTGAGCGCGACGTCGTACGATCCCTGCACCAGCGCGGTGTGGAGGTGATGGGCGACACGGTGCGATCCATCATGACGAGCGAAGTGTGGACCTGCACGTCGGAGGACGAACTCGAGACGCTCGCCATGTCCATGACTGACCACCGCGTACGGCACCTGCCAGTGGTCGACGACGACAAACTGGTGGCCATCGTCTCCATCGGTGACGTCGTCAAGAACCGTCTGGATGAGCTGCAGGCTGAGCGCAACCAGCTGTTCGGCTACGTGCAGGGTGACCGTTCCGTGACGTGACCATGCGGTGTCCCACGCAGCTACGCTCTCCGCATGAGAACCGGATCATTCCTCCCAACGAGCGTGGGCGCTGTGGGCGTCGTCGTGCTGATCGTGAACCTTCTGACAGAGGGACACGAGGCCGTGGCCCAACTGGCTCTCGGGCTCATCCTGTTCTCCATCACGTTGGCAGTGGTCGCGCAGAAGGCTGATCCCGCGTAGCGCCCTGTCCGGGCTCGATGTGGTGAACAGCGCGCGGAGCTAGAGGCCGTACTCCGCCCAGACGTCCGAGACCAGGGAAACGCGAGAGCTGCACGAGGCGCAACGGCCGGACTCGCCGGGGGACAATGACATGTTGCAGGTGGTGCAGCGCGGCAGTTGGACGCTGGTGAGGAGCACCACTTCGGCGTCCGGGAGGCGGCCGTGCGGGGCGACGATGCCCTCTGGGCAGACGCGCGCGCACTCACCGCATCCCACACACGCGGCGGGGTCGACGGTGAGGTTGAAGATGTCGTCGGCATCGGTGAACGACAACGCATCCTTGGGACAGATGTTCACGCACGCCCTGCAGCCGGTGCAGCCTTCGTCGACGCCTGGCCGCGGGAGACCGGGATGGGACAACGATGCCAACACCAGCTCCCGGGGCGAGCGTCCGCCGCGGCTGGAGGCAGCGGTGGAGACAGCGTCCTCGTGCGCTTTCCTGCCTGACGCGGAGCGAAACAGCGAGCGTCGGCTCATTTTGGCGCTCGGACGCTGTGCCACCTCCGCGGGCTCGTCAACCTCTGCGACCACGCCGACGTGGATCCTCCCGGCACCCGCCAGACACGCCCCCGCCTCTGCAACCATGGCCGCGACCGCTTCACCAGCACCCATCGGACAGCGTGCGCAGTCGGAGCGCATCAGCTCGATGGCGCCACCGTCCTGCAGGGCCCCCGCTGCGGCCGCCACCGTTTCCGGGTGGAGGCTCGCCAGACAGCCGACGTCCAGGCCGGCAGCACCCCGCCGGTCCGTCCCGAGCTTGGCGCCCGAGGTCCGGGCCGCTTCACAGCGCAGGCGAAGCATCTCCTTGCCGCGAGCAGCGTCGACGATGAGAGCGGCCGCAGAGCCCACCCCGGAGATTGCCTGCACGGGGCACTGGGCCTCGCACAGTCCACAACCGACGCACAGCAGCGGGTCCACCATGGGGGCGTGATCGTCGCGGCCGCCCGAGGACAGGATCTGCAGCGCCTGCTGGGGGCAGGCGTCGACGCACACGGAGCACCCCGATCCCATTCTCCGCGAGCAGGCGTGCTCGTCAAGGGTGGGTCGTGGCAGCAGGCCGGTCAGGAGATCAGCGACACCCACGGTTCACTCCCGCCGCGTCACAGGCGTTCGACCTCCACCCACGTGTCCAGCTGGCTGGCACCGCCGCCGATCGGATCGCTGGCGCCACCGCCGCCCAGGAGGACGTCGTCGGCCAACAGGTCGTTGACGGACATGCCGACGCTTCGCGAGCCGGCGAAGCCGAGTTCCTCCTGGCCGGGCACCATGGAGCGCTTCGCGGACTTGTTGCCGTAGCTGGGCGCCACGGCTGTCGCCTCGCCGTCGATCATGATGGAGCGGGCACCGTAGTGCGTGTGCCCCATGGCAGCATCAGCCCCGACGACGCCCGGGCGAATGGCCTGGGTGAGCTGGGCGATGCCCTCCACCTGACCGGAGCCGGAACGTACGCGTACGTGGTCGCCTGTCTTGATGCCGCGTGGCTCGGCGTCCACGGGGTTCATGGACAGGAAGTTGTGCGAACGCACTTCGCGGAGCCACGCCGAGTTGACGGTTCGGTGCGTGCCCTGTGAGCGCGACTTCCAGTTGATGAAGTGCAAGGGGAGACCGTCGCGCGGAACCGGCACGTTGTTCGACAGCGACATCCCGCGGATCGCGGCGATGCCCTCGAACTGTTCGCCGGTGACGCTGTCCTTGGACGCGGCCACCTTGGGGTCGTAGAACTGGCAGAGCCCCTCGTAGCGGTACTTGAGCCAGTCGCCCTCGTAGCCGCCCTCGTGCTCCTTGCCCTGCTCCTCGAAGCGACCGCCGCGGTTGAGGACGTAGACCACCTTGCGCCACTCCTCCTCGGTGACAGCTGCCTTCCACACCTTCTCGTCGAAGTGCTTGCCGAGGTGCTTTTCCCGCGTCTCCGTGAAGAGCTTCAACTCCTCGGGCGACGCATCCGGAACAGGATTCTTGCCGGCGTAGGCCACGTTGGCCGCCATCTTGATCCAGTAGTCCTCGACGGTGTTGAACGGGATACCGGGGCCGAAGCCGTCGTCGCCCACACCGGGGAGCTCCATGGCCTTCATGAGCTCCAGGTAGAACCACTCGACGGGCCTTGGACCCTCGAAGGCGAGCGTGGTGGGCTGGCCCAACTGCTGGACGGCGTACTGCTGGGACGGGTACACCGTCTCCTGCGTGAACCGCTCCAGGTAGGTGGGCTCGGGCAGCACGTAGTCGGCGTGGGCGCCGCTGTCACCGACGATGACGTCGAAGGCGACGATGAGTTTGATGGCCTCGGTGTCGTGCATCTGCTCGGCGATCCGGTGTCCCGTCGGCGATGAGTTCAGCGGCGAGTGCCGGTGCAGGAACAGCGCGTTCAGGTGGTACGGGTACCCGATGGCGGCGCTGGGGATCACCTCGTGGCACATGTTGCCGGGGAACTGGTACCAGCGCCGCTTGGACGGGTAGCCCTCCTGCTTGAAGAACGAGGACTCCTCGTACTTCGACTTCTCCCGCGTGATCGGTACGCCCCACGCCTTGTTCGGCTTCTCGACGTCGATCAGCTCGTAGCGTCCACTGTTGGGGGAGTAGCCCTTCTGCGCCCCGATGGCCCCGCCCTTCCAGTCGTGGTTGCCGATCAGGAAGTTCAGGTAGCCGATGGCGCGGATGGTGTCGAAGCCGTTCGAGCGCATGGCGGCACCCCGGTAGCTCATGACTGCCGCCTGCTTGCCGTGCGACGTGAAGTCCCGCGCGATCGTCTCGACCACTGTGGCCGAGGTACCTGCAGCCTCCGCATAGTCCGCGATCTCGCGTTCCATGGCGCGGGACTTGAGGAGGTGGAACACGGTGGCCACCGCGATTTTGCCCTCGGGGGTGTCCACCTCACCCGTCCAGTCCAGCTCGGCAGCGGGGGCTGCATTGGTGTCGACGCCGACGAGGGCTCCGTCCACACGGGCCACGGATTCGGCGTCCTCCGGCTTGCCCGTGTCGGGGTTGACGACCTTTTCGGCCAGGCCGAGGTCCACCATCGTCAGCTTGCCGCGCTTCGGATCGTCCAGTTTCACCAGGTGGGTGGCGTCGCTGTAGTTGGGTTCACCGATGGCGGCAGCGGCCAGGGAGCCGGTTGCGCGCAGGTACTTCTCGTCGTAGCGCTCGTTCTCGATGATCCACCGGATGAGGCCCCAGGCGAGGTCGCCGTCGTAGCCGGGCTTGACGGGCACCCAGGTGTCCGCCTTCTCCCCGGTCTTCGACATGCGGGGATCGATGACGGTCATCTTCATGCCCAGTTCGCGCGCCCGGCCGATGCGGGGTGCCATCCATGTGGGGCCCTTGTTGGCCGTGACGGGCTCCGCACCCCACACGATGAGGTACTTGCAGTAGTCGATGTCGGCGTACATCCGCTTGAACCCGGTGGTGGGATGGCTGCGCGCGTTCGCGATCACGCCGGACATGCCGCAGGTTCCGCCATGGTTGAACTGGTTGATGCTGCCCAGCGACTGCAGCCCGAACCGGGCGCCCATCAGGTTCATCCTGTCGCCGCCGATCATGGCGAACAAGTTGGACTTGGGGCCGAGTTCAGGGCGCTTGCTGTCCACGAGCGAGTCGCCCCAGGCAGCGTCGAACGCCTCCTGGGTCATCTCGCCGGATTCCACGAGGCCGACGTCAGCCATCACCTTCTTCTTCGGTGCGAACTTCCACCATGACCGCAGGCCGGGGGTGCCGAGCTTCTTGCTGCCGTCGAGGATGTCGGAGAGGGCTTCCTCCCAGGAGATCGTTTCCCACTGGTCGCTGCCCCGGTCACCGACGCGGCGCAGTGGCTGCCGGAGGCGGAGCTTGTCGTGGACGATCTGCGGCCCTGCCTGGCCCTTGAGGCAGGCGAGTCCACCGGAGCGGGATTTGGCATCCCGGGACATGTTGCCGATGCCCTTGACCGCGTCGGCGGGGGAGGTGGCGTAGGGGATCCCACCTTCGGGCTGCGTGGTCAGTGGGCTGTAGGGGTTGCCTGCCACCTTGCGAACCAGCGCGGTCGCCTCCGTGGCGCCGGGTGGTGAGAGACGAACCTTGATGGAGCAGTAGGTGTTGCAGTTCATGCACATCGTGTACACGACGTCGGAGGCGGCATAGGCGTCGTCTGCGTCGCCCGTGCCGTGAGCCACCGCTTCGTACAGCGGATCGCCGAAACCGTCGTTGGCCATGGTGGTGGCGATCACCCCTGCGCCGACGGCGCCAGCGCTGACCCCCAGCACCATCCGGCGGCTGACGCCCTCGGGCTTGTCCGGGTCCTGGATCGTGGTCGGGTCCGTGGTGTCAGTCATGACAGCTCCCTCGCAGGGCTGGTGGTGGGCGCGGTGTCGGGGATGATGGACACGCGGGCGGGGTCGTGGATCGGCTGCCACGCCGAGACGAGGCTGTAGACGAGCACACCGCCGGCAATCAGGAATGCGGCCACGCCCCATTCCATGAGGCTCGGAAAGTAGTGGGCGTTCGGGTAGCCGTTGAGGACGGGGGTGATCTGGGGCGGCAGCACGATGTTGAATCGCACGCCCATGATGCCGACCACCACCATGCCGGCGGCGGCTGCCACCCAGCCGGTGGAGGCACGAAGCTTCGGGATCATCAGGATGATGATGGGCAGCACGAGTCCGAGCGCGATCTGCAGGATCCAGAACGTCCACGCGTAGGGCCCAAACATCATGACGTCGAGGATCTGCGTCTCGTGGTGGTTGCGGGCCAGCAGCGGGATGCCGTATTCGTAGAACGTCAGACCAGCATCGACGAAGAGTCCCGCCAGCAGGATGCCGCTCATGAAACGCATCAGCCGTGCGTTGGGCCGCCGGCCCGAACCACGCTCCACCAGGTAGTGGATGACGATGAGCATCGCCGCACCGGCGAGGATCGCGGACGCGAGCAGGATCACGGGGAACAGCCCACCCGACCAGGTTCCACGGGCCGAGACGACGGCGAAGAGCGCGCCCTCGGCGCCCAGGACGCCGATGATGGCCAGGGGCAGGCCGATGGCCGAGAGGATCTTCAGGACGCGACGGTTGTTGTTGTCATCGCCCATCCCGCGCTGGAGCCGGATGGCGTAGACGAGCTGGACCACGACGATCACGAGGTAGACCATGTACGAGCGCACCGCCCATGACAGTGGGCTGGTCCAGTGGAAGAACAGCATCACGTTGATGGCCCGGTCGAGGCGGCCCATGTCGACGCCGATGAAGGCCAGGCCCACGCCCAGCGACAGGGCAGCCAGCAGGAGTGCCGAGCGTCCGATGCCCTCCGCCTGCTTCAGGCGGAACCCGAAGACGAGGGAGGACAGGATGGCAGGACCAGCCGAGAGGCCGACGAAGTAGATGTAGAACGCCACCCAGGCGCCCCATGGCACCTGCGTGGTCAGCTCTGTCATGGCGAGCCCGTTGATGAGGCGCAGAAGCATGGCGACGGCGCCGAGTCCGGCCACCACCACCAGGAGCGGGTACCACCACATGCGGTTGCGCCTGGTCAGGAAGGGCAACTTCGGGGGGACGGACCACCAGCGCTTGCCTGGCGTTTCGTCGACGGCAGCGGTGGGGGTGACGGGGCGGGACTCTGTGCTCGTGGACATGGGGCTCACCGGAGGTAGTAGACGCGGGGCTCGGTGCCGAGCTCCTCTTTGAGGCGGAAGGC
>JAUNVL010000020.1 GCA_030537675.1 Propionibacteriaceae bacterium | reverse complement strand
TCCGCGACGCCGCGCAACGAGTAGGCCGATGCCATGGTGTGGTCCCGGGCGTTCTGGTTGTAGTCGACGAAGACGGTTCGCGGGTCCCGGTCCTTCCTCCACCACGTGGTGGTGACGTCCTTGGGCAGTCTCCGCTCCACTTCTCGCGCGAATGCCCAGGCCGCGCGACGGACGTCAGCGAAGGTCCACTCGCGAACAATCCGGACGTAGACGTGAAGGCCGTCTCCACCAGAGGTCTTGGGATAACCGACCATGCCGAGCTCATCGAGCAACTCGTGCGCAGCGTCAGCCACCCGTCGTACCTGGGAAAAGTGCGCCTCAGGCATCGGGTCGAGGTCGATGCGCCACTCATCCGGCCTGTCGACGTCGGCACGTCGCACATTCCACGGGTGGAACTCCACCGTGCTCATCTGGACCGCCCACACAATTTGTGCGACCTCCGTGGGGCACAGTTCATCGGCCGTCAAGCCGTAGCGCGGGAAGGACAGTTCCACAGTCTCAATCCAGTCGGGGGCCCCCTGGGGTACCCGCTTCTGGTGGACCTTCTCCCCCGCCAGCCCCTTGGGAAACCGGTGCAGCATGGTGGGACGCTCCCGCAATCCGCGGAGCACTCCTTCACCGACCGCGATGTAGTAGTTCGCGACGTCGAGCTTCGTCCAACCGTGATCGGGGAAGTACACGCGGTCCGGGCTGCTCAGCCGCACTGTGCGCTCACCCACGACCAGCTCAACCGGACTCTGTTTGCTCGCCATACGAGAGACGCTAGATGATGCATCGGTCCATGAGAAGGGGCGCACACCTCCAGCAACACGTTCACGCTGGAGTGGCCACCGAGAAGTGGACGCCTTGCCGACTTCCCGGAAGTGGACCGTGCCGAATGGGTCGGCATCAACGACGCCCGCGACAAACTTGTCGCCGGACAGGTGGGGTTCCTGGCCACGCTTGCCGATCGACTGGCCAAGGAGGAGCGCTGATCCACGAGCTGCCCGTGCATCATCGCGGCAGTGGACGCAGGGCCGCGACCACGGCCACCGTCGCGGCACTGACTGCGACGACGCCCGCCGCGACCCAACCAAATCCCAGGACTTGTTCCGGCAGGGCAGTGAGGCCAAGGACCGCGGCACCCGCAACGAGGCCCACTGCCACGTAGCCGGCGGCTGAGCGAACCATCAGCATGGCAGCGCGCCCAGTGATCCGGGCGTACGACGGTGCCGCCGCGGCAAACGCAGTGCTCAGGTGGAACACAGCCACGACTGCCGACATGCTCAGCCATCGCCACGGGCTGCCCCCGTCATCGGAGGGTCCCGCCGCGACCGCGCCACCGGAGAGCCACCACAGCGCCACGACGCCGACGAGGGACAACGGCGCCAACGAGTCGGGGCGGATCACCGATGCGAGCACCAGTACGACGGCCGTCGCCAACAGCGCCGGGGAGACCACCACCGGGAACCACAGGAAACACATCACTGCCGCCACGATTCCGGAGGCAAGGACTGACACCCGCAGGACCCACTGCTGCCAACTCATGATCTGCAGCGAGTAGATCCATCCGGCGACGAGTTCCGCAACATCGATCATCGGCCGCTCCCCCTTCTCGGGGCTGAGCGAGCTGCCTCCATCGACAGCAGCACACTCGCCAAGCTGCTGGTCCCACGCCAGGGAGTGACCGGAATACCGATGCTGCGCAGACGTGCGACGGCGTCGTCGCGCTCCATCCGACGAATCATCCACGCCTCACCCAGGAACGATTCGCTGCGGAACGAACCGATGTCCTCAAACCGCCCGATTCCCTCCGGAAGCGTGTCCACACCGATCACCTCCGCACCCAGCCGCCGGAGTCGCACCAGTTCATCCTGGGACTCGCGCTCCATCAGGGGCGAGCAGAAGAACACGAGCATCCCGCTGGTGATGCTGCCCACCGGGCGGAGCACGTCCCAGTCCGGCACCGTGCGGTTGGCCCTCGACAACACGTTGAGTACCATCCGTGCCTGCCGAGGTCCGGTACCGGCACGGACGTGGCCGATGCGTCGGCCCAGGTCGTGGATGGCCACGCGATCTCCGAAGCCCACGTAGTGGCGCGAGATTGCTGCGATCGCCCGCACTGTCGCATCCAGGCTTGTCGGAGCGTCGGGGCTCGCCGGTACGAGGTCGAGGAGGGTGTCGGCGACGATGAGGACATCCGTGTCGCGCTCGGTCAGCGTGGAATTCACGTGGACGGAACCCATCCGCGACGTCACCCGCCAGTTGATCCGACGCAGACGATCGCCCGGGCGGAACTCCCTGACATCAGCCAGGTCGCTACCGTCGCCACGGTGCCGCGAACGGTGCATGCCGACGATCCCGATGGGGTTCAGGACCCCGCTCCCGCCCTCCAACGTGGAGGAGGCTGGCCGGACTGTGATTGTGACCTCCGGGACCTTCGTGGAGGCTCGCCAACTGCCACTGGGATCACCGACGCGGACGGTGCCCGGTCCCACGTCGTAACGCCCCCACCGCTCCGGTTGAACCGCCACTTCCAGTCCCTGACCACTCGCCGAGTCCAGGACCGTGCCCGACTCCGGTTCCAGCCCGATCCCCGGACGCACCGGCCACTGCGCCGTCACCAGTGCCCGGCCCCATCCGTGGGTGACCCGGGTCACCAACGACATCGATTCTCCCTCCGGGATCACCACCGACATCGGCCGGGCCCAGACCACCGGCTCGCCACGCCTTCGCCCTCGCCAGCCCCACGCCAGGTGGACGACGAAGGGCACCATCAGCAGCACCACATCACCACGCTGGGTCATAATCGAAACCACACCCAACACGGCCGCGATCACCACGGAACGCAGTAGCGCAGGGGTGTGTGAGACGTGCATCACGGAGTCTCCGCGTCGGGCACCGGAACCTGGTCCAGGACCGCCTGGACGATCGATTCGGGGGCCACGTTGTTGAGCCACAGTTCTGGACGGATGACGATGCGGTGCCCCAACGCCGGCACGGCCAGACGTTTGACGTCCTCCGGGATGACGAAGTCACGCCCCTCGATCAGCGCCAACGCACGCGAGCACAGCAACAGCGCCAGCGATCCCCGTGGGGATGCACCGACGAGTGTGTCCTGGTGATCGCGGGTGGCACGAACCAGGTCGATGGCGTAGCGGCCCACCGACTCGGCCACGTGGATGTCCTCCACACAGTCCTGGACGGCGAGCAGGCCAGCAGAGTCAAGTACGGCATCCACCACCACCTCCTCCCGGCGTCGCTCCATTCGACGTCCCAGCACCTCCCACTCCTCCTCAAGTGATGGGTAACCGAAGGCGAGACGGAGCAGGAACCGGTCGAGCTGGGCCTCCGGCAGCGGATAGGTGCCTTCGTGTTCGATCGGGTTGGCGGTGGCGAGGACGTGGAAGGGGCGGGGCAGCATGAAGGTGTGCCCCTCGACGGTGACCTGCCGCTCCTGCATCGCCTCCAGCAGTGCGGACTGCGTCTTGGGAGGGGTCCGGTTGATCTCGTCGGCGAGCAGCAGCCCAGTGAAGATCGGGCCTTCACGAAAGCTGAACTCGCTCGTGTTCTGGTCGAAGATGTAGGAGCCGGTGAGATCGGCCGGCAACAGGTCCGGTGTGAACTGGGCTCGGGTGAACTCCAGCCCCAACGCCTGCGAGAGCGACCGCGCAGCCAGCGTCTTGCCCAGTCCCGGCAGGTCCTCCAGCAGCACGTGGCCACCAGCGAGCACACCCGCCAACACCAGTGTCATCTGATCACGCTTGCCCACCAGAGCAGTGTCGACGGCATCGAGGACCCGATGCACGAGCACGGTGGCCTGATCCTGTGTGAGTGCCGGTGGTGTGGGGGAACTCATAGCGAATCGATCTCCTTCAGATGTGCCCGGAGGGCCTTGCGGTTGAGAACCTGCGGATGCTCCGCATCAGCACTGCGGAGGTAGGCCAGAAGGGACGCCGAGAGGTGCGGATCTGCTCCGGCGAGCGGATCTTCGTCGCCCGCCTCCCTGCTGATGCGTCCCGTCGTGACGAGCCGACCGGCGGTGAGAAAAGCGAGGTGGCGAGCGACTCCGCGAGCTTCGAAGCCACGTCCTGGCTGCGCGTTCGAGAGCACGGAGGCCAGGCGCCGAGTGCGGACGTCGGCCTGGAGGTGCGGCGAGCGGGTGTACCAGGAGGGCTGCCGCCATTCGTACGTCGCACCGGCCGACGCAAGATGTGTGAACGCCCACGAACCAGCGGCAACAGTGGTCCCAGCCAGAAGCGCAAGGCTGGGCTCGACACCGACGTCGAACACGCCATCGAAGATGACGATCAGAACCGCGCCCGCCACGCCGATCGCCACACGGACGGCGAGATTCCTCCAGAGACTCATGATGGATCTTGGCGGGTGAGTTGGGCGCTGAGCGCCTCGAGCGCGTCGATGGCACGCCCGCGGTGAACATCGGTGAGTTGGTGGGTGGAGAACAGTGCCTGACGGTAGAGCTCCGCCAGGTCCTCGAGTGCCGCGGGGTCGACGACTGCGTGGCCGAGAACCCCGACGGTGAACTCCTGCGAGGTTTGGGTGGGACGCCGGACAATGCCTGAGGCGGCCGCCAGACGCTCGAGCCGTCGCCAGCATTCGATGACGGCGCCGTCCACCGGTATGCCCTGCCTCAGCGAGGCCACGGTGGCGGCCACCGTTGCCTCCAGTTCCTCGTCATCGATCGCAGGGATGTCCACCTGATTGCCGCTGGGCCCTGCTGCACGGCGACGATTGGTGCGATCCAGGGCTCTGGAGAGACGCAGGAGAAAGACCGCGACCAGTGCGAACACCGCTACGGCCACGAGGATCCGGACCACGTCGTCAACCCAGTCGGGAATGGTGAGCGGCTCCTGCTCAGGGACAGGCAACATCGGCGACTGCGACGGGGCGGCGGTGAGGGAGGATTGGGACTCGGGTTCAGCAGTCAACGCTGGGGCAGGGACGGGGATCATCTCCACGAGGGCTGGTCGCGGACTGGTTGCACCCAGCACGACGAGGATCAGGACCACGCTCGCCAGGATGGGCACGAGGAGAAGGGATCCACGTCGTCGCGACTGCACCGGTGCGCTCACAAGGGACGAGTGTACGGACAACGGCAAGGTGAACGGCTGGGTCTTCCCGGACCTGCTCATAGGGTGTGGGTATGGACGAGAAGTACCGATTCGAAGAACTCCCCCTTGACACCCCTGACGACGATCCGCGGTGGGAGGCTTGCCAGGACATCTTCAGCTTTGGCTTCCTGGGCCGACGAGCCAACGCGACATCCGTGAAGGCGTTCCGCGAACAGGCTCGCGCGGACAACACCACGTTGGACCTGGTCACCGCGGCGGGGCCCGGCATTGATGGCCGTCAACCCATCGCAGTCTTCGAGAGCGCGCCCTACACGATGAACTCCGGGGCCGGCATCGTCGACTGTCTGGTGGTTCAGGGCATCGTCGTGCGCCCCAGCCACCGCCGCAACGGTCTGCTGAAACACATGATGCGGCATCGCCTCGATGTTGCCCGCAATCAGGGCATCGGGTGCGCGGTGCTCTCCGTCAGCGAGGGGACCATTTACGCCCGCTACGGTTTCGGCATCGTCAACCGCCAGACAGACATCGAGGTCAACACCGAGCGCTTCCACCTCCGGGGGGACGTCCACGTCGCTCCGGGAGCCATCGAGTTCGTCCATCCATCCTTCCTCGAAGGGCACTTCGACCGCATCAGCCTCGCCCACCAGAAGCGTTATCGGGGAGCGCACGGACGGTTGGAGGGCCACCGCAGGGGATTCACGGGAGCGTGGGATCGCCGGGAGGAAGGCCCCTCCCGCACCCTTCGTGCGGTGGTCCACTTCGACGAGCAGGGCGAACCCGACGGCTTTGCCGTGTTCAAGCACCGCGGCTGGGACAGCTCACCGGTGACCTCCGATGTCCTCCAGGTCTGCTCACCCGACCCAGCGATCGATCGTGCCCTCTGGCTGGCACTGGTGAACATCGATCTCGTCGAGATCCTCACTTACGAGTTCTCCTACTACGGAGATCCGCTCCCACTGTCGTTGGTGGACTCCCGAGCCGTGACTGCCACCAAATCCTCGGACAGCGTCTGGCTCCGCATCCTGGACCTGGAACGGGCCATATCGGAGCGAGGCTTCGAGAGCGACGGTTCCGTCGTGCTGCACGTGCGGGATTCCATGGGCTACTGCCAGGGGACATGGCGCATCGTCGTGGAGGACGGTGTGGGGCGGGCCGAGCCCACCCAGGACGATTCCGATGTCCAGTTGGGCGTCGACACTCTCGCATCCATGTGGTTCGGCGACCGCACGGCCGCCACGCTGGCGTCAGCCGGCCTCGTGCAGGGGGATCCGTCGAGCGTGATCGCGCTGTCCAAGATGTTTGCCACAGCCCACGCCCCGGTCAATCTGTCCGCGTTCTGACCCCCGGGGCGCCTTCAGAGTCCGCGGCCCGGCTTCCCGTTCCGGCAGCACCAGCTCGCTGATTTACACCCACCTATTTCTGGACTGATTGCACTGTCAGGGCGCGACGTAGACTTTGGTCACGGCCCGATAGGAGGTTCACTCAATGTGGTGGCTTGCTTGGTTGATCGCGGCCGTGGCGCTCGGTGTTGTTGAGGCCTTCTCCCTGACGTTGGCGTTCGGCATTTTCAGTGCCGCTGCCCTGTTGGCCGCCATCGTCGCTGGCGCCGGCGTTCCGTGGGCGTTCCAGTTGCTGACGTTTGCTGCTGCCTCAATGGTCGGCCTGCTCGTCATCCGGCCCATTGCTCTTCGACATGCGTCCCAGCCAGCACTCACGAAAGACGGCACCGACGCCCTGATTGGCCGGACTGCCCACGTGCTCGAGGAGGTCAGTGCAGAACACGGACTGATCAAACTCTCGGGCGAGGACTGGTCGGCACGCCCTCTCGACGAGACTCTCATCATCCCTGCAGGCGCGGACGTCGATGTCATGGAGATCCAGGGGGCGACCGCCATCGTCTATCCGCGCGATCTTCTTCCATAGAACTAGAGAAGGGAATTTGTGCCATGGATGCCTTCTTGGTACCAATCATTGTCGTTGCACTACTGGTGGTGTTTCTGGTCTACATGACGGTGCAGATCGTGCCGCAGGCCCATCGGTTCAACATTGAGCGCTTCGGCCGTTATCGCGTCACGCTGCAGCCCGGTCTGAACTTCATCATTCCGCTCGCGGACCGTGTCCGCGACAAGCTGGACATCCGAGAGCAGGTGTTCCCGTCGACCCCGCAGCCGGTGATCACCGAGGACAACCTCGTCGTGAACATCGACACCGTCCTCTACTACCAGATCACCGAGCCCCGGGCCGCTGCGTACGAGGTGGCCAACTACTTGCAGGCCATTGACCAACTCACCGTCACGACCCTCCGCAACCTGATCGGCAGCATGGACCTCGAGCAGGCCCTCACCTCCCGGGAAGCCATCAACGCACAACTGCGCACGGTGCTCGACGAGGCCACCGGCAAGTGGGGCATCCGCGTCAACCGGGTGGAGATCAAGGCCATTGACCCTCCCGGCAGCATCAAGGAGGCCATGGAGAAGCAGATGCGCGCAGAGCGGGACAAGCGCGCCACGATCCTGCATGCCGAGGGCGAGCGACAGTCGCGAATCCTGACGGCCGAGGGCACCCGTCAGCAGGAGATCCTGTTGGCCCAGGGCGAGCAGCAGGCACGCATCCTGCGAGCCGACGGCGAGGCCAAAGCCATCGAGCGTGTCTTCCAGGCAGTCCACACCAACGATGCAGACCCCAAGCTGCTGGCCTACAAATACCTGGAAACGCTGCCCGCTCTGGCGAACGGCCAGAACAACACCTTCTGGGTCATCCCGGGCGAGTTCACCGAAGCAATCCGCACCGTCACCGAGGCCTTCGGCGACAAAACCGAGTCGAAGCACCCGGCCGCCAGCAACCCACCGGAGGGCAGTGCCCCGGCGAATGACGACGGCGAGGAGACACCCCAGCTTGAGTACGACGGGGCACGTCAGCTTGGCCAGAGTGAGGAGCAGGTGGCCATAGAGTCGCTCGACGCCGTGCGGGCAGCCGACGAGGTGGCGAAGAAGGCGGAAGACGCAGTCAACGAGGCCAAGGCTGAGGTCAAGGCGGTGGAAGCTGCTGCTGGCGGGCGCGGCTCGCTCTGACGAGGGAGACACCAGCGTCCGCGTGAGTTGCCGTGCAGGGGTTCGTTGACGCTCAGGCTGCTGAGGTCCCCAGGTTCAGCACGCCGCCGCCTCGGCCCCGGCCGCCCGCAGCCAGTGCGCAGCGTCACTTTGTGCCGCTTCGGGGGAACCTGCAAGGGACTCCAATGAGATGGACTCGGTGGAGCACTCTTCGGCGAAAATGCCGGCGATGACGATGATCCTCGCTCCGGAGATGTCGAGGACGTGACCCACCACCTTGCCCCCCAGCGAGGTCCCGTCGAAGCGGCCCTCGCCCGTGATGACCACGTCCGCGCCCTCCAATGCTTCCCGCAGCCCCGAGAGCCTGCCCACTTCGGCCGCACCGGGCACCGTGGTCGCACCCCAGAGCGCACTCAGTCCGTAGGCCGCTCCCCCTGCGGCACCCATGCCGGGGACGGCCGGATCCGCGCCGAGGACCTCGGCCAGCCGCGCAAGACCCGCTTCGAGTTCGTCCACCTGGTGCGGCGCCGCGCCCTTCTGCGGACCAAAGACGGCAGCAGCGCCCGCGGCGCCAAGGAGGGGATTGGTGACGTCCGTCAGGAGCTGAACTCCACCCTCCGGCGGTGGGAGAAGATCCTGGTCATCGATCCAGGCAAGTCGTCGCAGTGCTCCCCCGCCGTCAGGCAGCGGCAGTGCCGAGTCGTCGAAGAGGTGGAGCCCCAGTGCGGCGAGTGCCCCGGCGCCGCCGTCGGTGGTGGCCGAGCCCCCGAGCGCGACGGTGATGGAGGTGGCGCCTGCCTCCAGCGCCGTCCTCATCAGCTCCCCCACACCGCGGGTGGTGGCGTGCAGGGAATCACGTGGATTCATCAGGGGAAGGCCGGCGGCCTGGGCAAGTTCTATGACGGCTTCGCCGGTAGGGAGCCAGAGCCAATCAGCGGTGACCGGGTCACCTTGCGGCCCGGTCACCTGTGCTGAACGGCGCTCAGCTCCTCGGACTGTCTCCAGGGCGTCGAGTGTTCCTTCGCCGCCGTCAGCGAGGGGAATCGTGACGATGTCGTCATCCGGTCGAACACTGCGCCAGCCTTCCGCGATCGCGCGCGCGGCATCCGTGGCCGTGCACGTGCCCTTGAATGAGTCAGGTGCGATCACCACACGCATGCTCGAATCTCCTTCGCTCTGGCTTGAGCCTAAGTGAGGGTGGCCAGGCGTGGGCGTGAGATTCGCCAAGTTCTTCGTCTCGGCGTCGCGCAGAACCGGAGCGGCCAGTGCTCGATGGATTCCCAAGGAGCGTTCAGCGTCGAGCACCGTGGCCCTCGGTGAGCGAGGACCATGTCAGTTTCGGACCCCGATTCCATGTCTGGGCCCGCAACAGGCATAGTTGCATTGTGAGCCCTGAACTTGTGACCCTCACGCTTGTGGTCATCACTGCGCTGGTCTTCGATTTCACCAACGGATTCCACGACACCGGTAACGCCATGGCTACCTCCATCGCCACCAAGGCGTTGCCCCCGCGCACCGCCGTGGCGCTGTCGGCGGTCCTGAACCTGGTGGGCGCCTTCCTTTCCGTACAGGTCGCACTGACCGTGACGAATGCCGTGATCAACATCCAGGATGCCAACGGCGCGCCCCGCGCCGAGTTCCTCAACGATGGTGGTCAAGCCCTGCTGCTGATCGTGCTGGCAGGTCTCGTGGGCGGCGTGGTCTGGAACCTGTTGACCTGGCTGCTGGGGCTTCCGTCGAGTTCCTCCCACGCATTGTTCGGTGGCCTGATCGGCGCCGCGATCGCGGGGCTCGGCGTGCAGGGTGTGAAGTGGGTTGGCGACGGCACCACGCTTGACGGTGTGGTGGGCAAAGTCATCCTGCCGGGGCTCGTGTCGCCAGTGATCGCCCTGGTCGTGGCAACGGTGGGCACCTCAATGGTCTACCGCATCACCAGAGGCGTGGCCGAGAAGTACCGCAACAGCGGGTTCCGCTGGGGCCAGATCGGCTCCGCGTCGCTCGTCTCACTGGCACACGGCACCAACGACGCACAGAAGACCATGGGCGTCATCACGCTCGCGCTCATCGCCACCGGCCACTGGACGGACCTCACGGCCGTTCCGTTCTGGGTCAAGGTGGCCTGCGCGGTCGCCATCGCCGCGGGTACCTACATCGGTGGCTGGCGCATCATCCGCACCCTGGGCAAGGGGCTCGTCGAGATCGCCGCACCCCAGGGCATGGCCGCCGAAGCGTCGTCTGCGGCCGTCATTCTTGCCTCCAGCCACCTCGGCTTCGCGCTGTCGACAACACATGTGGCCACCGGCTCCATCCTGGGCTCGGGCCTCGGCCGGCGTGGCTCCAGGGTGAACTGGAAAGTGGCCACGCGCATGCTGTTGGCCTGGGCCATCACGCTCCCCGCAGCTGGGCTCGTCGGAGCTGCCATGTGGCTCATCGGCCACACGCTGGGCGGCCTGTTCGGCACCATCGTCGTGTTCACCATCCTGGTCGTGGCCGCTGCCTTCATGTACTGGTATTCGCGCAAGAACCCCGTCGACTCCAAGAACGTCAACGACGACTGGATCCCGGAAGATCTGCGTCCCCCACGTGACCTGGTGAGTGCCACCGCCAGCCCTGGCAAGCGGAAGGGCGCAGCCGCATGAACAACATCGTCCTGGCGCTGGAAGGCGCATGGCACGTGCTCGTGGTGGGTCTCATCCTTGGGGCTGGCCTGCCGATCATTTTCGCCCTGGGTATCCGTTCACTCTCCTACGGTGTGGGCGGTGCGGCTGACATCGAGACGCACGAACCCCACCTGCTGGGAAAAGTGATGGCCGGATTGTGCTTCGCGATCGTGATCGCCGCAGTCATCGCCGGAGTCGGCGCCATCGTGGCTTCGGGCTTCGGCTGGGAGATCGGCTTCTAGCTCACGCCCCGGGTCTCAGCACCTCGAAGCAGTTGGGGGTCGCGTGAAGGGCTCGGGAACATTTCGGAGGGCAGACCAGCCGAAATGTTCTCCAAAGTCCTCACTGGGCGGCAGCAGCTGCCTGAGCCGCTACCGGGAGGGCCTCGAGAATCCGTGACATGGCCTCGTCATCGTGGGCGGCCGAGAGGAACCATGCCTCGAATGCCGACGGCGGCAATGCCACTCGCTGATCCAGCATGCCGTGGAAGAACGCCGCGAAGGCAGCCGTGTTCTGGGCCTTCGCGTCGTCATAGTTGAGCACTGGCTCGTCGCGGAAGAAGACGGAGAACAGGCTGCCGGCGCTCTGGACAACGTGCGGAACGCCAGCCTCACCGAGCGCCTCCCCGACGGCCTGCCGCAGTTCTGCCGACCGGCGGTCCACGTGGGCGTAGACCTTGTCATCCGCCAACTGCAGCGTCGCGATCCCGGCGGCCGTGGCCAGCGGATTCCCCGACAACGTGCCGGCCTGATACACCGGGCCCACGGGCGCCAGCAGTTGCATGACCTCAGCCCGGCCACCCAGTGCGGCCAGCGGCATACCGCCGCCGACGACCTTGCCGAACGTGAAGATGTCGGGCGTGTAGAGGGGATTTTCAACGCCGGCCTCGACACCCCACCAGCCAGCTGGCCCGACGCGGAAGCCCGTCATCACTTCGTCGAAGATCATCAGCGCACCATGCTCGGACGTGACACGTCGGATGGCTTCGTTGAATCCGGGCGCGGGCGGCACCACCCCCATGTTGGCGGGCACTGCCTCCGTGATGACCGCGGCGATCCGCTCCCCCTGTCTGGCGAACGCCGCCTCGAGTGCTGGGACGTCGTTGTAGGGCAGGACGATGGTCTCGGCCGCGGTGGCCGCGGTGACGCCTGCGGAGCCGGGCAGGCCGGCGGTGGCGAGGCCTGAGCCCGCGGCAGCGAGCAGCGCGTCGCTGTGCCCGTGGTAGAGGCCGGCAAATTTGATGATGAGGTCGCGACCGGTGGCGCCGCGGGCCAGCCGGATGGCGGTCATGGTGGCCTCGGTACCGGTGGAGACAAACCGGACGCGCTCGGCTGCGGGCACGCGGTCGCGGATCAGCGTGGCCAGGTCAACCTCGGCTGAGGTGGGCGCTCCGAACGACAACCCCTTGGCGGCGGCAGCCTGCACGGCAGCCACGACGTCGGGATGAGCGTGGCCGAGCAGTGCCGGACCCCAGGAACAGACGAGATCCACGTAGTCCGCGCCGTCGATGTCGAACACGCGAGGCCCCTGCGCCCGGGCCACGAACACCGGCGTGCCGCCGACCGAGCCGAAAGCCCTCACCGGCGATGACACCCCACCGGGGATGATGGCCTTGGCTCGCGCCATCAGCGTCTCCTGGTTGGTTGCAGCCTTCTTCACTTCAGCCATCCGGCCATCTCCTTCGCCCAGTACGTCAACACAATGTCCGCGCCGGCCCGCACGATGCTGGTCACCGACTCCTCGACGGCGGCCCGCCGGTTGATCCAGCCGCGCTCGGCGGCAGCCTCGATC
Source organism: Propionibacteriaceae bacterium (assembly GCA_030537675.1). Classification (GTDB taxonomy): domain Bacteria; phylum Actinomycetota; class Actinomycetes; order Propionibacteriales; family Propionibacteriaceae; genus Arachnia. The sequence goes on along the minus strand of JAUNVL010000020.1, from coordinate 17,395 downwards.
ATCGCGTACTCCCCTGAGACCTGGTAGGCCGCCACGGGCACCTCAGAGATCGCAGCCACGTCCGCCAGCACGTCAAGGTAGTGACTGGCAGGCTTCACCATGACCATGTCGGCGCCCTCGACGAGGTCGAGACGTGCCTCACGCGAGCCCTCCCGGCGGTTTCCGGGATCCTGCTGGTAGGTCCGACGATCCCCCTGCAGCGTCGAGGCGACTGCTTCCCGGAACGGACCGTAGAACGCGGACGCGTACTTGGCGGCGTAGGCCAGAATGGCGACGTCGGCGTGGCCGTCGGCGTCGAGCGCTTCACGAATCGCCGCGACCTGGCCGTCCATCATTCCCGACGGCGACACGACGTGCGCCCCGGCCCCGGCCTGCGCCACGGCCATCCGTGCGTACAACTCCAGTGTGGCGTCGTTGTCGACGCGACCACGCTCATCCAGCACCCCACAGTGCCCGTGACTCGTGAACTCGTCCAAACAGGTGTCCACCATCACCACCAGGTCATCGCCGACGGCGTCCCGGACGGCAGCCACGGCACGCTGTCCCATGCCCTCGGGAAGCCAACCGTGGGTTCCCTGTTCGTCCTTGTGTGCGTCGTCCGGCACGCCGAACAGCATGACGCCGCCCAGCCCTGCATCGACAGCCTCGTGCGCGGCCACCACCACCGATGCCAGGTCGTGCCGGTGCACCCCCGGCATGGATGAAATGGCGCCAGCATCCTCGCCCACGAACATCGGCCACACCAGTTGGCTGGGATGCACGCGGGTCTCCGCCACCATCCTTCGCATGGCAGGGATGGTGCGCAGTCTGCGCGGACGGATGATGGGTGTCATGCCTGGCCCTTCGTGAGCAAGTCGGTGAGTGCGGCCACGACCGAGTCCGGGTCCTGACTGGGCACCACGGCATTGGGGACGCCGAGTTCGGCCAGAACCGCAGCGGTGGGTTGTCCAAAGGCCAACACACGGGTGCCGGGCGGCCAGCCGAGCAGGTCGTTGATGGCGCGGGCGATCGATCCGGAGGTGACCACCACCGCGTCGAACTCCTGCGCATTCCAGCGATCCCACAGGTTGGGGCTGGGAGCGTGGACAGGGACCACGGTGTAGATGGGCAGCGCATGGGCGTTCCACCCCTTGCGCCGCAGGCCCTCCACGAGTTCCGGTGACGAGAGCGCGGAGCCGGGGATCACCACGCGACCGGTGCCCTCAGGGAAGACGCGCAACAGGTCGGCGGCACTGGAGGGGCCCTCGGGGACGAGGTCGACGGCGTAGCCGACGGCCTCCAGGGAACGGGCCGTCGCCCGGCCAACGGCGGCGATCCGAGTGCCGTCCGGTATGCGCCAGCCAAACTCCTGCAAAGTCTCCACCGTGCGGGCGGACGTGATCGCCACCCAGTCCGCACCGTCCAGCGTGCCGGCTGGCACCAGTGTGTGACGCTGGATCAGCGGCTCGCAGAGCACCGTCGGCCCGGCCGCCTCGAGGGCTGCGCTGAGCGCACCTTCCTCCCGCGGCAGGAACACACTTGCGGAGCGCAATTGGGTGCCGCGTGGCCAGAGGTCGCTGGCGGCGTCGATGTCCTGGTGGGTGTCATCAAGGGCGGACTCCTGCACGGACGCCGGCCCGTCGTCGTGCAATTCGTCCAGCCGCGAGTCCCGTGAGGCCGTGATGTCGCAGATGTCTGCCGCTCCGAGGACGACCAGTTCCTGGGCTATCCACTGGCCTGCCGCCTCGGGCGTTGACACCGACACCGACAGGATCAGATTCCGGCTGCCGTCCATGGCGAAGACCCCGCCTGTGAGGTGCGGCGTGTCTGGTTCATCACTGAAACCCTGGTCCCGGGTTTCGCTGGTGAGGACGGGAGTGCCGGTGCTCAACGAGTCCGAGAGCGGTCCGGCTCCGACGGCGCGGGTAGAGGAATCACCACGATCGGCGACGGCCGGTGATCCCAGCGCCCCGATCGGAGCGGCGCATCCGCCACCGAGCGCTTTCAGGAGCGCCCGCTCAGCAGTGACAGCGATCCGGGTGTCCGGATCCTCCAGTGCGAGAAGCGCCTCGATGACCTCGGTGTTGTCGCCACGACATTCCAGCGCCAGCGCGCCCTGTCCCGGAGAGGGCAGGATGTCGAGGTACTCGGAGATACGATCCCGCAAACCCAAGCGGTGCAGTCCAGCGGCGGCCAGCACGACGGCGTCGAGGTCGCCGGGCGCCACCCGGGAGAGCCGGGTGTCGATGTTCCCGCGGATGTCGACGTATTCCAGGTCCGGACGGATGCCTCGCAGTTGCGCGATGCGCCGAGGTGAGCCGGTCCCCACCCTGGCTCCGTTGGGCAATGCTTCCAGGCGAGCGTCCCCGCGCGAGCACAGCACATCGCGCGGGTCCTCACGCTCCGGAATGGCCGCCACCACCAGCCCTGGCACCCCGTCGACGGGCAGGTCCTTCAGCGAGTGCACCGCGAAGTCACACCGGCCGTCGAGCAGGGCACGACGCAACTCGGCGGCAAAAACACCGAGCCCGGCCATGGACATCAGCGACCCCCGCGCCTTGTCCCCGCGCGTGGCAATGCGCACCAGTTCCACTTCGTGCCCGAGCGTCCGCAGGGCGTCGGCCACATGGGTGGACTGCGTGATTGCAAGCGTTGACCCGCGGGTTCCCAGCCGTAGCTTCATGTCACCACCTCCTGTGCCGCCTTGACGACGGCAGCGATGCCATTGCCTGCCACCCAGGCGCCCGTCACGCTCAGAGCGTCGAACCGGGACAGGCTGTCCTCCAACTCGGCCCGGGCGTCCGCAGCGATGGCCGTGGGCATTTCCCAGGCGTGGACTGCGAAATCCAGCACGTCCTGCTGGCTCAACTCAACACCCAGCAGCAACGACGTGTCGGCCAGGCTCTGCTCCAGCGTCGGGGAGGCAGCGTATGCCAGCCGCACCACGTGGTGCCCGTCGGGCCCAGCCCATGGCCACTTCAACGAATAGTGGGTGAGCGCGCGCGCCACCAGCCGTGGGTCGCGGCGGCCAACGACGACACCCGAGCCGACCGGCCCGGAGTCAAGGCCGGGATGCCGCAGAGCCAGCAACGTCTGAAAACTGGGATGGGTGGGTGGAACTTCGAACGTGATGCCCAGCGGTGTGAGCAGGCTGGCCGCGCCGCGCGCGCTCACTGCCAGCAGGATGCGGTCTGCCCGCGCCAGGCCTGATCGGGTGCGGATCTCCCAGCCGTGGCCGTCGTGCAGCACGTGCAAGACGGAATGGCCCAGGTGGATGCGGCCTCCCCGCCGCTCGATATCTGCCACCAGTGCGTCGACAAGCCGGAACAGCCCACCGACGGGCTGCGCCACTGCGGCGGTGCCGGGCGCTCGGATGGCTGTCACCGCGGCAGTGAGCGAGCCGTGCTCACGCATGGCGGCCCGCAGTCCCGGCGCCACCGTGTCCACGTCCATGTCTGCTGGGGATCGTCCGTAGATGCCACGCGTTACCGGCTCGACGAGCCGTTCCACAACAGCTGGCCCCAGCCGCGCATCCACCAGGGCGCCCAGCGACGTCTCGTCGGAGGCGACGTCGCTGCCCATGGTCGCGTCGCAGCCAGCTTTCAGCAGCTCGTCGGCCGTCAGTGCCCCGACGAGGGACGGGTCGTCCAGGCTGCCGGGTATGCCCAGCACGCCGTTGGCCATCGGCCAGCGGTGTGGTGCCTCCGGCCACCAGATGTGCGGCTGTCCCTTGGGTTCGGCAACGAGCAGTCCCAGCTCGGCGCACAGGTCCGCCACCACGCTCGTGCGGACCGCGAAGGCCTCGGCTCCGCCGTCGACGGCCAGCCCGGCCAGCGTGTGTGGCGCGACCAGCCCACCGGGTGAGTCCTCGGCCTCGAAGACGTCGACGGATTCGCCATCCATCAGCAGTGCTCGTGCTGCCACCAGCCCTGCCAGGCCGGCTCCCACGACGATGGCGCTCACAGCGAGTGGATGAGGCTGACGAGTTGGGTCAGGACCTCGGGGTCGGTGGTGGGCGGCACTCCGTGACCCAGGTTCACGACGTGCGCCGGTGCGTGGCGGCCCCGCTCGACGACGTCGCGCGCATGCGCCTCCAGCGCGTCCCACCCCGCGGCCAGCAGCGCTGGGTCAATGTTGCCCTGCAACGGCAACCCGGGCAGCGCCTCGGCTGCTTCGTCCAAGGGGGTGCGGTAGTCGATCCCCATGGCCTCCACCCCACACGCGGCCATGTCCCCCAGCAGGTGCCGGGTGCCGGTGCCGAAATGGAGGCGTGGCACGCGGCCAGCCACGGCTGCGAGCGCGGCGGCCGAATGGGGTGCGACGTACTCGACGTAGTCGGCGCGGGACAGTGACCCGGCCCATGAGTCGAACAACTGCACCACGCGGGCGCCAGCGTCCACCTGGATCGTCAGGAACTCACCTGAGATCTGCGCGCACCACTCCAGCAGGCGGCGCCACGAGGCGGGATCGGCGTGCATCATTGCTCGGGCGGCGAGGTGATCGCGGGTGCCACGACCCTCCACGAGGTAGGCCGCCAGCGTGAATGGCGCGCCAGCAAATCCGATCATCGGAGTCTGCTTCCCCAGTTCTTCGCACACCAGTGCAACGGCCTCGGAGATGGGGCTCGCGTCCTCGATCTCGTGGGCCACCAGGGCGTCCACATCGGCAGCTGTTCGGATGGGATGTTCGATTACGGGACCCACGTTGGCGACGATGTCCACGCCGACCCCGGCGAGCTTCAGGGGCGTCATGATGTCGGAGAAAAAGATGGCTGCATCCACGCCATGCCGACGCACTGGCTGCAGGGTGATCTCGGCGGCCATTTCTGGGCGTAAACAGGCATCCAACATAGCGACGCCTTGTCGCAGTTTTTTGTACTCCGGCAAGGACCTTCCGGCCTGTCGCATGAACCACACGGGCAGTCGGTCTGGTCGATGTCCGGCAAGGGCGAGGAGCAGCGAGGGCGTTTCGGGAGCAGTCACAGGTTCGATTCTGCCTTATAGAAAAAACGGTGCACACTGGACCCATCGTGACCTTAAGAATCTTCTCCATCCAGCACGCCCACCACGGCCTCGCCGAGGTGGAACGTGCCTCCGAAGTCGCCCAAGAACTGGCTGAAGAACTGCGCCGTGTCCGTGGCGTCGACGGTGTGGTGGTGCTCGCCACGTGCAACCGGGTGGAGCTTCTTCTCGATGCCCCGGGTATCACCACCGCACATGCCCTCCTGAAATTGGCGCGCATCGGGCAGGCACCCTCGACGTGGAATGCACTGGAGGGCAATGCTGCGCTCACGCATCTCTTCCGCGTGGCAGCAGGACTCGAATCCATGGTGGTGGGAGAGCGTGAAATCGCCGGACAACTGCGCCGTGCACTCGGTGAGGCGCAGGATGCGGGGCATGCCAGCGCCACCCTCACCCTCGCCGTCGAGGAGGCGCTCCGCACATCCCGACGTATCGCCCGCGAGACGTCCCTGCACGCCGCCGGCCGCTCCGTCGTCTCTGAAGGGCTGGACCTGCTGGGCCCCCTCGACTGGGCCACGCAGCGCGTCCTCATCGTCGGCACCGGATCCTTCGCCGGGGCTGTTGCCAGCGCCGTGCGTTCGCGCGGCTCCCGGGACCTCAGCGTCCACTCGGATTCGGGGAGAGGACCCGCCTTCGCGGCATCACACCAGTTGACGTCCGTGGATGACCTCTCTGCCGCCCTGCATCACGCCGACGTCATCGTCACGTGTCGCGGCAAGGGAGGGCACTCCATCACCGCCGACATGCTGGCCTGTCCCCGGCCAGTCGCTGTGGTCGATCTGTCGTTGTCACGCGACGTCGCCCCCGATGTGGCGGCCCTGCCGCACGTCACCGTCGTTGACCTCACAGACATCCAGCGCGGCATCGCCCCGCAGTGGAGCGCCGACACCGTGCTCGCCGACGCTCTGGTGCTCGAAGGGGTCGAAGGGGTTCTCATGCGGCTGCGCTCCAAGCGCGTCAACCCCGCGGTGATCGAGTTGCGCCAGAGCGTGCTGGATCTCGTGGCCGACGAGGTGGAGCGTCTACCTGTTGGCCGTCCGCTGGACCGCGACGAGTGCGCCCACGCGCTGCGTCGCCTGGCCACCCGGCTCCTTCACACCCCGTCGATGCGTGCGCGGGAGGCCGCTGAGGCCGACCGCACCGAGGAATACCTCAGCGCCCTGCACGAGGTGTACGGCATCGTCACCGTCGACGCCCCTGATCCGCTCAACCCCGATGAAATGGAATCCCAGCACTGCCCGGTGACCGGACTCACGCTGGGCGACCTCAATCCGCATCCCCGACTGGAGGCCTTGTGAACGCCGATCTCAGCCCCTACACCGCCGTGTTGTTCTCCTCATACGGTGGCCCCAACGAGCCCGACGAAGTGCTGCCGTTCATGCGCAACGCCACTGCCGGCCGCGGGATCCCCGACGAACGTCTCGTGGAGGTTTCCGGGCACTACATGATGTTCGGCGGGCGCTCCCCCATCAACGAGCTCAACGCACGCCTTCTGGACCACGTCCGCGCCGAGATGGATCGACGCGGACTGGACGTTCCGGTGGTCATCGGGAACCGCAACTGGGCGCCGTACAACACTGAGACGGTCGCCCAACTGGTCGACCAGGGGCACCGCCGCGTCGTGGGAATGGCCACGTCCGCGTACGGCTCATACTCCGGTTGCCGGCAGTACCGCGAGGACATGCAGGCTGCCGAGGCCAGCACCGACGGCGCGGTGACGATCGACAAGGTCACCCCCTACTCGGATCGCGACGGCTTCGTGAACGCCAACGCCCGCTCCCTGGTGGCTGCGGTGCGCGAGTTGCGTGGCCGGATCGACGACGGCCCGCTGCGGGTGTTGTTCGTCACCCACTCCATCCCGCTCAGCATGAACGCGGTGTCCGGCATCGTGCGAGGCACCTACGAGGCCCAGCACCAGCGCGTGGCCACCCGGGTGGCTGACATCGCGTCGAAGGAACTGGGCGAGACGCTCACGTGGGAGCTGACGTACTGCTCACGCTCCGGCCCGCCCCAGGTGCCGTGGCTGGAGCCCGACATCAACGACCGGATGGCGGAAGTGAAAGAGGAGGGAATCGCCGGTGTCGTCGCTGCCCCCATCGGCTTCCTGAACGACCACATGGAGGTTCTCTACGACCTCGACACCGAGGCCCGCGAGACCGCCCAGGAACTCGACCTGCCGTACGAGCGTGCCGCCACCGTCAACGATGATCCGGAGTTTCACGCCCTGCTCGTCGACCTGCTGCTGGAGCGCGCCGCTGCTGCCCGCGGAGAGCTCGACGACGACGCCACGGCAGCGCAGACCTGCCCCGTCGACTGCTGCAAGGCGCCCCCGCGCCACCACCGTCCCACCAAGAGCGCCATCGAAGCTGAAGGAGCCACAGCATGACCGTCCACCCCGGCCGCGACGCCCGCGACGAGACAAACGTCGACATCGAGGCCATCAACGCCATGCCGTTGTACGCCATGTACTCGGTGTTCGAGACTTCCTCCCCACTGCCTGCCGACGACGATTTCAGCTCGCTCCCAGCTGAAATCGAAGCCACCGGTGTCACGGTCCGTGGCTTCTACGACGTGGGCGGCTTTCGCGCCGACGCCGACCTCATGGTCTGGACCACCGCGCACGACCCAGCACAGTTGCAGGCTGGTTATCACGTCATGCGTCGCCATGCACTGGGCGCGCACCTGACGCCTGTGTGGTCCGTCATGGGTGTGCATCGCCCCGCCGAGTTCAACCGCATGCACGTGCCCTCGTGCTTCGCGGGCTTCGCGCCCCGCCCATGGCTGTGCGTGTACCCGTTCGTGCGCAGCTACGAATGGTATTACCTCGACAACGAGCACCGTTCAAAGATGCTGTACGAGCACGGCATCGCCGGCCGCGAGTTCCCTGACGTGGTCGCCTCCACGCTGTCGAGCTTCGCACTGAACGACTACGAGTGGATCCTCGCCTTCGAGGCCGACGAACTCCACCGCCTCACCGATGCGATGCGTCACCAGCGCTCCGTCGAGGCACGGTTGCACGTCCGCGAGGAAACTCCGTTCTACACAGGTCCTCGAGTGGAGCTGTCGGAATGGGTCGCCAGGCAACCGAACGAGGTCCGATAGGGAACAGCTTGGCTGGGCCGAGAAGCTGGATCGCTGGCTGACTTCCGCTTGGACGGGCGTCGCCCCTCACGTGTTGGCGGGACTGTGCCCCACGTCGCGCGGGATGAGACGCACGAGTTGGGTGACGTGGGCAGGTTCGAGTTCGGCCACCGAGGTGACCCCCAGCAGGCGCATGGTTCGCTCCACCTGGGAGGCCAGAATCGAAATGGTCCTGTCCACACCGTCGCGTCCGCCGGCCATCAGCCCGTAGAGATAGGCCCGTCCCACCATCGTGAACTTCGCGCCGTGTGCCAGCGCGGCGACGATGTCGGCGCCGGACATGATGCCGGTGTCCAGATGAACCTCCACGTCTGAACCCACCTCCCGCACGACGTCGGGGAGAAGGTGGAATGGGACGGGCGCCCTGTCGAGCTGGCGGCCGCCGTGGTTGGAGAGGGTGATGGCGTCCACTCCTGTGGCTGCGACCCGCTTGGCGTCAGCCACACTCTGAATGCCCTTCACCACAACGGTGCCCGGCCACTGGTCGCGGATCCAGGCCAGATCGTCGAAGTCGACGGTGGGATCGAACATTGTGTCGAGCAGGTCAGCAACGGTGCCCGACCAGGAGTCCAGCGATGCGAAGGCCAACGGTTCGGTGGTGAGGAAGTTCAGCCACCACGCCGGACGAGGAATGGCGTCCAGCACCGTCCTCGGCGTCAGAGTGGGAGGAATGGTCATGCCGTTGCGGGTGTCTCGCAGCCGCGCGCCGGCCACAGGGACGTCGACGGTGACCACGAGCGTGTCGAACCCAGCGGCTGCGGCCCGCTCGATGAGCCGTTGCGAGCGTTCGCGGTCCTTCCACATGTAGAGCTGGAACCAGTTCCGGCCCTGCGGTGCTGCGGCCGCCACGTCCTCGATCGACGTCGTGGCCATGGTCGAGAGCGCGTACGGAATGCCGGCAGCCTGCGCCGCCTGCGCTCCGGCGATCTCCCCCTCCGACTGCATCAACCGGGTGAAACCCGTCGGCGCGATGCCGAACGGCAGGGCGGACACCCTGCCCAGCACCTCGACGCTGGTGTCCACCACGGACACGTCCTTGAGGATGGAGGGGTTGAACTGGATGTCGGCGAAGGCCTGCCTGGCCCTGGCCAGAGAAATCCCCTGCTCGGCGGCACCATCGGTGTAGTCGAAGGCGGCCTTCGGCGTCCTTCGCTGGGCGATGCGCCGGAGATCCTCGATGGTCAGGGCATTTTGCAGCCGCCGCTTTCTGGCGTCGAGCACCGGAGGCTTGAACTTCATCAGTGGTGCAAGATCTCGAACACGAGGAATCCGACGCTTCATCGCCCTCACCTTTCATCGACGTCCACCCAGTCTCGCAAATGTGCCACTTCGGCGTGCTCACGTCGATCAAGCGGTACGTGCTGGTCCAGCCGTCATGCCTGGACAGTCCGTACGTGTGACGGACCAGCCGATGGAAGGACGGGCCTGACTCATGGCGTCCGGATCAACCCGCCAGCGCTTCCGCCGAGATGGCCAGAATCCTGTCATCACCGGAAACGGCCCTGCCACGGCCGTCGGTGTTGTTCGTGATGACCCACAGGTGTCCCTCCGGCGAGACTGCCGCGTGGCGGAGTCGGCCGTAGCTGCCGTCCCAGAAGACCGTCGACGTGGATGGATCGGCCACCGGAACAGCTCTCAGAGCCTGGCCGCGCAGATTGGCGATGTAGAGGGTGCCATCCAGATAGGCCATCCCACTGGGACTGGCGTCCTTGGGCGCCCACTGCTGCACCGGGTCGACGAAATCCGGGTTTCCAGCGGCACCTTCAACCACGGGCCAGCCATAGTTCCTGCCCGGCTCAATGATGTTCAGCTCATCCCACGTCTGCTGTCCGAACTCCGTGGCGAACATGGTGCCGTCATCACTCCAGGCGAGGCCCTGCGGGTTGCGGTGTCCAAAGCTCCACACGAGCGAACCGTCGAACGGATTGTCCGGGGGCACCCCACCGTCGGCTGTCATACGGAGAATCTTGCCGGACAGACTCTTCACGTCCTGCGGATTCTCGCGAGCATTGGCGTCACCCGTGGTGACGTAGAGCATGCCGTCGGGGCCAAACGCCATCCTGCCGCCGTTGTGAGTGGTGGACTTCTTCACACCGTCAAGAATCACTTCGGGCTCCCCCAGCGACAGGGAGCCGGCATCGCCGCTGACGTCGAACCGCACGATCCGGTTGTCATCTGTGGCGGTGTAGTACGCGTACAGGCGGCCTTGGTCGTCGACGGCCAGTCCGAGCAGTCCGCCTTCGCCTCGGGAGGCAACCTCTTCGATCACCGTTATTTCACGGGCGGTGCCGTCATCAGAGAGTTCCACTATCCGTCCGGAATCGCGTTCACTCACCAGCGGAACACCGTCGCGGAAGACCACGGACCATGGGGTCTGTAGGTCGGTGACCACATCCTGTGGCGACACGATCAGGTCACGGGTCCCGGTTGCCGACGGCGAGGACCCCGTGGTGCTGGGCGTGGACGTCTTCGATGATTGCACGGGGCGGATCTCGCTGGACGTCACTGCGGAGGGCGCCACCGGCGACGTGGTGCCTGAACACCCCGTCAGGATCAGCACTGCTGCAATTCCCCACGCTTTCGCCGGTCGTGCGCTGCCATCCATTGCCAATTACCCCCTCGATTCACGCCAGTCTAGGTGTCAGCACATAACATTTCGGACACGATCCCTTGTCCCCGCCCATTAAACAGCGCAGAATCGTAGGCAACAGTAGGGCTCCATCAACGATCGGTAGGTGGGTTTCGTGGCACAGCACACAGCTCAGTACGACGTTCTCCCTCTTCTCGGGCGCGGAAAACACCGCAACCCACGCAAGGGCGCATGCTTCATGGAACTCGCGTCCTACCTGGCCGGGGAGAAGTGGAGCGACAGCCCCGCCTGCACGCACCGTTTGCTGGCCCACATGGCAAGACTCGTCAACGACTTCACCGACGACGACGCGCGGCCGCAACTTGCTCTCCTGATCCCTTCGGTCATCGGCCTGCAGAGCGACGATCCACAGTGGGACTACGAGCTCACGCTGCTGGCGGCCGCGCATGCGCTTCCCGTGGCGGCGGAATCCAATCAGCGAGCGCTGGCTGTGGGGATGCTGGCGTGCGAGAGGCTCTACGCGGCCCACGAGGGACGCCCCAAGAACACCCTGACCACCAGAACACGACGCGCATTCGCACAGGTGCCGCTGGCCGAGGGCTGGGCCCGGAGCTTCATGTCCACCAGCCGCACGCAGGGAAGCCAGGATCCCGGCCCGAACGTCATCGAGTGCGCCACCCGTTCCATCGCCTTTGCCTGCGTCCCGGAACCGGATGACCTGCTTCGGGCGCTGCTCGAGGACGCCGTCGAGCTGTGTCGGGCTCTTGCTGGACGCAGGGATGACCAGCGCGAGCAGTTGGCACCCGACCAGTGGGCGCCAATCTGCCGACCCGTGAGGGTCTGAGCCGGGCTCACTCCTCCTCGGCGTCACCGTCCAGGGAGAACAACTCGATCTGCGACAACACCACGGGCTCCACTGCCACGAGCCTGACAGCCACACATCGGGCCGCGCTGACGCGTGTTGTGTCTTCCCTAGCCCCAGCGAAGCGAAATGGCGTGGTCCTCGCAGGAAGCAGCGGCTCCTCGTCCGTCGTGGGCACGTGTGAGAACACGACGCCGTCGGCGCTGAACTCCCACAGCACCGCCCCTGTCCGCGCGGTCATCGCCGCGGTCAGGGTTGCGTCGCTCACCAACGTCTGCTGATCGAATTGCCACCCGACCCACTGTCCGGGTTCCAGTGACACAAGGGCAGTTCCTCCATCGTCGAAGAGTGCCTCCGCCGCGATGTGGGGGTGCGACCCGATGGAGCCGGTCCCACCGCTGGTGAGATCGGGATGGTGGAGACGCACCGCGCCGACGCCGGAGGGCAGCGCCTCGTGGGGCTCCGTTTCGTGTGTGTAGGTCAGTTCCAGCAGCACGTCGCCCGTGAGCAGCGTGTCGACCGGCAGCCAGCAGGTGGGCAGTTCGGAGCCGTTGACGCGGGCACCCACGAGGACGTGCGCGTCCGGGCGCGACCTCGTGGAGCGGACGCGGAACCTGGCCCCACTCGCCCGGCGCACCTCCAGGTCCTCAAGCAGCGGGCTGCCGATGAACAACTCACCCGAGCCGAGTTCCACCGGGTACAGACCCAGCGCTGCCCACAGCCACCAGGCGCTCATCTCTCCGTTGTCCTCGTCACCCGGAAATCCCTGGCCGATCATCCCCCCGGCGAACAGTCGCGCGGCCAGCTCATGCGCAGCGGCCCCCGCCCGCCACGGCTGGTCGGTGAACGCGTACATGTAGGGGATGTGGTGCGCAGGCTGGTTCGAGATGGCGCACTGGCCCGAGCGCAGTGCGCGGGCCTCCCGCTGTTCATGAATCACCATGGGGTAGGTGCCAGCAAACCGCCGCTCAGCGGTCTCGGGTTCCGCGAACAAGGCATCCAGATGGGCACGCAACCCTTCGGGACCGCCGTAGAGGGCGGCCAACCCCGGCCCGTCGTGCGCGGCGGTGACGGACATGCCCCAGCCGCTGGTCTCGACGTTGTCCCCTCCCCAGACGCGTGGGTCGAACTCCTCGTCGGGGAACGACCCATCGGCACATCGCCCCCGGAAGAACCCCCGCTCAGGGTCGAACATCGTGCGGTAGGACAGCGAGCGATTCCGGAAGTAGCGCGCAAACGCGTCATACCGGGGGCTGCCGAGGCGCTGGCCGAGACGGGCGGCGAGTCGCCCCAGTCCAGCGTCGCTGATGCCGTTCTCCAGGCTCCAGCTCATGCCCTCGTGCACGTCACGTGACACGAAGCCGGTGAAACGGGCACTGTCGATGCCCTTGCGTCCCCGGTCCGGGTGTGATGCGGGTTCGCAGGCGTTGCGCCAGCCGCTGTCGAAGGCAGTTTCGGCCTCGAGGAGGACGCCCCACCGCTCGGCCTCGGCGAAGATCTGGTCGCTGGAGGTTCCCACCATGCAGTCGGCGTACCCGGGCGCGCTCCAACGCGCCATCCAGCCGCCGCGCCGGTACTGCTCCAGCAACCCGTCGGTCAACCGTGTGGCCAGCGGGCCATCCAGCAGCGCCAGGGCGGAGAACACCGTGCGGTAGGTGTCCCAGTAACCGTTGTTGACGACGACGTCGCCGTCGCCCACCGGGGCACCCGTCTCCCGGTCAGTGTGGGGACGTGCCTGAGCCATCGGGTCAGCGAATCGCCACACCGGGGCATCGCCCGTCCCGACATTTTCTGCTGACGTGTTGGGGTACAGGTGCAACCGGTACAGGGCGTGCGCGAGGACTGCGCGGCGTTCCTCGTCGGCGACCAGGAGGTGGGCACGGTCCTCGACGGGCAGTGGCGGCACGACGACCCGTCCAAGCAGCAGGTCCCACTCGGCACGCGCCCTGTCGGCCAACTCCTCCCAGCTGACGTCGATGCCCGCCTCCAGCTCCAGCGAACGCTTGGCCTGTTCGATGGACAGGAAAGACACGGCCACGCGCACCTCGCAGACACCGACCCCTACGACGAACCCAGCGACGCGCACACGACCGTCATCACTCAGCCGTCCGTGGCGCTGCACGGGCGTCAGCACGCGTCCTGCGAAGAACGTGCGGGGAGCATTTCCTGAGGGACGGTCACCCTCGGGCACCCATCCCTCGAAGCGATCATCCGCCGTGAAATGCAACTGACCCGTGTCGTTCAGCTGGTCGATCACGAAGCCCACTGCGGCGTCATCAGTGGCGACCACCCGGAAAGCAGCCGTATGGCTGGTGGCGGTCACTGCCACCTCCGTACCGTCAGTCAGCTCCCCCGACCATCGATGAGGCAGAGCAACCTCGCTCCCCGGGACGATCCACCGACGTCGCTGGCTCCGATCGGAGAGGGGGTGCGCGCCGCACGGCATGAACTGGAGGACACCGCGATCCCCCATCCACGGACTCGGCTGGTGCGAGAACTGGATTGCCTCCAGCCGACGACCCGCCGGGTCGTCGTGCAGGAACGGACGGTACGGCCAGCTCGGGTTGGCCGCATCGGTGGCGGGGATGACGAAGGTGAAGCCATGCGGGACCGCCACCGCTGGCACGGTGTTCCCACGGGAGAACCGTTCACCGGCGTGCGTCCCGCGGCGCGTGTCGACAAGATTCACCGGGCTCGGCGTTCCCGGCCGGACCCGCTCCCGAACCCGGACCTCCAGGAACCCGGAGACCATCCCGGAGTCGTGCGCGGACAGCGAGGGTGCACCCAGCACCACCTCCACCGCGCCACGGGTCCCAGCCCCCTGCTTCCCCGCACGCGGGGCGAGCGAGACTGTGTTGGCGCTCCACTGCTCCGGCATGCTCCATCTGGCCGCAAACTGCTCTTCCGCGGTGATGGGGAAGCCGTAGCGATCACGGACAGCCAGGTCGTCCCCGAGTCGGGTTCCATCGTCGAATCGCACGTCGATGCTCACCGCCAGCGCGGGGTGGGGGGCGTGGACGGCAGCGTCGCCGTCGGCGTAGAAGGCCCAGTCGACGACGGTGTCGGCCTTCGCCGCGACCACGCCACCCGGCAGGTCCAGCCGCTGCACCCCGGCTGCTGGATCGAACTCGTAGCGGTAGACCTGCCGTCCGAGACAACCGGCCAATGGGCGCGACGACGGCGGGTCCTCGGGCCCCCATGACAACACGAGCGATGCGTCAACCACGGATTGGTCGCTTCCTTCCATCACCGCGCCCGTGCGGCGGCTTCCTCCTCCTCCATCGCCGCCACGAATGCCGCTTTGCTTGCCTGCCAGGCGTCCTCTGTGAAGTCGGTGCGCCAGTACCCGGATATGGAGACCTGTGATTTCTCCAGGCCGCACTCGACGAACAGGAATCGCCGGAGGTCCTTGACCATGTGGGCATTGCCGTGGACGAACGCCTGGACTGTGCCCTCATGTCGCGGTGCGTTGCGCACCGCCTCCGCCAGCGTCACGCCGTGTGAGAGTCCACCCCGGTGGATCCAGTGGATGGTGGTGCGGGAGGTGGTGGGGAGGTCCAGTTCGTGGTCGCCGTCCTCGACCTCCAGGAACACCTCCGCGACAGCCGTGTCGGGTAGAGCCTCCAACGTGGCCGCGATGGCTGGCATGGCTGCCTCATCCCCCACCAGAAGATGGGAGTCGATGGAGGAGTCGGGAACGAACTTGCCACCGGGGCCCCTGAAGTTGATCAGTGCGCCAGGTGCCACCCGGGCAGCCCACGAACCAGCGAGACCGTCGTCACCATGGACGACGAAGTCCACGGTCATCACATTGCTCTCCCGGTCAAAGGAGCGGATCGTGTAGGTGCGGGTGACGGGCCATTCTTCGCGTGGAAGTTCGTTCCGCATCTGCTCCGGGTCGAAGGGTGGGGTGTAGTCGGCGCCTGCTGGCGGAAAGAAGAACTTGATGTAGTGGTCCGTGCAGTGCAGAGGCGGGATGCTGACCAGGTCTTTGCCGGTGAGGAACACGCGCACCAGGCCCGGTGTGAGCCACTCGGTACCCAGTACCTCCGCTTCCCTCACGGTCCTTTTGTTCGAGTTGTCCTTCAGCTGGTCATTCATGGGGCTAAGGCTAGCCTTACCTGCCGGTCAGGCCGCATCGTCCACCCTGCAGACGCCCCCGTCGGCTCCACAGCAAAGCGTGGCAACTCTCCTGCAGTATCCACCCTTGACAAACAACGTCCGCCGGTGGAGGGTGACAGTCCGGCCACGAACTGCACAAAAGGGGTCAGGTTCCACGCGCAGTCGCCACATTCCCAGAGCCGAATGGGCACTTATGACCGGGTCGGCTCGGCATCCTCAAAGAAGGAGCAGACACAGTGTCCAGCAACAGAGTCGTTGTCTACAAGGGCCCGGGCGAAACCGCCGTCGAGTCCATCGACTACCCGAAACTTGAACTGCCCGCTGACGTCGTCACCGGGTTGGGCCTCAAGAAGAGTGCCCCGCACGCTGTCATCCTCAAGATCGTCGCCACCAACATCTGCGGCAGTGACCAACACATGGTTCGTGGACGCACCACTGCCCCTGTGGGTCAGACGCTCGGTCACGAGATCACCGGCGAGGTGGTGGAGGTGGGCGACGATGTCCTGTTTGTACGCGAGGGAGACATCTGCTCGGTCCCCTTCAACATCGCCTGCGGCCGTTGCCGGATGTGCAACGAACGCAAGACCGGCATCTGCCTGAACGTCAACCCGGCTCGTCCCGGCGCCGCATACGGCTACGTGGACATGGGTGGCTGGATCGGCGGCCAGGCCGAATACGTGATGGTGCCCTTCGCTGACTTCAACCTGTTGAAGTTCCCGGATCGCGACCAGGCGTTGGAGAAGATCCTCGATCTCACGATGCTCTCCGACATCTTTCCCACAGGGTTCCACGGTGCCTACACCGCAGGGGTCACCACCGGATCGACGGTGTATGTCGCCGGTGCCGGACCGGTGGGGCTGGCCGCTGCCTACTCGGCGCAGTTGCTCGGTGCGTCGGCGGTGATCGTGGGAGATATGAACGCCGATCGGCTGAAGCAGGCCGAGAGCTTCGGCTGCGAGACGGTCGACCTCAGCAGCGGGAACGATCTGGGTGGCATGATCGAAGCCCTCCTGGGTGAACCTCTCGTGGACGCTGCTGTCGACGCCGTCGGATTCGAGGCACGCGGTCACGGCGCGGGAGCGGCGGAGGCTCCGGCCACGGTGCTCAACGACATCATGACCGTGTCCCGGGCAGGCGCCGGGCTCGGCATCCCGGGACTCTACGTGACCGGTGACCCCGGCGCTGTCGACGACCACGCCAAGGTGGGGCGGATCGGCGTGGACCTCGGAACAGGCTGGGCCAAGTCACACTCGTTCACCACGGGACAGTGCCCAGTGAAGAAGTACAACCGGCTGCTGCTGAATCTCATTCTCGCCGACAAGGCCCACATCGCCAAGGCCGTCAACGCCAAGACGATCACTCTGGACGAGGCTCCGGAAAGCTACAAGGCCTTCGACAAGGGGGCTGCCACCAAGTACGTCATCGATCCACACGGCATGATCGGCTGACGAGCACGACCCTTGCGACGTCCGGTGCTGCACATGCCATCGTCCTGGAAGAGACGGCGGCGGACGGACTGAGGCTCGCACGAGCATCAGGACCGAACATGCATGGGTCGACGGTTGTGGGCACAACGCAAAACCCCCACCCAGGTGTCCCTGGGTGGGGGTTTCGTGTTCCGATTCTGTGGAGCTAAGGAGATTCGAACTCCTGACCTCTTCCATGCCATGGAAGCGCGCT
>JAUNVL010000163.1 GCA_030537675.1 Propionibacteriaceae bacterium | reverse complement strand
ACCGGCCAAGAAGGCGCCGGCCAAGAAGCCGGGTACGACGAAGGCCTAGGTGATGCTCCCATGCCCATCAGACGCTCGCCCGAGCTGCGCTTCGATCTCGACTTCGCTTCCCAGTCGCCTGCGCTGACCTCGGCAGCGCTGGGCATAGATCGCGTGTCGCACCGCTCACCCGCGCCCCGACAGCGCGACGTCACGGTGTTCGACAGCGAGGACGAACGACTTCTGCGGGCCGGAGTGGTGGTGGCCCACCGGGTCCTCTCCGGAGTGGGGGAGTGGTATCTCGCGGCTCCCCAGTGGCAGCCGCGATTGCCTGCGGAGCGCGTCGAACCGCTTCGCGCCTCCGGCGGACTGCCGGATGCCTTCATGGACCTGATCAGGCCGTTGACCCGGGGAGTACCGCTGGGGCCGGTGGCTTCAGTGGACTCCCACTCGCGGGAGTACATACTGCGCACCGGCGACGGCGACCAGTTGGGTGTCATCGTCGATGAGCGGGTGACGGTCGAGCGTGGCGCGGTCACGGTGCGTCAGTACCGTGAGGTGACGATCACGCCGGAGTCCTCCATGACACCCCAACAGGTCGATCACATCGTCGAGGCCATGGCGGCGGTGGGCGGTTCGCGGGTGGATCAATTCCCCACGCTGCAACAACGTCTGGGCCCACCGGCCACCGGGTTGACCGACTTCCCCGTACCGCAACCCGTGCGGACCAACGCCACCATGGAGGAACTGGTCTCGGCGGTGTTCGCGGCCGACCTCTGGGCCATCACGACGCTCCTTCTCGACGCAGGCAGGGACAGGCGCCCCCACGTGGCGTCCCTGAATGCACAGCTCGAGTCAGTGGGCCGCGATCTGGGTGGTCTGGCCCACGTCTTGGAACCCGCGTGGCGCGAGCAGGTGGAGAGCCTGTTGCACGGTGTGCCGTTCGAACAGCTGTCAGACGCGGTGGCGATGGCCTTGCAGGTTTCCGAGGAACTGGTGCGCGAGGTCCGGGCCCCCAAACTGGGCGACGTGGCTCGCGAGGAAGCGGCGCCACTGTTGCTGCACCGTGCGCAGCATGCGGCGCTCATCCTGGCCGATCGGTGCAGTGCGCTCACCGTCGGTTCGGCAGACCGGCAGTGGGAAGCCGCGCTGGCGGCAGCCGACATGCTGGCGGTCTCGGCAGCGGTCGCTGAGCCCGTGCTGGGCAAGCCCTTGCGGCGGATAGTCAGGCGCCTCCAGGCGATCACGGAACACCTGCGGGCATGCAACGGGCACTGGGCCACCTCCCCGAGTGACCTCGACGGACTCACGGTGGACGAGGCATTCGCCCTCGGGCGCCAGGTGGAGCGTGGACGCTCCACCACCATGACGGAGCGGGGCCGGTTCGTGGCGCTGTGGCCGGACAGGCTCGACGAGTTGCGTCGGCTGCTCACCAAGGCGAAGAAGGCGGGATGACCGGAACGTTCGTCGTGTTCGAGGGTGGCGACGGCGTGGGAAAGTCCACGCAGGTGGCACTGCTCACCACCTTCCTGTCGGAGCGTGGCATCGCCCACACGGTCACGCGGCAGCCGGGAGGCACGTCGCTGGGCGCGAAGCTGCGCACCCTGATCCTCGACCACGGGCACGGCGACATCGCTTCTCGTGCTGAGGCGCTGATGTACGCCGCTGACAAGGCGCAACACGTGTACGAGGTGGTGGGTCCGGCGCTGGCGCGAGGCGAGGTGGTGGTCTCCGACAGGTACGTCGACTCGATGATCGCCTACCAGGGGGCCGGACGGGATCTGGCGCTCGATGATGTGGCCACGCTGGCCGGCTGGGCCACGGGCGACCTCCGGCCCGGGCTCACGGTGCTGCTCGACGCCGATACTGCGGATGCGGTGGAGCGGATCAGCGTCAAGGACCGGCTGGAGGGTGCCGGTACGGAATTTCATCGACGCGTCCGTGCGCACCTGCTGCACCTGGCGGAGCAGGATCCGAACGGCTACCTGGTCCTGGATGCCCGTCAGCCACGCGAGGACATCGCCGCAACGATTGCCGCCCGGGTGCTGGCACTGATGGGTCATTGAGCGAAGAGTGTCGGCCACGACTGGCAGGATGATGACGTGACGCAGGGTGTGTGGGGAGAGCTGGTCGGTCAGCAGAAGGCCGTGAGCGTGCTGCAGCGCGCAGTGGGCGGCAACCGGCACGCCATGACGCATTCGTGGCTCTTCGTCGGTCCACCCGGCTCTGGCAGGAGCAACGCTGCCAGGGCGTTTGCGGCCGCGTTGCAGTGCCGCGCGGGTGGCTGTGGGACCTGCAGCGATTGCCGGACGTCGTTGTCAGGCGCCCATCCCGACGTGACCCTGCTGCGCACTGAGCAACTCTCCATCGGGGTTGACGAGGTACGGGCACTCGTGGGTCGGGCCAACATGTCGCCGGTGGCTGGCCGCTACCAGGTGGTGGTGGTCGAGGACGCTGACCGCATCACCGAAAGAGGGGCGGACGCGCTCCTGAAGGCACTGGAGGAACCGGCGGCGAGGACGGTGTGGTTGCTGTGTGCCCCCAGCGCGGACGACGTGATCGTCACCATCCGCTCACGGTGCCGTGAACTCCGTCTTGTCACACCCGACGTCGACTCCGTCACCAGCCTCCTCATCCACCGCGATGGGATCTCGCCAGCGCTTGCGGCGCACTGTGCCCGCGTGGCCCAGGGCCACATCGGCAGGGCGCGCATGTTGGCACGATCGGACTCCGCCCGGATCCGGCGTCGCGAAATCCTGACGCTGCCGTCGCGTCTGCGAACCCTCACCGACTGTCTGACGGCTGCCGAGAACCTCGTGAAATCCAGCGCGGAGGAAGCGGCGCAGGCCACGCAGGAACTTGATGCACGGGAACTGGTGGAACTGCAGCAGGCACTGGGGGTGGGGACACGCGGAGCCAGGCCGCGCAACGCCCAGGCGGCGATCCGCGAGATGGAGGATCAGCACAAGATGCGAGCCAAACGCATGCAGCGGGACGCGCTCGACCGCGTGCTGACGGAACTCACCGGGTACTTCCGGGACGTGCTCGCCCTCCAGGCCACACCCGAGGCGTCGCTCATCAACCAGGATCTGGCGGATGAGATCCAGCCACTTGCCAAGCGCTCCACCGGTGAGCAGAGCATCCGGGCGCTCGACGCCATCCTCGCCGCCCGCACAGCGCTGGAGGGGAACGTGGCCCCACTATTGGCGATGGAAGCACTGATGGTGGGCATCGCCCAGGCTTCCCGCAGCTGAGGCGAGACTGCCCCACCCTGCGCGGCGTCAGCACATTTGACCCCGGTGGTGGAAGGATGTTGCTCAGCAATCCAGCAGGAGGAGTAACCCGTGACATCAGGTGACAACGGCGAGTGGGTGCGTCAAGGGACGCCCCAGGACGACAACGCGAACTGGAATGAGGAACCGAGCGAGTACGGCACGGCCATCAGTCCAGCCGAGTGGGACGACTATTCGAGCGAGCAGCCGGTGCCCGTCGCGCCACCGCGCGCGCACACCGATGGTGGTGCCGAGACCGCGGGTTCCCCGGGATCCCCGATGCAGCACGACTCCGCACCCGTCCTCGGGCAGGAACCGGATGCACCCGAGGAGTACGGGGCCGATGAGCTCGAGCCCTTCGCAGTGGATGCGAAGGTGAGTGACACCGACGATGAAGGACGTGATTCGGCACGGATCGATGACCTCGCCGATGGTGAGGACACGCAGGCGATTCCTGAGTACGACTCGGACGAGCCCGTGGAGGAGATGACGCGGCCCCGGCCCGTCGCCCACGATGACACGGGTGCGACCGCCGTGGCGGATGACGCCACGTTCGAGTCCGCGGTGGAGCCCACGGATGACGGCATGGAGCCCGTGGCTGCGGAGGAGGTCTCAGGTGAGGAGCGTCACGTCGATGCTGCCGATTACCTGGCGCTCGACCCTGTCCCGGCAGACGAGTTGACCGGTGAGCCGCTGATCGAGGCGAATGACCAGGCGTTGATCGAGGCGAACGACGAGCCGCTGGCGGCCGCAGAAGATGATGAGC
>JAUNVL010000162.1 GCA_030537675.1 Propionibacteriaceae bacterium | reverse complement strand
TGCCGAATGCAGGATGTTCGGCTTGACCGACTTCCGTTGACGAAGATGTACATTTGCGCTGTTTCGGCAGGTATCATGGGTGGCATGAGCGACATGACTGTGAGCGATGCTCGAGCACGGCTGGCCGACGTTGTGGACGCGGCCAGGGTTGGTCATGACCCGGTCTACCTGACTCGTCGCGGGCAGCGGGTGGCCGCGATCATCGACTCCGAGGACCTGGACCGTCTGATCGCCGCCGCCGAAGACCTGGCCGACATCGAGGCGGCCCGAGCCGCCCGCGCCGAGATCGCCGAGGGCGAGCCGGCGATCCCTTGGGAGCAGGTCAGGGCCGACCTCGGCCTGGCATGACCTACCACGTCGAGGTCGCTGCTGCGGCCGTCCGGCAGTTGCGCAAGTTGGACCGCTCCGCCCAGCGCCGGGTGCAGGCCGCGATCGAGCTGTTGGCAGCCGAGCCCCGCCCCAACGGAGCCAAGAAGCTTGTAGGCGGAGACGGCGAATGGCGCGTCCGCACGGGCGACTACCGGATCGTTTACGAGATCCACGACAACGTGCTGCTCGTTCTCGTGATCGCCGTCGGGCACCGACGCGAAATCTACGACCGCCGTTAGCCCGAAGCCCTCAATTGCCGCAAGTTGGCCGTGCGTCGCGATGTGTTAGGGCGTGAACTCGGCCATGCCAGCCAGCCCCAACTCCCTGGCTGTGACAACACGAACTCAAGCGCCAGTGACCGGGGTGTCCACTCCTTCAGGTCCCGCAGAAAGTCTGGAACCCTCTGGTGAATCCCTCGGGTCCTGGCTGGGTGAACTGATCGAGTCCGACGCGCTCGTCGAAAGGATGGGTGACCACGTCGAGGAGATGCCCGAAGGGTCCGTGGTTCCCGGCGTCGGCGGCGCTGAGCGCCTCCTCAACCAGATGATTCCTCGGCACGTAAATCGGATTCACGCCATCCATGCCTGCAGCCACTTCAGCCGGGTCTCGATTTTCGTCTTCGAGGCGCGCACGCCAGCGGGTCAGCCAGGCGGTTCCTTTCGCGCTGTTGCTCAGCGGCAACCCGTGCTTTGAGCCTCGCGGCACTCCGGACAGCGACCGGAACGTGCCCGTGTGGTCGAGATTGTTCTCGCCCAGGGTCGCCAACAGGTCATCGAACAGGGCGGCATCATCATCGGAGGCGGCCGTCAGGCCAAGTTTCGCCTGCATCCCCGTTTCCCAATGGTGGCGGTACCTCTCCGGGAACTCGTGGAGCCTCTCGTCGAGCGCCTCGATCGATGCGTTCGGATCGTCGTCGACCAACGGGATGAGGGTTTCAGCGAAGCGTGCCAGATTCCAATGGATGATGGCGGGCTGGTTGCCGTACGCGTAACGTCCTGCGTGGTCGATCGAGCTGAACACTGTTGCCGGGTCGTATCGGTCCATGAACGCACAGGGACCATAATCGATGCCTTCACCGGAGACGAGCGTATTGTCTGTGTTCAGCACCCCGTGGATGAACCCGAGGAGCATCCACCGCGCCACCAGTTCAGCCTGGGCGTCGATGACTGAGTCCAGCAGCGCCAGGTATCGTCCGGCCGTCCCGACTGCTTCTGGGAGATGCCGCTCGATCGTGTAGTCGGCCAACTTCGTCAGCACGTCGGGTTCGGGGAGTCGAGCAGCGTATTGGAAGGTTCCGACGCGCAGGTGGCTGGAGGCGATGCGCGTCAGAACCGCGCCGGGACGCAACCCCTCACGCATGATGCGTTCACCTGTCGTCACCACGGCCAAGGCGCGCGCGGTCGGGACGCCGAGAGCACGCATCGCCTCCGCGATGAGAAACTCCCGCAGCATCGGCCCCAAGACGGCCTTGCCGTCACCTGCCCGGGCGAATGGGGTGCGCCCTGAACCCTTGAGATGGAGGTCAATTCGGTGGCCCGCGGTATTGGACACCTCGCCGAGCAGGAGTGCGCGGCCGTCTCCGAGCCTCGGTGAGTACGCGCCAAACTGATGCCCGGCGTAGGCCATGGCGATCGGGTTGGAACCATCCGGAATCCAATTCCCCGACAGGAATGCGACACCGTCTGGCTCCCGCAGTCGAACCGGATCGACGCCCAGTTCCGCCGCAACCGCATCGCTGAGCGCCACAAGCCGTGGCTCAGGAACCGGCGCTGGCTGCCACTGGACGAAAAGACCCGGGAGCGCCTGTGCAAAGGAGTCGTCAAGGACGAACAGCGACTCATTCGTAACGTTCATGTGTGCGACGACATCCTTCTGGTTCAACCTCACCCACGAGCGCGGAAGTCCAGCAGGGGGCTCCGCGATCGCTTCTGCCACCGACTGGTGAGTTTCCGGTCGTGAGGCCTGGGCATCCAACGATGAACCTCACGACTAGCTTAGGCGGCCATTCTCCTGGGCCGTTCAGGGCGGAGGGGTAGTGGTCTGCCTTGCGCCGTTGAAGTGACTCGTGCGGACAGCGGGCGTGGAGGAACGCGCCGAGACTGGTTCATGCTCGGGGGTGGTAGAGAGGCCTGAGGCTGTCGAGCTTTGGCCGGCAACGCGACGAGCTCATCGGGACGAGAGCACCGAAGTGCGCGTTGCGATGTCTCCAGCACGCCGCCAACGTCTTCATCCGGCAGGGCCGCACATCAACGTGTTGTCTCCGACTCTACGCACAGTGCCCGCGCCCCTGACCAAGAGTGGCTCTGCTCTTTCGGTTCCGGGCACTGTTCGGCTGCCGACGCCGAGGGGCGGTGGTGATCCACCGCCCCTCGGCGCTTGTCACGCTCGGTTGATCAATTACCCCGACTCCAATCAGACTGGGGCACACCTTCCCACGAGACTTCGTCGGTATAGCGTTGAGCTGAGATCTCCTTGATGACGTCGGAATCTACCAACGGCCGCGTCGGAGCGTAGCTGTAGTCACCGGTTCCAGCTACCCTGAACTGCAACTCATACTTTCCTTCTCGGACCGTTCCGAAGTACTGCGTTGAGCCATAGTTTTCCTTCGGAACCACAGCGAACCTCGCGCCGTAGATTGCCTTGATCTGGCCCACCGTCATGCCCACGCGCGCGCCATCCTTGGTGGGGATGAACCCAGTTTCCAGGCTGACTGAGTACACGTCTTCATTGCCAAACTCCATCCAGACCCCGCGGTCTTCCAGAGACTGGGACATGTAGGGGAAGAAGGCACCCCCGTCGCGGGTCTGGCCCACGTAACCGAGGCGAAAGAGATCAACGCCACGGGCGTGAAGCCGGATGGGGCTGCATTTGAGACCCTTCGGCTCGAGGTACTGTCCGGGGCAGTCGACCACCCAGTTCGGGACAACGGACACTGCGGGGGTTTTCGTGCTGGAGAAGAGCACCAGGTTGTTGAAGACCCAGCCCTCCGTGTTGGAGTACACCCACTGGGAGCCGCTCTTCTTCGCCTGCACCTGCTTGGTCCAGACGTAGCTGCGACAGCCCCCCTGACCGGTGGTTGCGGTGTCGCATTCCGTCTTCCACGTCTTGCCACCACTGGCCCATGAGTTGTTGGTGCGTCCCAGGTTGTTCCCCGCCCACGATGCCCGGGGCGATGCCAGGTAGGACAGGTTGTTGAAGGTCCAACCCGTCTTCCAGACGTATCGACCGCCCTGCAGGTGCACCTGAGTCGCCCAAATGTTGGTTCGACACCGAACAACGTTGCTGGAGTACTTCTCACACTCCGTATTCCACAGACGGTCACCGGAGATGTGACCGCCCGGGGTGTCGTACACAGTGGGCGGCGAAGCCGCATGGGCGACAGTCACACCGGAAGCCATCGCGACGACGACGGCGGCAGAAATTGCCAGGAGGTTCCGTAGAATTTTCATTACTGCTCCTCGAGAATGTTTATTTGCTCCGAAAGCAATCACGATTGCTCCAGAAGCAGTGGATGAATTGATTTAGCTTGAAAAACTGCTCCGCGCCCTTTCTGATCATGTTTTGGATGTACATTGTTGTGCCGCAAGGACATGGTTCTCAGGGCTCGCTCACGGGTTCTGCGTGAGCGGGACCGCCGCTCGGCTGCGTGTGGCTCGTCGAGGGCGGCATTTCCTCACCACTTCCAGGTGATGCCCTCCCCGGTGGAAGGTTC
>JAUNVL010000019.1:14177-30726 GCA_030537675.1 Propionibacteriaceae bacterium | reverse complement strand
GGGTGCATCCCTCACAGCCAGACCAAAACAACCTGACACATTCGGGGCAACTCGAACAACATTATTCGGTATTCAATTCGCTGTCAACTTGGTGTTTCAAGCGATTAAAATCCGTTTTGAGTTGTTGTCACTGCCAATTCTTCCGGCAGCCTTTGAAGCTTACTCCCCAGACCAGTTCCATGCAATTCGTTGTTACTCATGAAGTGCTGGGGGATCATCCGGGAATTTGGTCTGCCGCTCGAAGCGGCCCGCCTAACCTTACCGGTGCCCCTCGGGCCTGTCAAAGCGGGCCGTGCGGGTTACTGATCCAGTCTGAAGTTGTCTCCTTGGAGCCTGAGCCCCTCCCTTCCCGACCGCCGTGGCGTCCGGGCACACACACTTCCGCTGCTTCCGTGGGTTCTCACTGAACGCACACGATAGCTCTGGGAGAGTAGTGGTGGTGGGAGCTCCCGGTTCGTCCGCCCAGATGGGCGTCCGGTTCACCTTGAAGCATCCTGAACACTACACACCCTCCGTCGTTCACACAAATCGCGTCCCAGGTTGCTCTGCTCTCCTCCATTCCACCTCTGGAGTGGGTTGGATGCAGGTGGGCCCCCGGGTGTCACCGAAAGGAATCCGATGGAATTTCATCTCAACGTTCTCACCGCGCTGATCGCAGCCGTACTGCTGGGAGGGTGCACACCTGGTGGGCAGGCCGATTCCACCGCTTCCACCATCGAGGACTCCCCGTCCGTAGCGTCCACCGGCATCACTCCATCTGGAGGTCAGGCGCCCAGCGAGACATCGTCGCAGACACCCAGCGTGGAGGAGTTGCCCCCCACTCCTGAACCACCCCGGACCGTCAGCATCAACTACTCCGGTGACCTTCTGTGGCACAACACCTTGTGGCGGGCGGCGGAGATGGATGCCAAATCCGCAGGCGCCGCAGGGATGGACTTCTATCCCCAGTTGGCCGCCCTGACCGACTACGTGAGCGCAGCTGACGTCGCCATCTGTCACTCAGAGGTGCCCTTCGCCCCGGAGGGAGGTCCGTTCCAGAACTATCCAATGTTTGCCGCTCCTCCCGCCATCGCGGCCGCGTTGCCGAGAATTGGCTGGGATGTGTGCACCACCGCGTCGAACCACTCGCTCGACGTTGGCTTCACGGGGCTGGAGCGCACCATCAAGATGCACGAGGACGTCGGCATCATCACGGCAGGCACCTTCGCCACTCCCGAGGCCAGGGAGATTCCCGTGGTCTTCACGACGGAGGACGGCGTGCGGGTGGCGGTGGTCAGTTCCACCTACGGCACCAACGGCATCCCGCTGCCCAAGGACAAGCCGTGGTCGGTGAGCCTCATGGACATCGACGACATCCTGGAGCAGGCTCGCCGTGCGCGCCTGGCCTCGGACGTGGTGGTCGTACACATGCACGCGGGCGACGAGTACGTCTCCTCCCCCAACAAGCAGCAGCTGGAATTTGCCGAGGCGATGACCGCATCGCCGGACGTGGACCTGCTCGTGGGTCAGCACGCTCACGTGGTCCAGCCCATCACCACCGTGAATGACAAATGGGTGGCCTACGGCGCCGGCAACCTGATGGCGCAGAGCGGTCCGGCCAAGCCACGGACCTACGACGGTTACCTCGCCACCTTCACGTTCACGGAGCAAGATGGCGCCTTCGTGGCCACGGCTGCCGAGTTCGCGCCCACGTTCATCACGGCACAGAGCAGCAGCGCACCCGCCCGGGTGTTGGTGATCAGCGAAGCACTGGCCGAGGGCACGGGTGATGCCGCCGCGCTGACCGCATCGGCGGAGAGGACCCGCAAGGTGGTGACATCACTTGGGGCAGAGGGCTTGACGGAGCACTGACCGCAACCCAGCAAAAAGGCCCGCACCCGTGGGGCGGGCCTCTTTGTCTTGCGGGTAGTCGGATTCAGCCGAGAATCAGGCCACCCGCAGTCTTGCGACCACGCCGCAGCACGACGAACCTCTCCGCCAGCAGATGCTCCTGTCCGAGCTGCAGATCGGAGTCGGTGACCTTCTCGTTGTTGAGGTAGGCGCCGCCCTCCACGATCGCCCGGCGGGCGGCGGACTTGCTGTCCACGAGTCCCGCCAGAGTCATCGCTTCGGTGATGCTGGGCAGGCTCGCCACGCGCGCTGCACCCACCTCATGCAACACCTGCTCCAGCGTCGCGGCCGGCAGGTCGGCCAGGTCTCCTCGTCCGAACAGCGCAGACGCCGCATCGGAGGCAGCTTTCCTCTCGGCGGCGCCATGCACGAGATCGGTGACTTCATCAGCCAGTGCACGCTGCGCCGCACGTTTGTGGGGTGCGGCCGCAGTGGCGCGCTCGAGTTCCTCGATCTCCTCCCGTGAGCGGAAACTGAACACCTTGAGGTAGTCGATGACCTTCGAGTCCTCAGCGTTGAGGAAGAACTGGTGGAAGGCGTAGGCACTCGTCAGTTCCGCGTCGAGCCACACCGTCCCGGCCTCTGTCTTGCCGAACTTGGTGCCGTCGGCCTTGGTGAGCAGAGGGGTGGCCATGGCATGCACACGTGCCTGGTCACTGCGTCGCAACAACTCGACACCGGCGGTGATGTTGCCCCACTGGTCACTTCCACCGGTCTGGAGTGTGACGCCGTGCCGCCTGTGAAGTTCGCGGTAGTCCATCGACTGCAGCAGCACGTAACTGAATTCCGTGTAGGAGATGCCCGCTTCGAGTCGACGGGCAACCACGTCACGCGCCAGCATCCGGTTGACGGGGAAGTGCTTTCCGACGTCACGGAGAAAATCCAGCACGGAGATCTGGTGGGTCCAGTCGAGATTGTTCACCATCGTGGCAGCGGACGGACCATCGAAGTCGACGAAACGAGCCACCTGGGTGCGGATCCTGTCCACCCATCCGGCCACCTGCTCCGTGGTGTTCATGGTGCGCTCCCCCGCCTCCTTCGGGTCACCGATGAGGCCTGTGGCGCCGCCCACCAGCATGAACGGCCGGTGGCCGGCACTCTGCAGGCGGCGCGCCAACAGGAGCTGGACGAGGTTGCCTGTGTGCACGCTGGCCGCGGTGGGGTCGAAACCCACATAGAAGCTGACTGGTTCGTCATCGAGGTGCGCTGCGAGCGCTTCCTCATCCGTCGAATGGGCGATGAGCCCCCGCCACTTCAGGTCTTCAAGCAGTGCATTCACATCCGTCACCCTAGCGCCGATGCCTCGCGCGGCACGCCATGACGGGCCGGGCGGCCGGGCACTCAGCCCACGCTCTGCGCCCAGTCCCGCAGCCCCGACTGGCGGCTGCGGAGTTCCGTGAGCTGCTCGGCAACCCGGGTGGGAGCAGTGCCCCCACGGCCGTCGCGTGCGGCGACGGAACCGTCGACGGTGAGGACCTCCAGCACAGACGCGTCCAGATGCTCCGAGATGGCCGAGAGATCGCTGACCTCCAGGTCCTGCAGAGTGATGCCGCGCGATTCGCAGTACCGGACGGACTCCCCCGCCACTTCGTGTGCGACGGCGAACGGCACCCGATGGCGCACGAGGTGGTCTGCGACGTCGGTGGCCAGCGAGAAACCCATGGGAGCCACCTCGGCCATGCGTTCGCGATCGAACGTCAGGGTGCCCACCATGCCCGCGACGGCAGGCAGCAGCACATGAAGTTGATCAATGCTGTCGAAGATCGGCTCCTTGTCCTCCTGCAGGTCCCGGTTGTAGGCGAGTGGCAGCCCCTTCAGCGTTGCCAGCAGTCCGGTCAGGTTGCCGATCAGTCGACCTGCCTTGCCTCGCGCCAGCTCGGCGACGTCGGGATTCTTCTTCTGCGGCATGATCGAGCTGCCAGTGGACCAGGCGTCGTCGAGCTTGGCGAAACCGAACTCGGCGGTGCACCAGAGGATGACGTCCTCGCTCAGCCGCGAAAGATCAATCGCCACCTGGGCGAGTACCCACGTGGCCTCCGCCACCAGGTCCCGGGAGGCTGTGCCGTCGATGGAGTTGGGCGCGGAAGAGGAGAATCCCAGTTCCCTGGCCACCAATTCGGGATCGAGACCCAGCGACGTGCCTGCCAGCGCGGCGGACCCGTAGGGGCTGACCGCCAAGCGTGCGTCCAGGTCGCGGAGCCGCTCAATGTCTCGCACCAACGGCCAGGCGTGCGCCAGCAGGTGGTGGCTCAGCAGGACCGGCTGTGCTGACTGGAGGTGCGTGCGGCCCGGCATCACGGCACCCATGTAAACATCTGCCTGCGTCCCGAGGGCATCGAGCACCTCGTCGACAGCCATTGCGATGGAACGCAGCTCAGTGCGGAGATACGAGCGGATCAGCGTGGCGATCTGGTCGTTGCGGGACCTCCCGGCGCGCAGCCGGCCGCCCAGTTCGGCGCCGACCACCTCCTTGAGACCGCGCTCCAGCGCGCCGTGCACGTCTTCGTCGTCCGGCGCAGGCAGGAACTCACCCGCCTCCACCCGTCGGCCGAGCTCGGCCAGGCCGGCGTCCATGTCGCGGGCCTCGTCGGCGCCCAAAAGACCAGCGGCCAGCAGCGCCTTGGCGTGCGCCCGGGAGCCAGCAATGTCGTGGAGCGCCAGACGCCAGTCAAACTGCGTCGACTTGCTCAGTGCGAACATGGCCTCGCTCGGGCCGCCGCCGAAGCGGCCTCCCCAGAGTCGTCCCTCAGTCACTTGTCGTCCTCACGGTTTGTCATACGGGTGGGTGGTTTTCCGGTGCGGGTCATCTCCGAAATGATTGCTGTCACGTCTTCCGCACGCTCTTGGTCAGCAGTGATCAGCAGGACGGTGTCGTCCCCGGCAATGGTGCCCATCACGCCCGGCAGACGCGCGGTGTCAAGACTGGCCGCGAAGAATTGGGCAGCACCGGGCGGTGTGCGGAGCACCATGAGATTGCCGGTGGACTGCAGTGACTGCACCAGTTCCGCTGCCAGCCGGGCGAGCTTCTCCAGCGCCAGGCTGGAAATGTCGCCAGCGGCGTCCAGTGCATAGACCAGCGAGCCGTCGGCGGTGCGTCGCCGGATGGCTCCCACCGCCACGAGGTCCTTGCTGAGCGTGGACTGGCTGACTGTCACGCCGCCATCGGCCAGTGCAGCACTCAGTTCCTGCTGCGAACTGTGGCGCTCCTCGGCCAGCAGTTCCCGCAGCCGGGACAGCCGTGCCGGACGGGCGATGTCAGCCACGCCCCGCCTCCAGGAGCGCGGGCAGGGCGTCGACGAAGGGCCGCAACTCATCGCGGGTGATGATGAGGGGAGGGGCAATGCGCAGCACGTGGGGCCGCGGCGCGTTGATGACCCAGCCCCCATCCAGAGCCGCGTCCACCACGCCCTGGCCGATGTCTTCGGTGAGCACGATCCCCCGCAGCAGGCCCCGGCCACGGACGTGGTCCACCAGGGGGTGGTGCAGTTCCTCCACGGCGGCGGCAAACCAGTGGCCCACCTGGCGCACGTTCTCCAGCACCCCTGAAGCGAGTTCGTCCAGCACTGCGTTGGCGGCGGCGGCGGCCACGGGATTGCCCCCGAAGGTGGAGCCGTGGTTACCGGGCTGCAGGAGGTTGGCGGCATCGCCGACGGCAATGCAGGCGCCGACCGGGAACCCGTTGCCCAACCCCTTCGCCACGGTGACCAGGTCAGCGGTGACACCGTCTGCCCGGTGCAGGAGCAACTCGCCGCAGCGGCCAATGCCCGTCTGGACCTCATCCACCCACAGGAGTGCGCCCGCATCGCGGGTGATGCGACGGGCCGCCGCGAGATAGCCCTGCGGTAGTGGCAGGATCCCGTTCTCGCCCTGGATCGGCTCCAGCAGGACCGCCGCGGTGGCCCCGTCGACGGCGCGCTCGAGGGCTTCCAGGTCCCCGAAGGGGACAAATTCCACGTGGCCGGGCAGCGGTTCGAAGGGTGCCCGGTACTTGGGTGTGTGCGTGAGCGCCAGGGCGCCCATGGTACGGCCGTGGAAGGACCCCTCCATGGCCACGATGCGCGTGCGTCCCGTGAGACGGGTCACCTTGAACGCTGCTTCGTTCGCCTCCGTGCCGGAGTTGGTGAAGAAGACCCGGGCTCCCTCCCCGGCGGCCGCGGCAAGGCGCTCCGCCAGTTGCACCTGCCCCTGCGTCGCGAAGAAGTTGGACACGTGCCCCAGCCGTGAGAGCTGCGACGTGATGGCTGCGTTCACAGCGGGGTGGTTGTGCCCCAGCGAGTTCACGGCGATGCCCGCCAGGAGGTCGACGTATCGGTTGCCGTCCGCATCCACCAGGTGAATGCCCTCCCCGTGGGAGAACACCCGCTTCGGGGATCCGAAGGCGTTCATCATGACGGCGTCGTAGCGCCCCAGGATGTCCTTCTGCTCGTGCGTGCCGGTTTCCCTCATGACTTCGCTTCCTCCTCGTCGGTGACCATGGTGCCAATTCCTTCATCAGTGAAGATCTCCAGCAGGAGACAGTGCAGAACCCGGCCATCAATGATGGTGGCGGCCTTCACGCCGGATTCGACAGCGCGCAGGCAGCCCTCAAGTTTGGGGACCATACCCGCTTCCATCTGCGGCAGGAGTTCGCGGACCTCTGCCGTGGAGATCTGGGTGATGATCGAGTCCTCGTCGGGGTAGTTCGCGTACAGCCCCACGACGTCCGTGAGCATCACCAGGCGTCGGGCACCCAGCGCAACCGCGAGCGCGGAGGCGGCCGTATCGGCATTCACGTTGTAGACCTGTCCGTCCGGCCCCGGCGCAACGGTGGCGATCACGGGGATCCGGCCCGCGTCGATGAGGTCCAGCACCGAGGTGGGGTCGACGGACTCAACATCCCCCACCAAGCCCAGGTCCACTTCTTTGTCGTCCACCATCAGTCCACGACGCTTGGCGCGCAGGAGGCCGCCGTCCTCGCCGGACATGCCGACTGCAAAGGGCGCGTGGGCGTTGATGAGTCCCACGAGCTCACGGCCCACCTGCCCGACGAGCACCATCCGGACCACGTCCATGGCCTCCTGGGTGGTCACGCGCAGCCCACCGCGAAACTCCGAGGAGATGCCGAGGCGCCCCAGCATCGAGGAGATCTGCGGACCGCCCCCGTGGACGACGACGGGTTTCAGGCCCACGCGGCGCAGGAACACCACGTCGGCGGCGAATGCCCTCTTCAGGTTTTCATCCACCATGGCGTTGCCGCCGTACTTGATGACGATCGTCTGGCCCGCGAATTCGGCGAGCCACGGCAGCGCCTCTATCAGCGTGCTGGCCTTGCTCAGCAGAACGTCGTGGTCCTGCTTGGTGATGCGGCTCATGAGGAGTACTCCGCGTTCTCCTTCACGTAGTCGTACGTGAGGTCGTTGGTGAGGATGGTGGCCGCGTGTTCCCCGGCGTGGAGGTCCACCAGGACGTGGACATGGCGGCCGGTGAGATCCACGAGCGAGCGGTCCTCGCCGATCTGGCCGCCGCGGCACACCTGGACACCGTTGAACGCGACATCCAGCATGTCGGGATCGAAGTCGGCATCCGTGACGCCGATGGCCGAGAGGACGCGACCCCAGTTGGGGTCGTTGCCGAAGACGGCGCACTTGAACAGGTTGCTGCGGGCAATTTCGCGTCCCACGAGCTCAGCATCTTCCTCATAGGCCGCCCCGACCACCTCGATGGCGATCTCGTGGCTGGCGCCCTCGGCGTCGGCAATGAGCTGTCGGGCGAGATCGCAGCAGAGGTCGGTGAGCGCATCGGTGAAGGCGTCCATCCGGGGCCTCACACCGCTTGCACCGCTCGCGAGCAGGAGGACGGTGTCGTTGGTGGACATGCATCCGTCGGAGTCGGCCCGGTCGAAGCTCATCCGGCAGGCGTCGCGCAGGGCTGCATCACACTGGTCAGCGCTGAGTTCGGCATCCGTGGTGAGCACCACGAGCATGGTGGCCAGTCCGGGCGCGAGCATGCCGGCACCCTTGGCGATGCCGCCGATGGCCCAGCCGTCGACGGTGCGGGCGGCAGACTTGGGGACCGAATCCGTGGTCATGATGGCAGTCGCAGCGTCGGCGCCACCGTCACTGGAGAGCTGTTCGCAGGCGGTTCCTATGCCGGTGACGACGGTGTCCATGGGCAGGCGGATCCCGATCAGGCCCGTGGAACACACGGCCACGGCGTCGGAGGGAACACGCAACTGCTCGGCTGTGACCGCAGCCATCCGGGCCGCGTCGGCGAATCCCTCGGCACCGGTGCAGGCGTTGGCGCCACCGGAGTTGAGGACCACGGCGGTCAGTTCACCGTCGGCCACCGCCTGCCGCGACCACTTCACCGGAGCAGCCTGCACGCGGTTCCGGGTGAAAACGCCGGCAGCGGCAAAGGACGGTCCAGTGTTGTGGACCACGGCCAGATCCGGCTTGCCGCTGGCCTTGATCCCTGCGGAGATACCAGCGGCGACGAAGCCCTGCGGGGTGGTGACGGTCATGGTGCGACTCCGATGGTGCTGAGCCCGGTGCCCTCCGGCAGACCGAGCGCGATGTTCATGGACTGAATGGCTCCGCCGGCGGTGCCCTTGGTCAGGTTGTCGATCGCTGCGATCGCGATGAGGCGTCCCGCGGCTGCATCGACGATCACCTGGATGGTGGTGCGGTTGCTCCCCAGCACCGACGCGGTCTGTGGCCAGATGCCCTCGGGCAGGAGGTCCACGAACGGCTCGTCCCCGTAGGCCTTCTCGTAGACCGCACGAACCCGCGCGTTGTCCACCCCGTCGAGGATGGGGGCACTGCAGGTGGCAAGGATGCCGCGCGCCATGGGCACCAGGAGCGGGGTGAAGCTCACATTGACGGGCTCGGTGGTGACCAGCGAGAGGTTCTGGATGATCTCAGGTGTGTGCCGGTGCACGCCGCCGACTCCGTACGCCGAGGCATTTCCCATGACCTCGGACCCGATGAGGTTGGGTTTCACAGCCTTGCCCGCCCCGGAGGTGCCGCTGGCCGCAACGATGGAGAGCTGAGAACTGTCGACAAGTCCGGCCGCGACAGCGGGCAGCAGCGCCAACGTGGCGCTGGTGGGGTAACACCCCGGCACGGCGATTCTGGTGGCGCCACGGAGCCGATCACGCTGCCCTGGCAGCTCCGGGAGCCCGTAGGGCCAGGTGCCGGCGTGCGGCGAGCCGTAGAACTTCTCCCACAGGGCGGGGTCCTGCAGCCGGTGGTCTGCGCCGGCATCCACCACCAGGGTGTCGTCGCCCAGTAGCCGGGCAACGTCGGCTGAGGCGCCGTGCGGCAGGGCGAGGAACACGACGTCGTGGCCCTCGAGGTTCTCCACGGTGGTGGCCACCACACGGCGGTCAGCCAGCGGGGCAAGGTGTGGTTGGTGCGCTCCCAGCAGGTCCCCGACGCTGGAGTTGCCGGTCAGCACGCCGATTTCGACGTCCCCGTGTTGCAGCAGGAGCCGCAGCACCTCCCCGCCGACGTATCCTGTGCAGCCCGCGACCGCCACCGTGTGAGTCATGGAAGGAAACTATGCCACAGATTGAATAACTATTCGATACGGTCGATGGGCCGGGATGCGCCGTGGGACACACCGGCCGTCAGGAGTCGCACGCCCCAGTCAAAGTGCCGCTGCGCGCGTGGCCCGTCGAACGACTCGATCACACCCAGCTCTGCCAGCTGCGATTGTGTCTGTTCCTCCATCACGTGCCCCAGGATGAAGTGCATGAAGGCCTGGGCCACGCCGTCCGCCTCGTCCTTCGAGGCACCCAGCCGGGACAGTACGTCGCGGGCCGCGCGCGCCGGGTCAATGCCCGCCAGTCCCATGGCGCGGGTCGACGCGACCAATTCAGCCGCGTCCCGGTGAGCCAGCAACCGGGCGCGCACATCGGAGGCCCAGTCGGTCAGCCACGGTCGTGCGCCGACGTCGTCAGGGCCCCAACTGCTGGCCAGGATCTCGTCGGCGACGGCCGCCAGAAGAGTCTGCTTGTTCGGGAAGTGCCAGTAGAGGGCGCCAGCCTTGACGCCCAGGGACTCGGCGACACGCCGCATGCTCAGGTCAGCCAGCCCATAGTCGTCGAGGATGCTCAGGGAGGCCACGACGATGCGATCAGCCGTCAGCGCCACGGCGCAGCTCCCAGAACCCGTTGGCCGCGTGAGGCTCGTAACCCAGCGCAATGTTGATGTCCAGCATGTGTCCGTTCTCCGACGCGTTGCCCGTGACCAGGCGCTGCGCTCCTGGCCATAACTCGGCCACGGCCGCGTGGTTGACCACTTTCATCAACATCCCCAGGCCATGCCCCCGGTGCGTCGAGACGACGAGCGTCTCCCACTGGTGGACCACCTCCGGCCGGTCCCGGTCACGCAACAATCGGGTGAAACCCACGAGCTCTCCGCTGGGTGCGTGACGAACCAGGGTCTGCAGTTGGTCCCTCTGGGCTTCTTCCAACACGTCGTCGCTGAGGCGAACACGCTCAGGGTCCCAGGACTCGTCCTCGACGTCCATGGAGCCGCTGGGTGAATCGGTGGCCATGATGGCGCTCAGTTTCGCCGCATCGGCAAGGAACCTCAGCGGCGTGCGCCCCTGAATCGTGATGATCTCGTAGCCGGCTGGTTTGTCTGCGAGGAGTTCGTCGCGCCGTCGTGCCAGTTCGTCGCTCGGTGGCAGATGGAGGCGCGAGTTTCGCGCGAACTGTCCCAGTGCGTAGCCCTGCCGTAAGAGGAAGCGGGTCTCCCGGCTGTCCGCCTCCACGCCACCGCTGCCGGTTCGGGCCGGCAGTTGACGTGCACCGTCAGGGATGGTCGCCGGCTCCCATGTCCAGGCCTGGATGGTGGTGCGCTGGTGCTCCGCCGCCACATCCAGCGCGGCCGCGTGGAGCGCGGAACCGATGCCCTGGCCCAGCCTCTCGGGACGCACAGCGACGGACACATCCGCCACGCGGGGGGTGGTCGACCCCATGCGGAGGTCCACCACGGCGATGCCGATGACGTCGGACTCGCGGCTCGGTACGTCCACATCGCTGGCGACGAGCCGGATGTGCCGGTGGTACTGCGGAAGGGCCCCGAGCATGTAGGTGAACCTGGCCGACTCGGCCAGGTCTAGATCGCCCACCTTGTCCAGCAGCACCCCGGACCAGATGTCCTCCTCCGCCCGCAGGACGAACATCCCGGACGCGTGGATGGACGTGGGATGGTCGAGGCGGGTGATCGTGGTCACGCCGCACAGCCTACGACCGACACGTGCTCACAGCGTGGGTGTGCTGGCCAGGAGCTTTTTGGTGTAGGGATGTTGCGGGTTCTCGAGCACGTCGACCACCATGCCGGTCTCCACCAGCTTCCCGTTCCGCAGCACGAGCACACGATCAGCGATCGAGCGCACCAGAGCCAGGTCGTGGGTCACGAACAGCATCGAGATACCGCGTTCGGCGCGCTCACGGTTCAACAGGGTGACGATGGAACCCTGGATGGAGACGTCCAGCGCCGAGGTGATCTCGTCGCACACCAGGATGTCCGGCTGTGCGGCCAATGCCCGGGCGATGGCCAATCTCTGGCGTTCGCCGCCGGAGAGACGGTTCGTGCGTAGCCCCAGCAGGCTCTCACTCAGCTGCACCCGCTCCAGAAGCTCGACGGCACGGGGCCGGACCTCTGCCCCCGTCGCGATGCCGAACAGTTCCAGGGGGCGTCGCAGAATTTGCTCCACCGTGCGCCGGGGATTGAGTGACGCGTACGGATTCTGGAAGATGTACTGGATCCGCTGACGTGTGGCTGCCGTCCTCTGACGGGCGCCCTTGGCGAGTTCCTCACCATCCAGCGTGATGGAACCATCCCATTGACGGTGCAGTCCACCGACGCATTGTGAAATGGTCGTCTTGCCGGAACCGGACTCACCGACCAGCGCCACCACCTCTCCGCGCCCCAGTTCCAGGCTGACATCGAAGACCACCTGCGTGCGACCGTAGAAGACATCCAGGTGCTCGATGCTCAACACGGTTTCGCGTCGGGTGCCCGGATCGGTGTCCCGGGTGTCTCCGCTGCTGGGATCCCACGGCTCGAGTTCGTCGCGTCGCAGACATTTGGAGGTGTGATCCTCGCCCACAGGAAGCAGATCAGGTTCATCGACGCGGCAGGCGTCAATGACGAAGGGGCAACGGTCATGGAACCGGCACCCGCCCGGCCGATTTCCGGGGGAAGGTGTCTTCCCGGGGATGCCACTGAGGCGGCGGGGGCGGTGCAGATGCGGAATCGCATCCAGCAGGGCACGCGTGTAGGGATGGTTGGGGTGGTTGAAAATTTCCTTCGCTGGACCCTGTTCGACGACCTGCCCGGCGTACAACACGGCAACCCGATCCGCGATCTGTGCCACGACTGCCAAGTCGTGCGTGACGTACAGCGCGGCCACGTCAAACCGCTCACACAGCTCATCCAGTGTCCTGAGCACCATTTCCTGAGTTGTCACATCCAGCCCGGTCGTGGGTTCGTCCAGGACCAGCACCTTGGGACGGGGCAGGAACACCATGGCGATCGCCACGCGCTGCACCTGACCGCCGGAGAGTTGGTGGGGGTAGCGTGCGAGGAAGGCATCGTCGTCCGGCAGACCGACCTCGCGAAGGATCTCCCGGATCCGGCCGGTGCGATCGTCCGCGTCGCCCAAGTCGTGCTGGTCGAGCAGTTCGCGAAGTTGTTTGCCAATCCGGATCGCCGGGTTCAGCGATGAGCTCGGATCCTGTGGCACGTAGCCGATGGTCACACCTCGGATCCGGCGCACCTGGACCATGGACAGGGCTGCCATGTCATTGCCGTCAATCATCACCGCGCCAGCGCTGATCTCTGCTCCCGTACGGGCATAGCCCAGCAGCGCCGTTCCAGCCGTGGTCTTCCCGGACCCGGACTCCCCCACCAGCCCGACGATTTCGCCCGGTTGAATGATCAGGTCGAAGTCGTCAACCACGTCGGTGGTGCTGCCGGTCAGACCGACCCGCAGATTGGCCACGGTGCAGACCGCGACATCGTTGCTGTGCGTCGTGCTCATGCTTCCCCCCGTGCCGCGCGCTGGCCGATGCCATCCGCGATCAGATTTGTGCCGAGCGTGAACAGTCCGATGATGATGACCGGCGCCAGCACACCCCACGGTTGAATCAGGAGTGCCAGCCGGTTCTCGTTGGTCATTTGTCCCCAGTCCGCAGCACCCGGATCTGATGCGAAACCAAGGAACGCGATACCAGCGACGATGCCGATCGAGTAGGTCAGACGGAGCCCCGCCTCGGCGAGCATGGGCACCACCATGTTCGGTCCCAGCTCGAGGGCCACGATCCGCCACCGGGGCTCCCCCAGCGCGTCCGCTGCTGCGATGAAGTCATTCTTGACGTACGTCAGGGCGACGCCGCGAGCCATCCGGGCGACACGGGGAGCGTGCGTGAATCCCACCAGCAGAACGATCAGCCACCACGTGGGCTGGTCCACAGCGCTGAGCACCAGCAGTGCCAGCAGGATCTGGGGGAAGGCCAACGCCACGTCGTTGAGTCGCATGACGATCTCGTCGAACCAACCGCCGATGTAGGCGGCGAGCACCCCGATCACCAGTCCGGTGACCACACCGAGTGCTGCGGACAGCAGGGCCACCACCAGGATGGAGCGACCACCGAAGAGCACTCGAGACAGCACGTCCTGCCCGAGGTAGTCGGTGCCGAGGAAGGAGCCGTCGTTGCTGTACGGCCTGCCGACGAGTTCAAACTCACCGTAGGGGGCGACCCACGGGCCGATGACGGCCAACGCCACCACCAGCAACGTGACCGCGAGCCCGATCGCAATGCGGGGATCTCTGAGCGCCTTCATGATGACATCGCCGTCCTGGCTCGGGGTGTGGACAGGATGGACAACACGTCCGCCAGAAGATTGACGACGACGTAGAAAGCGGCAACGAGCATGGCGATGGCCTGCACCATGGGGAAGTCGGAGTTCCGGACGGAGTCGACCAGCGCTGCACCGATGCCCGGGTAGGCGAAGAGGTACTCAACCAGAACGACTCCACCCACCAGCCATGCCAGCTGCAACGCCGTGACCTGGATGGTGGGAACGAGAGTGTTGGGCAGAGCGTGCCGGACCAGGACCGTGTTCTCGGGAATGCCCTTGAGTCGGGCCAACTCGACGTAGTCGGAGTCCATGACCTCCACCAGGTTGGAGCGCAGTATCCGGGTGAGGTACGGCGTGACCGCGATGACGAGGGTGGCCACCGGGAGGATGAGGGAAAGTGGTCGGCCCCACGGCGCTGCTCCCGGCGGCACGATCGTCACCGCTGGTAGGAGTTGCATGACCGAGGTGGAAAACACCGTCACCAGCACGATCCCCGTGACGAACTCAGGGATTCCGGCCAGTGACAGGGTCACCACCTGGATCACGTTGTCCACCCACGAGCCTCGGAATCGCGCCGACAGCAGCGCGAGGAACAGCGACAGCGGGATCATGATCACCGCGGTGACAAGGACGAGGAAACCGCTGTTCAACACCTGGGAACCCAGCAGCTCGGTCACCGGGAGGCCGTTGGCTATGGAATTACCGGGATCGCCGCTCAGCAGGCCACCGAGCCACCGCCCGTAGCGCACCAGCAGAGGGTCATCGAGATGCAGTTCCGCTCGAATCGTGGCCACCCGCTCAGGACTGACCGCAAAAT
Source organism: Propionibacteriaceae bacterium (assembly GCA_030537675.1). Classification (GTDB taxonomy): domain Bacteria; phylum Actinomycetota; class Actinomycetes; order Propionibacteriales; family Propionibacteriaceae; genus Arachnia. The sequence continues at coordinate 16,164 of JAUNVL010000019.1, read as the reverse complement.
CCTTGCCCAGAATGGCCCGGACCGGATCGCCGAGCGCCGAAGTGGCGAGGAACACCACCACTGACACCAACCACAGCGTGATCACCGCCAATCCCACCCGGCGCAGAATCCACAGGGTCCAGTTTTTCCCTGGCGATGCTCCTCGAGTGGAGTTCGAGACGGCTTCGGCGGCCACATCCTCATTGCTGGAAGGCGTCTGGGGATCCGTGCTTGTGCTCATGACTCATCCCCCTTCGTCAATCGCGCGCGCTTGAACAGGAAGGAGGACATCGGCAGAGCGCGACTGGGCGTCAGACCCTCCACGAACTGCGAGTACGCGTCCACCTGCTGCTTGAACGCCCAGACGATGAATCCCCCTGTCTCGTACTCGATTTCTTGGGCACGGTGCTGCAGGTCCTTGCGAATGTCGAGATCCAGTTCAGCCCGGGCCCTGATGATCAAATCCTCAAACTCCGGATCATTGAAATGCGTCTCGTTGTACGGCGACGAACTCAGCGAGGACTGGGCGGCCTGTGGAATGTAATTTCGCGTGTACCAAAAATCCTGCGCGAAGGGCCACTGCAGGTACTGCTCACCGTAGAAACTGCTGGAGTCCACTTTCTTGACCCGCACCTGCACACCATTTCGCCGGGCCTGCTGGGCAAAGACGTTTGCCGCCTCAACCGCTCCAGCACCCACACCGGTGGAGGTGACCACCTCAACCTGCAAATCGCTGTAGCCCGCCTGTTTCAGCAAGGAGACCGCCTGCTCGGGGTCGTGCTCGCGTTGGGGTAGGTGATCGGCGTAGGCGGGATCGAAGGGCGAATACAGGTCGTTCCCAAGGGTGCCAAAGCCATTGAGCGCCTGGTCGATCATCTGCTGGCGGTCCACCAGAAGTCGTAGTGCCTGACGCACCCTGACATCCGAGAAGGGCTCCACGTCGACTCGCATGGTGAAAGGCAGCCAGTTGCCCGATTCGGAGATCAGCGCACGCCCGCCCTGGTCGCGGATCGATTCGCTCAAATAGGTCGGCAGATTGTCGGCCGTCTGGATCTGCCCGGCGAGAAGTGCGTTCACCTTTGCCGCGTCGTCGTTGAAATCGATGATGACCAGTTCATCGACTGACGCAGGATTCTCCCAGTAGTCCTCGAACTTCAGGAACCGACTCCGTTGACCCGGCACGAAGAGATCTGCCTTGAACGCGCCGGTGCCCACGGGATTGGCCAGATCAAAGTCGGTGGGGATGATGCCCAGCGCGTAAGCCGCCAGCAGTTCCTCGACGATGGCCAAAGGCTCCGTCAACACCAAGCGGTACGTCAGATCATCCATGGGACCAGAGGCCGACATGTCAGTGACTGCGGCGAGCTCAGCGGCCTGGGGTGCCACGTTGTCGGGGTTGAAGGCTCGCTCCAAAGTCGCTTGGACATCGTCCGCGGTGAGGGACTTTCCGTGATGGAAGGTGACGTCGTCGCGCAGATGGATGGTCCACGTCTTCGCATCCTTGGACGATTCGATCGATTGGGCAAGCGCCGGCTCCACCACATAGTCATCGTTGAACTGGAACAGCGGCTCATACAGGCTTCGGACGCGGCTGATATCGGGAACGGTGACCGGGAAATGCGGGTCCAGGGTGTCCTTGAGTCCGCCCCCGGTGGCACCGTGGATGAGCCTCAGCGTGTCGCGATCCATTGCATTGGAACAGCCGCCGAGCGCGGCAGCCACCGCCGCTGCAGAGGCTCCAGCCAGCAGATTGCGACGGGAGACCCGGGGGATTCGTGCGCTCATGAGCCCGTCCTTTGGGGTGTACTGCTCAGGAGTGTAGGCCACCCATGAGCCCCCAAGGCGGCTGTTCCGATGCATTCACCACGCCTGAACACCCCGCTGACAACGGGCGATGGTGATTTCCGATCTTTTTGGAAACACCGGCGATTCATTCCCCCGAGACGCGACCTCGGCGCGCGAAACGCGAACCGCTGCGAACCCCGACCGCAGCCCTCAGGCTCGCTGC
>JAUNVL010000019.1:0-14077 GCA_030537675.1 Propionibacteriaceae bacterium | reverse complement strand
GGCGCGCGAAACGCGAACCGCTGCGAACCCCGACCGCAGCCCTCAGGCTCGCTGCACGGCTCCGAATCGTTCGGCCGCGGCAGCCACAGCAGCCTGCCTCGCCCGGGCGGTCTCGGCGTCCTTCAGGGTTCGGTCGGCGCGGAAGCGCAGGGCGAACGCCAACGACTTCTTGCCCTCGCCCACCTGGTCACCCCGGTAGACGTCGAACAGGACAATCTCCTCCAGGAGTTCTCCCGCCCCCTCCACCAGGGCGTCCTGCACGTCGGCGGCCGCCGCATGCTCATCGACGATCAGCGCCACGTCCTCCTTGGCCAGCGGGAACGCCGAAAGTGCACTGATGGTGCCGCCGTGCGGGGCGGCAGCCAGCAGCGCCGTCAGCGTGAACTCGACGGCGCAGGTGCGCGGCGCCAGAGCGAATGCGGCGATCACCTCAGGGTGCAGTTCCCCCGCGTACCCGAGGACTGTGCCGTCCACCGACAGCTCTGCGCAGCGGCCCGGATGCCACGGCATCATCTCCGCGTTGCGTCGGGTCAGCCGCACCCCCACCGCTGCGGCGGCCGTCTCGGCGAATGCGACGGCGTGGGTCCAGTCAGCTTCGACGGCGTCGCCGTGCCAGCCGGCGGCAATCCAGTCGCCACAGACGAGTGCGGCCAGCATCTCGGGTTGCTCGGGCAGTGCCGACTCGATGCCGGAGAGGTCCTCGTCGGTGGGACGCTGCGTCACGTCGGGGTGCGGGACTGCGCCACCGTCGGTGTTGAGGAAGACGGCACCGTGCTCGAACAGCGCCAGGTCGCTCAGCGAGCGTGACGTGTTCTTGGCGACTGCGGCGAACAGGCCCGGCAAGAGGCTGGTGCGCAGGTACGGGTGTGTGTCGGACAGCGGGTTCGCCAGGCGCACGAGGCGACGGCGCGGATCCTCGGCGGGAAGGCTCAGCCTGTCGAGTTCGGACTTCGCAATGAACGGCAGGCTCAGGACCTCGGTGAAGCCGGCGCTGGCGACGGCCGACATGGCGGCGCGGCGGCTCCGCTGGATGCGGGTCAGGCCGCCACCGACCGGCGGCACCGGAATGCGGAGACCGATGCGGTCATAGCCGTACTTGCGGCCCACCTCCTCCACGACGTCGTACGGCTCGCGCAGGTCGTTGCGCCATGTGGGTGCCAGGACCGTCAGGGAATCCCCCATGGCGGTGACCTGACAGCCACTGGCCTCGAGGATGCGAATGCTCTCGTGCGTCTCGACGGGCGCACCGAGTACGGCGGCCACCAATCCGGCGCGCAGGTTGATGCGGTGCCTCTCAGGAACCTCACCCACCACCGTCTCCAGCAGGAGACGCTGTCCCCCACCGTGCTCGACCAGGAGGTCTGCAGCGCGAAGGGCTGCCGCATAGGGCAGTCCCGGATCGACGGTGCGCTCGAAACGCTTCGAGGCCTCCGACGCCAGGCCGTGGCGGCGGAAGGTCCGCGACACGCTGGCGGCGTCGAAGTGGGCAGCTTCCAGGACGATGGAGGTGGTGGCGGGGGTCACCTCGGTGTCCAACCCGCCCATCACCCCTGCCATGCCGATGGCTCCGGAGTCGTCGGTGATCAGCAGGTCATCAGCCGTGCAGGTCCGCACGGTGTCATCGAGCGTGCGGACGGTCTCACCTTCGGAGGCGAGGCGCACACGAATCGGCCCCTGCAGCTTGGCGGCGTCGTAGGCGTGCAGTGGTTGGCCGCTTTCGAGCATCACGTAGTTGGTGACGTCAACAGGCAGCGAGATGGAGCGAACCCCGCTGGCGCGCAGGCGCTGCGCCATCCAGGCCGGCGTCGGCGCTTCAGGGTCGAAGCCCTCGATGCCCAGGGCAACGAAGCTGGTGCAGCGCTCGGACTCGAGCACCACCGGGTGGCCCGCGGTGATGGCCTCCGGCATGGTGTGGTCGTAGGGGTCCCTGAAGGAAACCCCCGCGGCGATGGCTGCTTCACGGGCGAGACCGCGCATGGAGAGGCAGTAGCCGAGATCGGTGGTGATCTCCATGTCCAGGACGGTGTCGCTGCTCCACAGTGCGTCGAGTGCGTCGTCCCCGGGCTGGAGTCCGGTGGCCGGGTCGATGACCATGATGCCGTCGTGGTCCTCCCCCAGGCCAAGTTCCTGCTCGGAGCAGATCATGCCGTCGGAGATGTGACCGTAGGTCTTGCGTGCCGAGACGGCGAAGTCGCCGGGCAGCACGGCTCCAGGGAGGACCACCACCACGAGATCGCCGACCTCGAAGTTCAGGGCGCCGCAGACGATGCCGCGCGAGGCGGGGTACTCGTCCGTGGCCGCGTCGTTGAGTCCATCACCGACGTCGACCCGGCAGTAGCGGATGGTCTTGCCGTTCTTCTGCGGCTCCTCCACCAGCGACAACACGCGCCCGAAGACAAGTGGCCCCGTGATGCCGGGTCCCGTCGTGTCGATGCGTTCGACGGTGAGACCCGCGCGGGTGAAGGCCGCGGCCACCTCGGCGTCGGTGGTGGGCAGGGAGACCAGCTCACGCAACCAGGAAATGGGTGCCTTCATCGGGCTCCTCCAAGCAGGGATCGGCTGAAACGGATGTCGCCCTCGACGAAGTCACGCAGGTCGGGTGCGTTGTTGCGGAACATGACGGTGCGGTCCACGCCCATGCCGAAGGCGAAACCGGAGTAGACGGAGTCGTCGATGCCACAGGCGCGCAGGACGCGAGGGTTGACGACACCGCAGCCACCCCACTCGATCCAGCCCTCGCTGCGACAGGTGCGACACGGTGCGTCCGGGTTGCCCACGCTCTCGCCGTGGCACACGAAGCACTCGAGATCCACTTCGGCGCTGGGCTCGGTGAACGGGAAGTGGTGCGGGCGCATACGGGTGCGGACGTCACCGAACATGGCACGGGCGAAATGGTCCAGGGTGCCCCGCAGGTCGGCCATGGAGATGCCCTTGTCCACCACGAGGCCCTCGAGCTGGTGGAAGACGGGAAGGTGGGTGGCGTCGTACTCGTCGGCCCGGAACACCTTGCCGGGGCTGACGACATACAGCGGCAGGTCGCGCTCGAGCAGGGCACGGATCTGGACGGGGGATGTCTGGGTGCGCAGCAACTTGCCGTGCTCCGGCGGGTCGATCCACAGGGTGTCCTGCAGAGCCCGCGCCGGGTGGTCCGGGGCCACGTTCAGCGCGTCGAAGTTGTACCATTCGGCCTCGATCTCGGGCCCCTCCGCCACTTCCCAGCCCATGGCGACGAACACGTCGCACATGTCGTCAATGAGTGCCGTGATGGGGTGAAGCGCACCCTGGGGCGCCAGTTGCACGGGCAGCGTCATGTCGACGCGCTCGTCGCGCAGGGCGCCCTCCAGCTCCAGTGCGGCAAGCTCCTCCTGGCGGGCAGCAACGGCCTGGTTGACCCGTCCGCGCGCCTGCCCGGTGCGGGCACCTGCCTCCTTGCGGGCCGACGGTGGCAGCGCGCCGATCTCCCGGTTCGCGAGAGCCAGCGGGGAACGATCCCCCGCATGGTCCAGGCGCACCTGCTTGAGCTCAGCAGTGCTGGCGGCTTCGGCGATGGCGGAGAGTGCGGCGTCGACGTAACCCGTCACCACCTCAGGATCCAGTGCGGCGACGCGCTTGGGATCAAAATTGTCGTTCGGCCCGGACATCAGGCTTCCTCCAGGTTGGTATCGGTGCTCGTGGATGGAGCGCGTCGGTGTCGAGCGTCTGTGGCGCGACGCTGCGACGACGCACTCTGGTAGAGGCAGACGGCGGCGGCGCTGGAAAGGTTGAGACTTTCGGCGGCACCCCACATGGGGACGGAAACCACCTTGTCGGCGAGGGCAGCGTCCTCGGGCGGCAGCCCCCAGGCCTCGTTGCCCATGATCCACGCCGTCGGCCCGGAAAGAGCGCCCTCGGCGGCCAACAGGTCCAGATCCGTGCCACCGGAGTCGGCGGCCAGTACCTGCATGCCGCGGCCCTTGCAGAAGTCGACTGCCTCGGCCAATGGGATGCCCGTCACGATGGGCAGATGGAACATGCTGCCCACGGTGGAGCGCACGGTTTTGGGGTTGTGCAGTTCGACCGATCCCTGGGTCAGGATGACTGCATCGGCACCGAAGGCATCCGCGCAGCGGATCACGGTGCCGGCGTTGCCTGGATCACGAACCTGAGCGCAGATCACTACGAGCCGGGCATCCACCAGGTCCGTCAGGACGTGGGAGAGTTGCCGGCAGACGGCGACGATCCCCTGCGGCGTAACGGTGTCACTGAGTTGGCGCATCTGGCTCTGCGTGGCGCGCCACACTGGCACATCTGCATCCTCGAGGAGGTCTGCGTGCTTGTCCGGCTCCTCCACGATGACTTCCTCGACGACATCGCTGAGAGCCAGTGCCTCGCGAACGGCCTGGCGACCCTCCACGAGGAACGTGCCCGCAACATCTCGACCGCGGCGGTTCGTGAGACGACGAACAGAACGCAGCACCGCGACCGGGAGGTCGGGCACTGCGTTCGATTCGTGGAACGTGACCACTCAGACAGCCTGGGCTGCGGTCTGATTCTCCTTGGCCACGGCGACGAGCGCCGAGAACGCGGTGGGGTCGGTCACGGCGAGGTCGGCGAGGATCTTGCGATCCACTTCGACACCTGCGTTGCTCAGGCCGTAGATGAAGCGGTTGTAGGTCATGCCATCGGCGCGGCATGCAGCGTTGATGCGCTGGATCCACAGCCCGCGGAAGTCGCGCTTCTTGTTGCGACGGTCGCGGTACGAGTAGGTCATCGAGTGGAGGACCTGCTCCTTGGCCTTGCGGTACAGACGTGAGCGCTGACCGCGGTAACCGGAGGCGAGCTCCAGGATTTCGCGGCGCTTCTTGTGCGCATTCACAGAACGCTTGACGCGTGCCATGTGTTTCTCCTTGCTTGGGGTGCCGGTCAGGGACCGACGGAAGTGGTCAGGTCAGGGGGTTACGAGCTCAGCGGCCCTTGTGCTTGCCGAGCAGCTTGCGAGCCTGCTTGACATCGGCGGGAGACACCAGGACATTGCCCTTGAGGCGTCGCAGGCGCGTGGGCGACTTGTGCTCGTTGAGGTGGCCCAGGTTGGCCTGACGGCGCATGATCTTGCCCGTTCCGGTCACCTTGAATCGCTTCTTGGCACCCGAGTGAGACTTCATCTTCGGCATGATGGCTTCGCTTTCTTGATTTCTTATCGGATCGACTGTTTAAAGGTCGATGTCTGGGTCCATGTTGTCTGCAGGACCGCGCTTCTTCTCGTGGGCAGGCTCCGCGGAATGGGCCGCGCGCAACTGCGCCTCGGCTTCCCTCTCGGCTTCTTGCTGCGCCCGACGCTCTTCCATTCGACGGTCGCGGTCCGCGGCCTTGTCGACCTTGGCTTCGGTCTTCTTGCGTGCCGGGCCGAGCACCATCAACATGTTGCGGCCGTCCTGCTTCGGCGATGACTCGACGTAACCGAATTCGGCAACATCGTCTGCCAGTCGCTTCAACAGTTCCATGCCCAGTTCAGGGCGCGACTGCTCGCGTCCGCGGAACATGATGGTGATCTTCACCTTGTCGCCACCCTTGAGGAACCGCACGACGTGACCCTTCTTGGTCTCGTAGTCGTGGTTGTCGATCTTCAGGCGGAGTTTCATTTCCTTGGTGAGAGTGTTCGTCTGGTTCTTGCGGGCGTCGCGAGCCTTCTGCGCTGCCTCGTACTTGAACTTTCCGTAGTCCATCAACTTGCACACCGGTGGGCGCGCCATGGGCGCAACCTCAACCAGATCCAGATCGTTCTCGGTGGCCAGTCGAATGGCGTCCTCGACACGAACGATGCCGACTTGTTCGCCGTTCGGGCCGACGAGCCGGACTTCTGGTACTCGGATGCGATCGTTGATCCGTGGTTCAGTGCTGATGTGTCCTCCAGTTATCGGGTGAAGCTGAGTGTGTTGCGTCCTGACCGACCAAAAAAGGCCTCCGCGCATGCGAAGGCCTGATGCACACCACCATCGTGTACTGGTACCGACCCGGCAGCCCGTGAGAGCCAACTCGGGTGGGAGGTCAGGCCCCCACTTGTTTGCGGATCGCCCGGGGGCAGATCACGACTTGACCAAGATTCTAGTACGCCGCCACCCCAGCCACCAAAACGCAGGGTAGGGACGGGAGCCTCAGAGGTCGTCGGACGCCTGTTTCACCCACGCGAAGCCGCCGTCGTCGAACTCGACGAGGCGATTGCCGTCCCCGATCATGGCCAGCACGTCAGTGCCCAACACCAGTGGTGAGGGGCCGGCCATGTCCAACAGCAGCGCCGTTGCCCCGGCTGGTTCAACGGACGCCGCGAGCTCATCGAGGTGGCACGGGACCGGCCGGGCGTCGCTCTGCCAGGCACGCATCGCGTCCATGCCCGTGAACGCGAGCAGGTGGGACGTGCCGGAGTCCACCAACGTGACCGCCGCCATCTCGGCGTGCCGGTCCGGGTCGGGGTGATCGGTCTCGTCACCCGAGGCGACGATGGGCATCAGGAGCCGCGACGTGCACAGGGCCACGATGGCCCTGCTGTAGGACACGTGGTCGGTCACTGCTGCCAGCGCGCCGCGCACCAACGGATCGGGGCTGCCGTCGTCTCCGAGAAAGCGCTTGTTCGGCTGGGCGAGGTGGCGTGGCGGCTCCATGACGCACCAGCCTAGGGGTGTGTGGGAAGCTGGGCCAATGGATGCGCCGCTGATCATCACCATTTTCCTCATGGCCCTCATCGTCGCCGTCACGGCCGGCCTGTGGGCCCGCAGCCGTGGCGCCAGGCCACTGATGGGCGGCATCGGCTTCGTGCTGATCCCTCTTGGTCTTTTTCTGCTGGGCATCACCCGGCTCACGTACAACGGCGTCATCAGCCTGATCGACTGGGCGCAGCGCACCGTGTGGTCCACCACCATGACGTGGGGTGCCACGCTCGCCGGTGTGGGACTCGTGATGGTCGTCGTGTCCCGCTTCATCAAGCCGGCGCAGCGTCGCGTGGTGGAGAAGCCTGCCAGTCCGCAGGTGGCCCCTCGTCCGGGCGCCGCCGAGAAGCCCCGCGGCGTCGTTGTTCCGCCGACGGTGGGCAAGCCGGTGGCGAAGCAGGAGAAGACCTCCGAGGACGCCGAGGTGGAGGACATCCTCCGCAAGCGTGGGCTGCTCTGAGACCAGAAGGTTCTCAGTCCTCAGGGAGTGTGACGTCCTTCGACGTCGCCCCGTTGGCCTTCAACCAGTCACGGAGTTCTCTGAGCTTCCTCTTGCCGGCGTTGCCCTCCAGCTGCTGGATCGACAGGACGGCGCGGCGCTTGACGGTTCCGTTGTCCTTGATGAGCAGGTAGGCCCATGCGTCGCCGCTGCGCAGCCGTAGCCCGGCGATCTGGTCCACCGTGAACCGGCGCAGGACGGGGCCGTTGCGGACGGTGACGCCTCTCTCGTCGGCCCAGAGCCTCGAGTAGCCAACACTCAGCATGATCCCGATCATCAGGAGCATCATGGCGAGCAGGGTGGCGCCCTGGAACAGGCTGACCTGGGCGCGGATGTCCGCCCCCAGTGCGTACCAGCCGTACATGGCGAAGATGAGCAGGATGACCGAGAGCAGAACCGACGTCATCAACGCGGGAGGGCTCGTGAAAGCCATTCGTTCAGGCACCTGTGGTGGCTGCGATTCCTGGGGGACCTCGTCGGGGTTCACAGCAGACATGCGCTCAGCTCCGTCAAAAGAATGCCTCTGGCACCAGCCTCGAAAAGACGGTCCATGAGGAGGTGGGCACCCTTGCGCGGCACGAGCACGCGCACGGCCAGCCAGCCATCCTTGGCCAGTTGCGACACCGTCGGGCCATTGACCCCGGCTGCCAGTGCGGTGGTGGCGGGCAGGTCCGCCTCCGCAACGTTGTAATCCATCATGAGGTAGTTGTTGGCCACCAGCACGCTGTCAAGGCGCGTCCGCAAGCCGTCGATGCCCACTGGCTTTTCCCCGCCGCGTCGGCTGATGAGGATGGCTTCGGAGCTGCAGATGGAGTCGCCAAACATTTCCAGACCTGCCCGGCGCAGCGTGGTGCCGGTGTCGACGACGTCTGCCACCACATCCGCGACGCCCAGGCGGATGGCGGATTCGACGGCACCGTCGAGCTTCACCAGCGTGGCATCGATGCCCTTCTCGTCCAGCCAGATCTGCAGCAGCCCCGGGTACGAGGTGGCGATGCGCTTGCCACCGAGGTTCTCGATGGTGTTCCCGCCGCCGACGGGCGCGGCAAACCGGAAGCGGCTACCGCCGAAACCCAGCGACATGATCTCGTCCGCAGGTGCTGCGGAGTCCAGCAGCATGTCGCGACCGGTGATGCCGAGGTCGAGGTGTCCCGCGCCCACGTACACGGCGATGTCGCGTGGCCGCAGGTAGTAGAACTCGACGTTGTGGTCAACGTCGATGAGCGTCAGGTCCTTGGGGTCCGTGCGCTGTCGGTAGCCGGCGCTGCGCAGCATGTCGGCAGCGGCGTCGGCGAGGGCGCCCTTGTTGGGGACGGCAATCTTGAGGAGTCGATCGGTCATGGTTGTTGAGCCCTTCGCGGCCTCTGTCGGATCAGAGGTATCGGTAAACATCGTCGAGGTCGATCTCCAGCGCCAGCATCATCGTCTGCACGTGGTAGAGCAACTGGCTGATCTCCTCGGCTGCCTCGTCCTTCGACTGGTACTCGGCAGCCATCCACACCTCGGCCGCCTCCTCTACGATCTTCTTCCCGATGCCATGCACGCCAGCGTCCAGACGGGCCACGGTGTGGGACCCCTCAGGCCGGGTGCGGGCGGTTTCGGTCAGTTGCTCGAAGAGTTGCTCGAAGGACTTCACGGCTGGCAGCCTACCCGCCACGGACGCGGCGTCACGCACCCGGCCGGCGGCGCGGCCGTGCGCAGTCCTCAGAGCTTGATGCCCAGCAGTGCGTCCACAGCGGCCACCATCTCGTCGATGGCGCCCGTGTCGTCGGAGTCGATGGCGAGGCTGCCCGCCACCCACGCGTCGACACTCTGCAGCGCGGACGGCGCATTGAGGTCCGTGCGCAGGGCCTGGCGGAGCTGGTCGAGGAGCCCGGCGGCCGGCAGCGCCGTGCCGTTGTTGCGGATGCTGCGCCACAGGGCGAGCCGCTCCGTGGCCTTGTCAAGCCTGCTGGCGTCCCATTCCCAGTCGCTGCGGTAGTGGTTGTCCATCAGCGCCAGCCGGATGGCCATCGGGTCTGCGCCCGCATGACGAAGACGGCTGACGAGTTCCAGGTTGCCCTTGGACTTGCTCATCTTCTCGCCGTCGAGCGCCACCATCCCGGAGTGCACGAAGGCCTTGGCCATCGGTTCGCGCGACGCGACGATGGCCTGGGCGGCGCACATCTCGTGGTGCGGGAACGTCAGGTCTGAACCGCCACCCTGCACGTCGAAGTGGGGGCCGAGGTGGTGCAGCGAGATGGCCACGCACTCGATGTGCCAGCCCGGGCGCCCGGCACCCAGCGGCGACGTCCAGCTGGGCTCGCCGTCGCGCGCGAACTGCCACAGCAGGCTGTCCAGGGGATGACGCTTGCCCGGCCGGTCCGGGTCACCACCGCGCTCGGCGAACACGCTGAGCATCTCGTCCTCATCAAGGTTGCTGACCCCACCGAAACCGGGGGCCGCCACACTGTTGAAGTACCAGTCGGGGTGTTCGTCGTCCTCCACCTGGTAAACGAGCCCGCTCGGGAGCAGTTGCTCAATGATCTCCACGACGCAGGAGATGGTCTCGACCGCGCCGATGTAATGATCCGGGGGGATGACGCGCAGGTCGGTCATGTCGCTGCGGAACAGCTCAATCTGGCTCTCGGCGAGCTCTTCCCAGTCCTGTCCGGTGGCCTCGGCCCGCTCCAGGAGCGGGTCGTCGACGTCGGTCACGTTCTGGGTGTAGTTCACCGCCAGGCCAAGGTCCCGCCACACGCGGTTGGCCAGATCGAAGGCCACATACGTGTTCGCGTGCCCGATGTGCGTCGCGTCGTAGGGCGTGATGCCGCAGACGTACATCCGTGCCTCGTCCTCGTCGGCCTCGATGGCCACCAGTTCACGGGTCGCGGTGTCATACAGGCTCAACCTGTCCGGCACATCGGCTTCCCGGCGAGGGAGGAGGGGGACATCGACTTTCGGCCACGCATACATGTCAGCGAAATCTACCCGTTGTGCGGAGCTTCGCGCATTGCTGTTCGCTCGCGGCGCTGCTCGCCCCTCACCACGCCGGCCACGGAATGGCTGGCCACTGGGTACTGGGACCGGGAAAGACACCGGCCTGCAACAGCGACGCGGCGCGGCCAGCCATCGCGTCCCACTCCTGGGCGGTGAGGCCTTCCGGGGGGCCGGGCAGGCTCTTCACCTCCTGCAGCAGAGCCTCCTCTGCGGCGACCAGAGGCTCACCTGCAAAGCCCCAGAGCACCGTGCGGAACTTGTCGGACACGTGCATGCTCACACCGTGGTCGACGCCGAAGATGCGCTCGCCCTCGGTGATGATGTGTCCCGCCTTGCGGTCGGAGTTGTTGATCACGAGGTCGAAGAGGCACATGCTGCGCAGCCGCGGATCGTCGCGATGGGCGAGGAAGATCGGTTTGTCGTGCTCGTCAACGCCGGACACCACCGGCAACCAGGTCTCATCCAGTTGCTCGGGCCTCAACAGGTCCACCAAGTCCGTGACCTGCCCGTCGATCCAGGCCTGCAGGGAGCCCTCACCAGCCGGCCCGTCGTACCAGAGCGTCAGAGGAACGACGCCCACGCCGAGGGCCTCGCTGAGGTCATGCGCGGCCACTTCTCGTCGGCTCAGCGTGCCGCGCGGGAAGTCCCACAGCGGCGCCTCCCCCGCCACGGGCTTGTAGACCCACAGCTTCTCGGCCTCATCGCGCGTCAGGAACGTGGCATTCGAGGCCTCGGTGAGCCGTCCAAGGACCTCAAGCGTCCCTTGCGGGGCGATCGCCTCCATCAGAACAGGGAGGTCCGGTAGCCGTTCGACCGCGGGCAGATGTGGCCGCCGGGATCGATGGGCTGCGCACAGAAGGGGCAGGCGGGCCGCCCCGAGGAGACCACCAGGGCCGTGCGCAGCGAGAACTCGCGTGCCATGCGGGGCGTCAACCACACCTGCATCAGCACGTTGCCATCGTCGTCCTCCTTCTCCTCGCCGAGTTCCATGGAGAACAACTCCAACTGGATGGCGGAGCGTCCCGAATCCCAGGCGAGGCCGATGGCACCCACCCGGAACTCGACGTCCAGCGGCGCGTCGAGGGGGCCCATGTCCTTGGGCGTGGTCATGTCGCCCGTGGACCGGCCCAGCGCTTCGAGCTGGTCGAGGATCTGGGCCATCCGCTGGCCCAGCACCTGGACCTGCTGTTTCTCGATGGCGACGGAGGCCAAGGAGGCACCCTGGGAGACCTGAATGATGAACAACCGGTTTCCCGGCTCGCCGATGGTGCCGACGATGCAGCGATCCGGGCGCGGGAACTCGAGCAACATGTCTACAACCCTATTCCTTGCCTGAAACATCGCCGCCGCCGACGGTGGGAGCCGCCGTGTTGGAGAAGAATCCGGCAATGTCGCTGTTGGCGTTGATGCAGACCACGAACGGGCGCTCGTGTGAGTAATTGATGACGCTGATCGAGGCCGGGGCCACATTCAACCGCTGAAAATCGTCAAAACCCTGGCCCAGCGCATCCGAGAGGATCGACTTGATGATGTCCCCGTGGCTGACCACCAGCACGACGTCGCCCTGCTCGTGGCGAGCGCGGATCGCGTCGATGGCACCGACGGCCCGGGTACGCATCTCCAGCATGGTCTCCCCCTCCGGGAACCTCACGGCGGACGGTTCCTGCTGGATGGTCTCCCAGAGCGGTTCGACGGAGAGTTCCATCAGTTTGCGGTTGGTCCACGCCCCGTAGTCGCATTCGTCGAGGCCGGGCAGCACTTCGGCGTCGGGCGCTCCGAGCAGCGTTGCCGTCTGCTGGCATCGCAGGCTCGGGGAGCGGTACGTGGCCGCGACGGTGGCGTCCGCGAGGAGCGCGCCCAGCCGAGTGGCCTGGTCGCGACCCGTATCGTCGAGCTCGACGCCCTCGGCCCTGCCTGCGAGCACGCCGTCGGCGTTGGCGGTGGAGCGGCCATGGCGTATCAGGACAACTGTGGTCATGAACAGCAACGCTAGTCGGTCTACAGTGTGGGCTGGCCGGAACGACGCCGGACCGGTGGCGAAGGAGTGCGGAACATGGGTTGGTTCGAGGCGATCGTGCTCGGAATCGTGCAGGGGCTGACGGAATTTTTGCCCATCTCGTCGAGCGCACACGTCTCGATCGCGGGCCAGCTCTTCTTCCAGGGCAGGGACCCGGGGGCGGCTTTCACCGCTGTCACCCAACTCGGCACCGAGACCGCGGTGCTCGTGTACTTCTGGCACGACATCGTGCGCATCATCAAGGCATGGCTCGGTTCACTGACCGGACGCGTCGAGCGTGGCGACCCGGATGCCCGCATGGGGTGGCTGGTCATCATCGGCTCCATGCCCATCGTTCTGCTGGGCCTCCTGTTGGAGGACGCCATCACCACCACGTTTCGCAGCCTGTGGTTCACGGTCGCGACGCTGGCCGGCATCGCCGTCGTCCTGTACCTCGCGGACAGGCTTGCCGACCGCAACACGCGCGAACTGGATCAGCTCACCTGGAAGCACGGCGTCCTGTTCGGTCTGGCACAGGCCTGCGCGCTCATACCCGGCGTGTCCCGCTCCGGCATGACCATCTCCGGCGGGCTGTTCATGGGCTACACCCGCGTCGCCGCCACCCGCTACTCGTTCCTGTTGGCGATTCCTGCCGTCTTCGGCTCAGGGCTGTACAAGCTCAAGGACATCGGTAGCGGCACCGACCACACGGCCTGGGGTCCCACCATCGTGGCCACGATCATCGCCTTCTTCGTGGGCTACGCGGTCATCGCCTGGCTCATCAAGTTCATCAGCACCCACAACTTCCGTGGCTTCGTGTATTACCGGCTCGGCATCGCGGCCGTGGTGGCCGGACTACTCCTGGCCGGCGTCCTGCAGGCCTAGGGTGGCGGGCATGGAACGTCGCGCACTGGGATCCTCAGGTCTGCAGGTCTCCCGTATGGGTTTGGGCAGCATGGCCTGGGGACGGGACACGGACTGGCCGACGGTGAAACAGCTCGTCAACGACTTCGTTGACGCCGGGGGCAACCTCATCGACACTGCGCCCGCCTATGGCGGCGGAGTGGCGGAGCGAATGATCGGCAAGCTGCTGGCCGGCGGCATCGCCCGGCAGGACTTGGTCATTGCCACCAAGGCCGGCTTCGTGATCCGGGACGGCAAGCGTGTGATCGACACGTCCCGCTCCGCGATGCTGGGCGACCTGGAGCAGTCGCTGCGGCGTCTCAACACCGACCATGTGGACCTGTGGCAGGTCCACGCCTGGGGCGACGCCCCCATCGACGAGACGCTCGCCGCCATGGACTCCGCGGTGTCACGCGGTCTGGCCCGCTACGTCGGGGTGTCGAACTTCGTGGGTTGGCAGACCGCCACCGCTGCCACCTGGCAGAAGGCGCTGACCGGCCGCACTGGGCTGGCCTCGGTACAGGTGGAGTACTCGCTTCTGGCGCGCCGCGCGGAAGTGGAGGTGGTGGGAGCCGCCCAGCACCACCGCCTGGGTCTGCTGGCCTGGTCAGCCTTGGGTCGCGGGGCGCTGACCGGTAAGTACCGCACGGGTATCCCGCGGGATTCGCGCGCCGCATCGGACCACTTCGCATGGTTCCTGGAGCCGTACATGCAGCCGCGCTCCCGATCAGTCGTCGACGCCGTCGCCAAAGCCGCCGAGGGTCTCGGTCTCACGCCTGCCCAGGTGGCGCTCCTGTGGGTGCGCGACGCCCCATGTGTGGCGTCAGCGCTCGTCGGTCCACGCACCACAGACCACCTGAAGGAACTGCTCGAGGCCGAGTCCAAGATCCTCGTCGCCCCCATTGTCTCCGCACTGGACGACGTCTCCGGCGGGCCCAACGCCTACCGCTCCCCCACCTCTTCCGCCACCAGCTGAGCGGGTACCTGAAGTCAGCGAAACGCCTCTCGGCTGTCGGGCAC
>JAUNVL010000161.1 GCA_030537675.1 Propionibacteriaceae bacterium | reverse complement strand
CCTGTGTTTTGGGTGCGCATAGTCTGGATGTATGCACAACCCTCTGTCCGTAGTTCGCCGCGCCATCGGGGAAACCCTGCGCAGTCGTGTGGCTGGCCCAGACGCAGATGCCAAGGCTGCTCTCATCTGGGACTCCCCCGGCGAGCGTTGGCACGCCCGTGACTCCGAGATTTGGCACATCAACGGCGACGCCGCCATGTACGCCGGCGGCATTCGCTCGTTGCTGCTCCAAGCTCTGCATCCCGCCGCCATGGCAGGGGTGGCGGGCCACTCCGGCTACCGTTCCGACCCCTGGGGGAGGCTGCAGCGCACCAGCGAATTCCTGGCCATGACCACCTATGGCCCGGTCCCCATGGCCGAGGACATGATCGCCAAGATCCGCCGCATCCACGAGCGCGTCCGGGGCAAGTCCGATGACGGCACACCGTACCGAGCCTCCGACCCCCACCTGCTCGAATGGGTGCATCTTGCGGAAACGGAGAGTTTCCTCACCGGATTCCACCACTTCGGTGACCGCAAGCTCACACAGGCTCAGGCCGACGCCTACGTCGCGCAGGCCGCACCCGTTGGCGAGATGTTGGGCGCAATCAACCTCCCCCGCACCGAGGACGAACTCCACGCGGCACTCGAGGCATACACCCCGGAACTGAGAGCGTCGGAAGCGGCACTCGACACCGTTTCCTTCCTCGTGCGCACTCCCCCGGTGCCATGGATTGCGAGACCCGGGTACTGGATGCTCGTGGCTGGCGCCATCAGCACGCTCCCGGTGTGGGCGAGACGCGAGCTGAACCTTCCCACCAGCAAGTGGTTTGACAGGCTGTTGGGCCGGCCTCTCGGCCGCTTCGCCACAACAGTGGTGCGGTGGGCGCTGACGTCGCCGGGACGTGTTCAGTCGGGAACCTATTCCACACCAGCAGAGCAAGACGCCTCCTAGCGGGTCTCCAGGGCCAGTTGGGGTGCCGCAGCGATGACGCGATGCCCCTCTCTCGCCACCGCGACGGGGTTGCCTGCTGCTCGACGGGCCATACTCTCCATCGCTTCCCAAACGGCGGTCGTGCCGTCCCGAAACCGGATCGTGACGCCTGCGAGATCGGTGCGTCCGACGACGCCCGCGACGAGTTCGGCCACGTTGCCGCGTGAGGTGTCGCCCTTCACCACGTGGTCGCCGTAGCCGATGCGGCCTGTGCGGACGTCGTCGGTCAGTTGCGCTGGGCCAAGAATCGTCCAGTTCACGGCGGCACGATGCAGGTGGCCGTCGGCAGCAGCCTTTGCTTGGGCGTAGGTGTAGAGCGGGTTGTCCTCAGCGACGTTGTCCCGTCCCGATCCGGCGTAGGACACCATAACGAACCTCCCCACGCCCACCTCAACCGAAGCATCGATGGTGCGGATAGCGGCGTCCCTGTCGACGGTGTAGGTCCGCTCTGGACTCCCCCCACCAGCGCCCGCTGCCCAGATGATGGCATCCTCACCTCTCACCAGTTCACGCGTGCCCGATGCATCCAGCGCCTCCACGTCCTGAACAACAACGCGTGCTCCTGTGGCTTCAACATCCGCCACATGGTCCGGGTTGCGAACGACCGATGTGACGTGATGCCCACCCCTGACCAGCCGCGGTGCTGTCAACAGGGCAATCTGTCCGTGTCCTCCAATGATCATGATCCTCATGGATCGACCGTAACCCGGACGTCAATGGACTAACTCACGTCTCGCTTTCGCTCCTGAGCAACGCCCGCAGTTTCTTGCGATCAGGAAATGCGACTGCTCAGGACCCGCGACCAACTCACTTGGGCTGGCCCTCCCTGAGGGTGGCGACGGGGGTGCCATCAGCGCGCCGGGCCAGGCTCTCCATGGCCTCCCAGATCGCGACGTTGCCGTCGCGAAAGTTGATGGTGACCCCGCCCAGGTCGCTGCGTCCCACGGCACCGGTGACGAGTTCAGCCACGTTACCCCGCGAAGTCTCGCCCTCGGTGACGTGGTCCCCGTACTCGATGCGGCTCGTCGGCTCGTCCAGCGTCAACTGCCCAGGACCGAGGATGGTCCAGTTCAGCGCGGTACGCCTGAGGTGGTCATCCGCAGCTGCCTTCGCATCTGCGTACGCATGAAATGGATTGTCGGCGGGCACATTGTCGCGCCCCGCGCCCACGTAGGAGACCATGACGAAGCGGTCCACACCCTCAGCAACTGCTGCATCGATGGCGCGGATCGCTGCGTCCCGGTCGACGGCGTATGTGCGTTCCTTGCTACCACCGCCGGCTCCGGCCGCCCACACGATGGCGTCGTAGCCTCGTACCAAGGCACGGGTGTCGGTTTCGTCCATGTGTTCGATGTCACTGACGATGGCCATGGCCCCCGTAGCTTCGACGTCGGAGACGTGATCAGCGTTCCGCACCACAGAGGCGACTGCGTGGCCGCCCCTGGTCAGCATTGGGGCAGCCAACAGGGCCACCTTCCCGTGTCCACCGATGATCAAGATCTTCATGCACAGAGACCCTACCCGGGCCTGCAATTCTGCCAAGCGTATGGTCGAAGCGTGACTGCAACTGCTCGTGCACTATCGACCCGCCCTCGCAAGCGCACGCGCCCCGACGCCAAATGCCCTCTACGGCCCGGGGAACCATGCACGTTGTGTCAGGCAAGCGTCACGGGGCCACAGGACTGCGGGCTGGTCTACTTGATCATGGACGATCCGGAGTTCCGGGAAGCCTTCGCCGCGTCGAAGCGGGCCTGACCCCCCGGTCATAAGGTCAGCCGACAACCAGGACAGTGTCGTCAGAGCCCTGCAAGCAACGATCCGGGATGCCCGCGACGCTGGTCTTGGGGACGGCAACAGTGGCGACATCGAACTGACGGCCCACGTAGTGCTCTGTCCCCGAGATGGTGGCCGACGGCTTGCCCTCCTGCAGGACAAACGTGGCATCTGCGGGGAAGACGAGCAGCTGCGGCTTGCCCTCATTGGTCAGCGCGAAGCAACCGCCCGGTCCCGTGATCAACTTCATGTTCGTCGGTCCGGCCGAGCCGGTGGGGACCGTGCCTGCGTGCTGCAGCGCCAGAATGCCCTGATCGCCCGCAACGGTGACGTCGACGACGCCACTCTCATCGTTCGGCCCCATGGTTGAAGGGGCCTCCGACGGCGCTTCACTTTCCATCGGTTCCGACGCCTCCACCATCGGCTCGGACGCCTCCGGGGTGGTTTCGACCGGGCTGGACTCCTCTAGGGGGGCGCTGACGGTCACCGTGGGCGTCGAGTCAGGACCCCCGGGAGCGCAGGCGGTCATGCCCAGCGCAACAGCCGCGAGGGCGAACGGGGCAACGATACGAAGACGGTGGTTGAGCGACATCAATTTCCTCCAGAAGTTCCTGCGCGGGCCGCGGCGATTGCCGCTTGCCTGCAATGACACAGCCAATCAATGTTAGTCCAAAGGCCGCAATGACCCCAATTACTGACGTAGCCGCGTCCGCACCAGGTTGCGTTTCACGACGATTCCCCAAACTCGGGCCACGACGAAAAGGCTTGCTGATCACTGACTGCCCTCCGCTCACGCTCACGTCACATTCGAGACCTTCACGAGGCTGAAGTGCGTCATCCGGGCAGCAACGCAGAAGGACCCCGGCCCACTGGGCCGGGGTCCTTCTCAGCTTGAGCTGTGCTCAGGCGGCAACGACCACGAACGGGACGTGTGCCGTGACAGCGCCGTGCAGCTTGATGGCGGCTGTGTGCTCCCCGACCGTCTTCACTGGCTTGGCGAAGCTGACGGAGCGCTTGTCGATCGCGGGACCGCCGGCCTTCTTCACTGCAACGACGAGGTCGCTGGTGGTGACGGAGCCGAACAGGTGCCCGGTATCGGAAACGCGAGCGGGGACCTTGATCTGCAGGCCCTCGATCTGGGTGCGAATCTCTGCGGCGTGTTCAACGCCACGGATTTCGCGTGCGTCACGAGAGCGCTTGATGCCATCGATCTGCTTCTCGGTGCCACGGGTCCAGCGAATCGCCTTGCCCTGGGGCAGGAGGAAGTTACGGCCGTAGCCGTCCTTGACCTCGACGACGTCGCCGGCGATGCCGATCTTGTCAACGGTGCTGGTGAGAATGAGCTTCATG
>JAUNVL010000160.1 GCA_030537675.1 Propionibacteriaceae bacterium | reverse complement strand
AGGGGGCCGTGAAGCCGTGGAACATGTTCAACTGGAAGGTGCAGCCCGACATTGCTCGTGAATTGGGGGTGCGCACCGACGTGCCGTGGCGCGACTTGGAGGACTGGGAGAAGAACATCGTCCTCGACGGTCCCGAGGAGAAGAAAGAGATCACACTGCAGTCCAAAAAGGGGGTGCGTGACATCGGCTTCACCTTCCGAAACGCCCGGTTGACTGTGACGGAGGAGCTGCGCCGCGCCAAGGACGAGAAGCGCCTTGCCCGGGTCTCGCGCTTCCTCATTGAGCGGACGTGCCCCGCCTGCCACGGCACGCGGCTGTCGCCAGCAGCACTGCACCCCGAGATTGATGGTTTGAACCTTGCGCAGGCGTCAGCCAAGACGCTCGACGAACTCATCGCATGGGCGCCCACGATCATCGACCCGCTCCCGCGCGATATGCATTCGATGGCGCGCGCGCTCGTCGACCAGCTCACGCAGATGACCGAACGCCTCGCACACCTGGGTCTGGGCTATCTCGCACTCGACCGCGCCGGCTCGACGCTGTCGACCGGGGAGCGTCAGCGCGTCCAGCTCGCACGTGCGGTCCGCAACCGAACGACAGGCGTCCTGTACGTGCTCGATGAACCGAGCATCGGCATGCATCCCTCCAACATTGACGGTCTGCTTGAGCTCATCGGTGACCTACTGGCCGACGGGAACTCGGTGTTGGTCGTTGACCATGACGTGCAGGTGCTGCGTGAGGCTGACGAGATCATCGAGATCGGGCCGGGCTCGGGCGGCGACGGTGGCACCGTCATCGCCCAGGGCTCGGTCGAGCTGGTCACGGCCGAGCCAGCCTCGCGGCTGGCCCCGTTCCTTGACGGTCGCGAGGAGATTGTCGTGCGCGAGCAGGCGGATCCAGCCGACATGTTCGAACACGGCGAAATCCGCATTGTGACCGAGCCCATCCATACCGTGCACGCACTCGACGTGCGCATCCCGCGTGGCCGTATGAGTGTGGTCACGGGCGTTTCGGGGTCGGGCAAGACGACGATGGTGCTCGAATCACTCGTCCCAGCGCTGCGCGCGGTGATCGAACACCGTGAACTTCCCGAGCACGTCGACAGGATCGAGGAATCCGGCATCCGACACGTGCATCGGATCGACGCGACGCCGATCGGCGTGAACATCCGCTCGACCGTCGCGACATACTCCGGTGTGCTCGATCCTCTGCGGAGCGCGTTCGCCGAAACCGCTGATGCACAGGCACGCGGCTTGAAAATGGGCGACTTCTCCTACAACACGGGCGCCTTGCGCTGTTCCAGGTGCAGGGGCACCGGGCGCGTTGAGCTCGATGTGCAGTTCCTGCCTGACATGGACATCGACTGCCCGGATTGCGAGGGCAGGCGCTACGGTCCCGAGGCCGACACAATCCTGCGCGACGGCGTGTCATTGCCCGCGCTCATGGGTGCGACCGTCGTCGAGGCGATGGACCTCGTGGGCGACATCCCCGCCGTTTGCCGCACGCTGCAGATCCTCGTTGACCTCGGGCTTGGCTACCTCACGCTCGGCGAGGACACGCCCGCGCTATCCGGCGGCGAGGCGCAGCGACTCAAGCTCGCAGGGCAGATGGGCCGCACACAGAGCCACGCCGTCTTCGTGTTCGACGAGCCAAGCGTGGGGCTGCATCCACTCGACGTGCGCACCCTCGTGCACGTGCTCGACCGACTCCTCGAACACGGCGCGACCGTGGTCGTCATCGAGCACGATCTGGACATGGTTGCCAATGCTGACTGGGTGATCGACATCGGTCCCGGTGGTGGTGAATCCGGGGGTCGGGTGGTGGCGACGGGTACACCTGAGCAAGTGGTGCGCTCGGACGACAGCATGACGGGCGCGTACTTGCGCCGTCATTTGGGGAGCTGATCGGGCCCCAGCCACCTGCTGGGACGAGGGTCGAAGCGTGTTGGGCTTCCTGTCAGCACGCCCTCAAGGGGCCGTGAGTCACTGCACACCGTGAGCGAAGTGAGCAGGTGGCTACTTCAGGTCGCCATGTGAAAGGTTCCTCGGCAGTGGAACGTGGTGGAGTTACTGTTCAGATGTCTAGCGTTTCTGACGCACCGTATCTACGATGACGATTTGATCTGCGTCGGTCCGCGACGCTTGGGAGGGGGTGTGTATGTCGGCGTTCAGCGCCCGGGCCTCCGGGTCTGAAGTCGAGTCTCGCGGCTCCAAACCCCCATCCCGTCGGCAGGTAGTCGCGTGGGCTCCCGGGGGCGACACACTCGTTGCTTTTTTCACACTTCTGGCGTTCTGGGGATGCTACTGGGCCGGTACCACAATCAATGAGTGGTTCCTCCTGGCCGGCATCGTCGTGGTGGCAACGCTAATTCCCGCGCTCGTGGTGCTGCTGCAACGACGCGAGGGCTTGGCAGGACTTGGCATCCGGCGTCGATTCCTCCTGCTGTCTCTCATAATTTCTGCGGTGTTGGGGGCAGGTTCTGCCTATCAGTTGGTCTCCACGGCTGCGGCGCAGGGTGTGCCGGTCGTGCCGCAACTCCTGGCGAACCTGGTGGTGTTGTGGGAGCCGCTCTTTGTTTTTGGTTGGCTGTTCCTGCGCTGGGAGCGCGCATTCGGTTGGCTGCCGGCGATTCTGCTGACAGGGATCGGCTTCGCGCTGCAGCATGTCGGTTCGGTGCCTTTCGAGGTCGCGCTCGGCTTCGGGGTGTTCGCTGTGCTGTTCGGTGTTGTGTTCGCAATCGTCCGCAACCTCGCGATCCTCTGGCCGCTGTTCTATCCGGTCGCGAGCGGTATCGGGACGCTGCAGGCCGGCTTCGTGATGGGCTGGTCCGAGGTCGTCTCGGGCACGGTGCTGCTTGCCGTGCAGGTAGTCGTGCTTGTAGTGGTGATGCGGATCGCTCGTCACCGGCCCCTTCAGCGCCAACCGCGAACCTTTTCCGCCTGATCGACGCTCAACGCAAGGTCTTGTCTCGAGTTGATCCATGCGGCGAAGGATGTGGAGGACCTCCGGATCCCGCCCACCACCCCTCCTTCAGTCGCGGTAGCGGGAGTCGCGCCACGAGAGCGCGGCCTTGAGACCCTGCTCGGTGGCTATCCGGTCGAACTCTTG
Organism: Propionibacteriaceae bacterium; assembly: GCA_030537675.1. GTDB lineage: Bacteria > Actinomycetota > Actinomycetes > Propionibacteriales > Propionibacteriaceae > Arachnia. Next base: position 1,043 of record JAUNVL010000160.1, on the reverse strand, counting down.
TTGTTCGGGTGTGTTGGCGCCATTGAGGATCGCAGAAATGGGGATGTTGGCCTCGACCGCTTGCGAGAGGCCCATGGCATCGTAAGCGCGTCGTAGAGCCTCCTTGGTGAGGCGCAGGACGGCCAGGGGCGCGTTGGCGATACGCAGGGCAAGCGCCCTGGCGGTCGCCTCGATCTCATCGCGAGGCACGACGGTGTTCAGCAGGCCGAGCCGCGATGCTTCCCAGGCGTCGATCCTGTCCCCAGTGAACAGGAGCTCTGCGGTCTTCTTCTGACCCAGGATGAAGGGCATCAGGAGCGTGACAGGTCCGGACCCGTACTGGATCTCGGGCTCACCGAACTCTGCGTCCTCTGCGGCGACGATGATGTCGCACGCCATTGCCAACTCGCAACCACCGGCGAGGCAATACCCCTGGACGACGGCGATGGTCGGCTTCGGGAAGTTCCACACGCGCATGGTGGCCGCCACGTCTCGCCTCAGTATCGGTAGCCAATCGAGCGGAGTCTCCGTTTTCTCCTCGATCTCATCGGTGATGTCGTACCCAGCCGAGAACGCCCGCCCGTTCGCCGCCAGGAGCAGCACCTTGACCTCATCGTCATTCGCCGCCTGGCTGAGACGTCGTTCAAGCTCGGTGATGACCTCAGCATTGAGGGCGTTGAGTTTGTGAGGGCGGTTGAGGGTGATCGTGGCGATCGGCCCCTCGGTTTCGTAGAGGATCACCTCAGACATGTGATCGCCTCCCCCAGCACGATCCGGGCGTCCAGCGCAACGGCACCGCGTGGAGTCACAGCGATCGGATTGCACTCCATTTCGGCAATCTCCGGGTGTGCGGCCGCATATCTGGACAAGGTGGACACCAACTCTGCTGCGCTGTCGAGGTCGACGGCAACCCCGCCTCGATACCCTGTGAGCAGACTGGAGCCCCGCAGCGAGAGCAGGAGGTCGCTGGCGCCCTGCGGGGTAACGGGGCCCAGCGCGCATCTGGTGTCCTTGAGTAGTTCTGCGAACACCCCTCCGATACCGACGAGCACGACCGGGCCGAA